>PDSL01000053.1 GCA_002748455.1 Ilumatobacter coccineus
ATCAACCTCACCCTGGTTAAACACCTCAACATCAAACACCACCGTGTCACCAACGGCGACCTGACCAGCCTCAGTCGTCTTCCGAACCGCCAAGTCATACGCCGCCGGCTTTGCGGTGGCGTGATATGAATCGCTATCGGTGACCTCGCGGTCAGGTTCGTCGGTCGAATTGGCCGTAACGGTGGCCGTATTGGCATGCGGCGAATCCGACATCACCCCGTTCAGGGTGGCTTTGCACTCGAATGATGCATCAATCTCGAAGGTCGCTGTCTCGGCACCATCCTTCACGAAGGGCCCATCGGTGGGACCGGTGCCGGTGAAGGTGCCATCACCGTTGAAGTCGCAGGTGAGGCCATCAACCGTGGCGTTACCAGCATCGATGGCGTCGGTGACCTCAACATTGAGAAGGTCGTCATTGCCGTCATTGGTGATGACGAAGCGCAGATCGGCGCTGCCCGGCTCGAGACCAAGTGCGACTGCATCAGCCTCGGTATCGGCATCATTACCGTCGGTATCGAGTTTCTCGATATCGATACTGGGCACATCATTACCGCCACCGTCGCCGCCGGCCGCCGTGCGTGGAGCATCATCGGTCACACTTTGGGTCTCCCGATCGTCAACGGTGACGTCAACGGTGTTGCGGTAGTTATCGCGATCTTCAACAACCTGCGACAAGAACTCGACTCGGACAAAATGCCCGGCCGGCGCCTCGCCGTTGGGCGAAGCATTCATGTGAAGGGTGATCTTGGCCGCGGTTGGGGTGCAGCTATCGACGGTGTAGTCGCTGGCATCGAGATCCCTCATCCATTGAGGCGGACCAGCATCAGCCTTCCACAGCGAAACCTTGATATCGCTACAGACGAACTCAAACCCAGCTCCAGCGATGTCTTCATTGACCAGCGTGCTGTCCCAGGGACCGTTCGGGGTTTCGATACCCCATTTGAGCTGGGTTTGGGCATCATCTTCCCAGCTGGACCACTTCCTCGGCTGATCGGCCGGAGGCGGCGTAAACGACTCAGTGGTGATGGTGTTGCTCGACACCACCTGGCCATCAACCACGTACTCAAGCGTGTATTCGGTATCAAACTCCGGCTCATCAAGCCGGCTCTCGAACCACGCCGAACCGCACACGTCGAGATGACCCTCGACATAGTCGGTGAAGGTGAAGGTGATGACGTAGGGAGCCGAATCGCCCACCGATGCCGTGGCAACAACCGAACCATCGCCGGCGCTCAGGTCAAATGCAGGCGGCTTACCGAAGTACTCGGGAAGCTGCAGCGTAAAGGTGTCACCAGCTTCTGGATTGGAGCCGGATGGGATACACCAGTCGATCTCAGTGCGGAAATTGATCCACTTGTCAACCGGGGTTCCGTCAGTGGGAAGGGGCTCAAAGTCGCCATCCCAGTCAAGATCGCCAGTGAGCGTCACATTGTTGATCACACCGGTGAGCTCTTTGGCCTCGGCGGTCCAACCCGGGGCGACAGCAAACACCAGAGCCAGGATGACCCCGATCATGGGCGCGCGCCAGAATAGTCGTCGTGATTGATTCATAAGTGCCTCCGATGGCGCTTAAGTAGTTGTGGTCTTTGTGGTCGTTGTTCTGACAGCCGTTCATGCGACGCATCGCCGCACTGAACTCTGCCATGAGTTCACAAACGTGAACAGATCAACCTACAGCGAACAGAGCTCAACCACACCACCAAATTGACCGATCCTGATCGACCCCGAATCACATCGGTGTTGGAGCTTCCCCACAGCCCCGCCCACATCGAATTGACCACCACGATGTGGTGCCCTGCCACCCACGCATTCAGCCTGAATGCGGCTCATCGCCCCGGCAACGGCGGCTATGTCCCCTTGTTGCAGCAGCGGATATCAACCCGGATGTCGATCGTGGTCGGGTCGTAGCCGGCAGCGGTGAGTTCAGCACGCAACCGGTCGACAGCATCGGTGCGGTGATGGATCACCTGCTCACATTCGGTACACACCAGATGGATCACACCATCGGGGTGACGACGTTCCCACGTTGACGAACCGGTGACATCGGTGCGCGACTCGCGCACCAGGTCGAGCTCAGCGAAGATTTCGAGTGCCCGATACACCGATGAACGATTGATCGACGCGTCCCGTTCAGCCACCGCGTCGGCAATCTCGGCCACAGTGAGATGGCCGTTCGCTCCGAGCACCTCCCACACCAGACGACGAGCTTGAGTCAGCCGGTTGCCGCTACCGCGCAGCACCTCAGCCAGATCAGCATCATCAACGCGATCGGCACGGGCATCCATCTCCACCAGTGTGGCACGTCTCGCTCCCCCGGCGCTCAGTTGCTTATTGCGACTGAATTGCAGTAGCTTCACGCATCATGCTTGCCATGCACGCTCCGGACGGACTCCTCGAACCCTCGGTTGCGATCGCAACAGCCATCTTTTCGGTCACCATGGTCGCCCTGGCACTACGCCGGGCCCGCACCGAACTCGGCGACCGGCAGATCCCCCTCGCTGGACTCGCGGCAGCATTCATCTTCGCTGCCCAGATGGTCAACTTCCCGGTTGCCAGCGGCACCAGCGGGCACCTGCTCGGCGGCGCTCTGGCCGCCATCTTGCTCGGCCCGTGGGTCGGCAGCTTGGTGGTCACCATCGTGGTCATCGTCCAGGCACTCATCTTCGCTGACGGCGGTCTGTCAGCACTCGGCTACAACATCCTCAATATGGCGATCGTGCCGGCCTTCGCCGGATGGGCCCTCTACCACCTCGTACGCCGCCTGCTGTCGCGCAATCGGGCCGGGATCATCGCCGCAACCGGCATTGCCGCCGGTGCATCAGTGGTGCTCTCGTCGGTGGCGTTCTCGATCGAGTGGCTGTTCGGTGCATCGGCGCCAGTGCCATTCGATGACGTCTTTGGCGCGATGGTCGGTGTCCACACCCTGATCGGCATCGGCGAAGGCCTCATCTCCGCTGCAGCGGTCGGTGCGGTGCTCGCTGCCCGACCCGACCTGGTTGCTGGCGCTCGCGGCCTCAACATCAACACCGCCGGCCAACCCATGGGCGTGCGCCCCTTTGTGGTGGCTGGTGCCGTGGTATCGCTGGCGATCGCTGCGGTGATCGCCCAATTCGCGTCGGGGAGCCCCGATGGCCTGGAGCGGGTCGCCGACCAGAAGGGATTCGCCAGCACCGCCGAACACTCCTTGACCAACTCGATCTTTGCCGACTATGCAACCGCCGGCATCGACAACGAAGTGGTCAGTCTTGCCATCGCCGGCATCGCTGGCACCCTTGTGGTCCTCCTGGTCGGGATCGGCGCATTCGGTCTCGCGAGCAGCCGGCGCTCACCCGCAGCGCGCTGAGCGGCCACCGATGAGCGATACCCACGCCCAACACCTCGACCACCAACCCACCCACGCCCACCTCCACCTGCCCCGAACCTCACCGGTGCACCGGCTCAACCCTGCACCCAAAGTGCTCGGCACCATTGCCTTCGTGATCGCCGTGGCCCTGACACCGCGCACCGCGTGGTGGGCGTTCGCGATCGACACCGCCATGATCGCCATCGTGATCATCACCGCCCAGCTGCCGATACGACGGCTGGTTCCCCGACTGATGGTCATAGCCCCCTTCCTCACCTTTGCCCTGATCGTGCCCGTTGTGGCCGGTGGCCCAACCGTCCACATCGGTCCGATCGAGTTGTCGGAACCCGGGCTGTGGGCTGCCTTCAACGTGACCGCCAAATCGGTGCTCGGCGCCATGGCCAGCATCGTGCTCACCGCCACCACCACCGTCCCGGACATCATCGCCGGACTCGGCCGTCTTCGACTGCCAACGGTGGTCGTGTCGATCATCGCGTTCATGTTCCGCTACCTCGACCTGCTCACCGACGGGCTACACCGGATGCGTCAAGCGATGGCCGCCCGAGCCCACGACCCTCGCTGGCTTTGGCAAGCCAAACCGATCGCCCAGTCGGCTGGCACCTTGTTTGTGCGCACCTATGAGCGTGGTGAGCGGGTCCATCTCGCCATGCTGGCCCGGGGGTTCACCGGCCGACTCCCCGACCTGGGATCGAGATCACCACAGCCCACCACCACACTCGCCACCTGTTGTGCGCTCGCACCAGCAGCGATCGCTGCAGTGGTCGCTGCGATAGCGGGGTTGCGATGATCGCTGCCGGCCTGACCGCCACCGACGTTTCGTTCCGCTATCCGAACGGGCCCCTGGTACTCGATGGGTTCAGCCTCTCGATCAAATCCGGCGAACGAGTGGCCCTGCTGGGCCCCAACGGAGCCGGCAAGACCACCTTCGCGTTACAGATCAACGGGTTGCTGGCGATACAAGCAGGTCGTATCGAGGTTGACGGTCTTCCCGTGGTCGACCAGCATGTGCGCGAGATTCGCACCATGGTCGGCTCGGTGTTTCAAGACCCCGACGACCAACTCTTTATGCAGACCGTGCGCGAAGATGTCGCGTTCGGGCCAGCGAATCTCGGCATCGACGGTGCTGAGCGTGACCAGCGGGTCAGCCAGGCCCTCGCCGATGTCGGCGCCAGCCATCTTGCCGACCGCACCTCTCACCACCTCAGTGGTGGCGAAAAACGACGGGCCGCGCTCGCCACGGTGCTGTCGATGAGCCCCCGACTCTTGGTGCTCGACGAACCGACTGCCGGGCTCGACCCGGTCGGTCGACGCGAGCTGGGCGATCTCTTGACAACCCTGCCCCAAACCCAGCTCATCATCACCCACGAACTCCCCTTCGCCCTGGCAACCTGCGAACGCTCGGTGATCGTTGACCACGGCCGGGTTGTGGCCGATGCCCCTACCGCCGACCTGCTCGCCGATGCCGACCTCTTGGCTGCCCACCGGCTTGAGTTTCCGTTTGGCTATCGCAGCCGCTGACACCCAGCGCAAGCGCCTCGGGCCATCGCCTTGCCCAGCATCAATGCCTCAATCGACCACTCGATGGGCGTGATCAGCGATCGCCTCGGTCACCTCTCGCCACCGCGACCGAGGAAGGTCGTGACCCATATCGTTGAACATCAGTAGACGCGATCCCGGAATCGCCTTCGATGTCGCTACCCCACCACTGGGACGGATCAAGGTGTCGGCCATCCCATGGATCACCAAACTGGGCGCCTCCACCGTGGCCAACGCATGGGTCCGATCGCCGCTCGCGCTGATCGCTGCCATCTGACGAGCAGTCCCCTCCGGCTGGAAACTGCGCTTCATACCCGCCGCCATCATCTTGCGAAACTCCAGCGCATCAAACCGGGGACCGGCCACAAGACGATAGTGATCGACAGCGACATCGATCAGTTCCTCATCGGTGGTGCACTTCTTGCGAGCTCGTTCCCGCTGAATAAACGATGCCCGAACCCGCCAGGTTGGCCCACCCACCCCTCGCGCTCCGGTGGTCGACATGATCGAGGTCAGCGACCTCACCCGTTCGGGATATCCGATGGCGAGCTCTTGGGCGATCATGCCCCCCATCGATGCCCCAACGATATGAGCCTGGTCAATATCGAGGGCATCGAGCAGTCCGATCACATCATCGGCCATGTCGCTCAAGAGATAGCTCGCTCGAAGCGGACGACGAAACGCGATCGCCGTGAAGAGCTCCGCCATCGACGGCGGTGCCACCTCGGAGAACACCGTCGACAAGCCGGAATCTCGATTGTCGAACCGGATCACCCGGAATCCTCGCTCAACGAAGAGCTCGACAAGATCCAACGGCCAGTCGATGAGCTGCCCGCCCAATCCCATCACGAGCACCAACGGCTCACCGTCGCCATGCTCGTCGTATTCGAGGGTGATCCCATTGACCGCCAGCGATGTCATAGGTTCAGGCTACGACAACTCGCCGACCGCGTTCTTGACAAATCGATAACCGTCAACCGGTTAGCTATCTGATGGAGCGGGTTGGCCGATCAGGTCGTTGGCCTGATCGATGAGCGCACCCACCCGATTCATGGCGTCCTGATAGGCCCCCAGATCGCCAGCAGCGAGAGCATCCTGAGCCTCGGCAAACACCCGATCGGCTTGAGCCAACACACTGGTGATGTCGGCTGGAGCACCGGTGTCGCCACTCTCGACGGTTCCCTCATCGCCATCGTCAGCGGTGACCGCTGGGCTTGACGCCTCATAGCCGGAGAAGAGTCGAGCCAAGGCCTCATCGAGCCGAGGCGCCATCACCGAACGGTTGTTATACGACACGATCACATTGCGGTATTCGGTCACATCACTGGACACCACATAGACCGGGCGCACATAGACCAACCCATCAGCCACCGGAATCAGCTGCATATCGCCAAACTTGACCTTGGTGCCGGTCTCCTGGTTGGCCAGCAAGGTCAACGCACTACTGATCTGCAACTCGGACTCAGCCTGGTCGGCGACCCTCAACGGACCGGCGGGGAGGGGATCATCAGCCACCACATAGGAGGTTAACTCCCCATACGAATCCGGCTCGCTCGATGCCGTCATATAGGCCTGCAGCTCGGTGCGCTGATCATCGGTGGAGAAGGGCACGAAGGGTCGCAACATGACAAAGCGTTCATCATGATCAGCAACCGCTTGGCTACCACCAAACAGGGTGTAATAGGGATGGAACCGGCTCACATTTGACTCGGTGGCAAAGGCTTGCCGAGTGTTGGCAACCTCTGGGCTGGCACCAGCACCCACCGTGCCGGCATCTTGGCGGTCCACCGACGGAGCCTGGGCGATCGACCACGCCCCGGTCCGCTGGAAGAACTTGTCGGGGGCGATCTGATACTTCGAATAGAGCGCCGTTTGGACCCGGAATAGGTCTTCGGGATAGCGCAAGTGTTGCTTCAATTCGGCGGGCATCTCAGCGACCGGCACCAAGAGATCGGGGAACGCCTTGCCCCACGCCGTCACGATCGGATCATCAGGATCGATCACATAGAACCGGACCTCGCCGGTGTAGGCGTCAACCGTGGCCTTCACACTGTTGCGAATGTAATTGGCATCACCGGTCAACCCGGTCGACCGGCTGAGCTGGACTCCACCAATCCGCTGGGCGTAGGGATACCGGCTGGTGATCGTGTAGCCATCGATCACCCACTGGACACCACCATCGACCACCACCGGGTAGGGATCGCCGTCGTAGCTGAAGAAGGGAGCGATCTTTTCGACCCGATCCTGGGCTGACTTGATCCACAAGAGTTGGGAATCGGCATTGATCGCGCCCGATCCGACCAGGTTGTAGTCGAGGAACGCCAAGGCCATCACCGCTCGCCGGAATAGACCACCCATCGGCACCCCAGCGGTGCCGGCATAGGGCTCATTCTCACCGCACGGATTCTCAGCAACATCGGTGCCGACCACCGAATAGCCCCCAATATCGGGGCTGAAATAGAGCTCGGGTCGATCCACTTCGGGCACGCGATAGCGCGGCCGGTCGTTCACCGTCACCTCACCCACCGGAGCGACCACCAGTTCACATCCACGGGTATTGGCCAAATGGGTGCCCTGCCAGGTCGTGTTGGCCACCGTGCCCAAATCGAGTTCACGCGCTGCCACCAAGACCTGCTCGGTGCCATCGCCCAGGTCATAACGATCAACATCAAGGTCAGCGATCTTGAGCCCAGCCACCTCACCACGGTCGATCCGGAACCGCGACAGCATCAGGCTGGGGTTCAAGAGTCGAACCCGTTCAAACGGTTTGGTGTCGGCCTCGAGTTGGTCAGCCGACAGGTCAGCAAAGGTCACCTCTTTGGTGGTGACCTCATCGATCCCCATCGCTGCTCGAGTGGCTTCAACATTGCGAGCGATATAGGGAGCTTCACGCTCTTCTTGGTTGGGTCGCACCACCAAGGATTCGACGACTGAGGGATAGACCATGCCGCCGACGATCATCATCACCAGCCACAAGACCGATGACACCAAGGGCACTCGCCACTGACCGGTTCGGATGGTCACCAAGAACAGGATCGCCGTCAACAACCCGATCATGACCAGGAGTATGAGGGCCGGGATCTGGGCCTTGACCACCGTATAGGTCGCCCCCTGAACGAAGCCGCGGGTGCCGAAGGTCAGCTCATAGCGACTGAGCCAATAGTCGGCTGCCTTGACCGCGGCGAGGATCGACAACAAGACCGCCAGATGGGCTTTGGTGGCCGACCGGACCGCCGGCCACGACGAGGTGAACACCACCCCGCCATTGACCAGGTGGGCGAACACGGTCAACACGATCACCGCGATCAGGGCCACGAAGAGCCAATCGACCACCAACGACATGAAGGGCAAGGTGAAGACATAGAACCCGACATCGAGCCCGAACTGAGGATCGGTGGATCCGAAGGGTTGAGCATGACGGAAGAGGAGCCAGGATTGCCAATACGACGACATCGGCAGGGCCAACAAGAAGGCCAGCACCAGGGCGCCGCCATAACGCACCAGTCTCAACCGCGAGCCAAACACCTGATGGAACTGTTCGACATAGGGGTGCACATTGGCGGGAAACTCATCGGGCGCGGCCCGATCAGCAATGAACAGATTGATCGTTGCCACCACCACAAAAAACAGGAAGAAGCCACCAAACAGCCCGATCCGGGTGAGGATCTGGCCCCACAACACATCGCTTCGACCCAAGGCTTGATGCCAGGCAATATCGACCAAGAACTGGGCGATAAATCGACCAAAGATCAAGATCGCTGCAACGATCACACCCAGGGTGATCACTGCCGATCGGCCGGTGAAACGCGGAACGGACATGCGTGGTGAAGGCGTCATCTCACGCCGAGACTAGCTGCCAACCGGAAGGGTCAGGCATCGGCAGCCCGGATGCGCGGGAGCAGCGCGATGCCCGGTGGGAAACTCATCGCCAGCGACCACGCCGCTAGCCAAGGAGTTGTCCTCACACTCGGGGCACGCCACCGCCGAGGGATCGACAGCCCACACCACCGGGGTGCCAGCCGGGATCGCTGCACCCAGGCCATGACCGAACGCTGAGCACAACACGCTGTCGAGTTCGGCATCGATGTGGTGAAGCTTCCATTCGCGATAGACCATCCGAACCGCTCTCACGATTTCGTCAGCATCACCTGATGCCTCGGCGATGACGGCAGCCAAGCGCTGACGCAAGGGCTCGACCAGATGGGACACCGCCAGGGCACGGGCCCCTTCCAGCACATCGTCGGCCGGCTGACGAACGGAATCGTCCACCACCGCGGCGCCGGACACGGCAGCATCGGACAGGCTCTCGGCGAGGACGTCGAGATAGGGCGCCGCATACTCCTCGGCCGATGGCACCAAGTCATCGGCATCACTATCTCCCCGCCGCAAGGCATCGAGGAGGTCGTTCTGTTCATCGGCCATCACTCGCTTGAGCTGGCGAGCGGCGGTGGTCATCAAGGTCGTCAGGGCCTCATCACGCTGAACGAACGCGCTGGCGCCGCTTCCATCAACCGGATCGTCGTTGCTCTCCTCGGCATCGATCGGATCACCAGCCAACTCCTCATCGCCGACCTCATCGCCAACGTCGCCGGGGTCATCAGCCTGGCTCATGCCATCTCGAAGCCGCGCGAAGAGCCCCTTGACATCACTGGACGACGCCACATCACCACCGGTATCACCAGACGGCTCAGCTCCACCCTCATCATCATCCTCGTCGTCATCATTGTCGTCAGCATCGTCGTCGTCAGCATCGGCGACCACACCGAGGTGAGGTTCCGGCGTCTCACCGTCAGACGTCGCTGGGAAGAGGGTCACCACATTGGCGGGCGATTCATCGTTGGAGAGGTCATCACCGGTATCGGCATCCTCATCACCAGCAGCGTCCTCAGCGCTCACCTCACCATCATCGAGATCAGAATCGACACCCTCATCGACATCCTCCGAGTCCGCAACCTCAGCGGTGTCCTCAACGTTCTCGGCACCACTCTCATCATCGTCTGAGTCATCGGTGCCAGCGGGATCACCGGATTCATCATCGACCTTGACCACGATCTCATCGCCATCCTCGGTCCCCGCTCGATCATCGATATCGGCGGTGGCCTCCACCAGATCGGCCAGGGTGGTCGGACGTGAATCGGCCGGTCGCGGGGCCGACGGCACCATGACCGGCACCGGTCCGGTCGTCGCTGCCAAATTGACGTATTCGTCGGGAAGATCGATCTCCTTCAAGCCCGAGGTCACGTCAACCGCCACCAACCGGGACCGCTCAAAGACCTCCAAGAGCCGATCACGGCCATGGATCAAGCTCTCGATCTGGTCTCGCGCCAAGCTGGTTCGCCGCTGAAGATCGGCGAGCACCCGCTCCCGATAGGCCCGAGCCTCATCCACCATCTCGCGGCCCTGCTCCTTGGCTGCCTCGATCTGGGCTGATGCCGACTCCTCAGCTTCTTGGCGTTGACGGGCGACATCGGCATCGGCTTCCTGACGGGCGGTATCGGCTGCGGCCGTCGCCTCGGCCATCAAGCGCGATGCATCCTCTTCGGCCCGTTGACGAATCTCCTCAGCGGACTCACGAGCGGTTTGGAGCACCCTTACCGTTTCATCGCCCAACACCCGAGCGAGCACATCATCATCAAGTTCGTCCGGCGACACCGTTGGTGGGCGTGAATTCAGCGATGCTTCCAGCTGACGGATCCGCTCTTGCAACCGATCGAGTTCAGCACCGACCGCGATGAGGAAACCTCTCACCTCGTCGATGCGGTAGCCCCGACGCCCAGTGTTGAACTCGGCGTGAGCAACAGAACGCGGCGATGAGGGATCTGGGCGCGACGGCGTATTGGCCATAGCCCGAGCGTAAACCCTGTTTCCCGACAAGATGCGGCAATTCGGGCCAGCTCAACCCCGATCGTCAAGAAAGGTCGTCAGGATCGAGCGGTGTACCGCCCCGTGCTTCCAGGGCCGCCAAGGCCTCATCAAGATCGGCGACCGGGATGATCTCCACCTGATCACCGACCACCCGACGAGCTGCCTCGATCCCTTCCTCGCCCTGGGCTGTCGGAACCAAGAACACCTCGACACCAGCCTGGGCCACCGAGGCCGCCTTTTGCCGCAGCCCGCCGATCGGGCCAACCGAGCCATCGAGACGGATGGTGCCGGTCACCGCCACCCGCTGCCCGCCGGTCAACTCGCCCGGGGTCAACTCATCGATCAAGGTCAAGGTGAACGCCAATCCCGCCGATGGCCCACCGATCGCACCGGTATCGATATCGAGTTCAAACGGCAGCTCGATCTGGGCGGTATCGAAGGGGTAGAACCCCACGATCGTTCGATCGGGATCATCGGGTGCTGATGTCAGCGGCACCGCCACCTCGATCACCCCGGTACCGGGACGGTCGATCGTCATCGTCACCTCATCACTCGCCGAATACCCCTCGAGAACGGTGATCAGCTCATCCACGTTGGCCACGTCAACCCCGCCCACCGACAAGATCTTGTCCCCCGGATCGAGGACCTCATCAGATGGGCTCCACCGGGTACACGCCGTGCCTTCAGGATTGGCTTCAAGACAGACCATCTGCTCGATCAAGACCTCCCCAGGCACCAATTTGGGCTCATACCCAACCTCTTGCAGCGCCACATATTCAGCCACCTGCTCAGAGGTCCGCATCGATGCCAAGCTCAAGGTGCGCTGCTGGGTCGGTGTGCGGAACCCGTACTTGTCCTCTCGGGTGAGAAAATCGACCACCTCTTCTCCCCCGCTGAGCACCCACGACAACATGCTCTGACGGGATTCGCGAACCGTCACAAAATAGAAATCCCCCTCAGAGGGATAGCGGTCGGCGACCGCTCCCAACTCACCCAGAGAAACCAGCTCATCAACCGGCTGGGCCCTCCCCGGCACCAAGGCAAACGGGGCCTCTTGATCAACCTGGAGTCGAGCGTTATAGGAGCGAGCAACCAGTGTTGACGGCAAGAGCGATGCAACCGGGACCGCGACCAAGACCGCGAACGACACCACCGACACCACCGCGGTCAACCAGCGACGCCATCGGGGCACCGCGACCGGCTCTGACCGGTCAGAGCCAGGTAATGTCATGAATTGCGTGTCGGTCACCCTTGCATCCTCCCTTACCGAACTGACGGTTCGAGCGATCCTGATCAGTGGATTTGCCCTCGTTGGCCTCCTGGCTATCGGCTGGCGACAGCATGCCAGAAGCCAACCCAAAGTGCCACGCGACCCGACATCGCCTCCAACGGGCATCCCGGTCGACTATCTCGATACCCCCGAGTATCACCGCCCCGACCCCATCCGCCGCCTTTTGGCCCTGGCGACGAGCAGCGCCATCGCGATCTTGCTCGGGATCTTGGCTGCTATCGCCATCGCTGCCACCTTGTCGTTTGCGGTCATCCACTTCACCCGGCTCCTCCAAGGATGACGACATCAGGCGATGCCGATGAGGGCCGCCCCGAGCGTTCCGATCACCTCGATCGTCGACAGATCGTCGAAGCGGGATATCGCGGCGATACCGCCACTGCACTCGCTGGACTCAGCTCGGAAGATCCCTCCCTGCGCCGCTACGCCCTCGGCGCCCTCGACCGTCTCGGGGTGCTCACCGAAGACCAACTGACCGCCGCCCTGGGTGATCCCGACCATCGCGTTCGCCATCGAGCTACCGAACTCGCTGCCCGCTACCCCACCGTCCACCTCGCTGTAGCCCTTGACGACGACCACCCCAGCGTGATCGAAACCGCGGCGTGGGCCTGCGGAGAGCACAGCACCGTGCCCGATCCGATCCTCGACCGCCTGATCGCTCTCACCTCACACGACGATGCCTTGGTGCGTGAATCGGCGGTGGCCGCGCTGGGAGCGATCGGCGATGAACGAGGACGTCCGGCGATTCTGGCGGCCCTCAACGACCGGGCCTCGGTACGGCGCCGAGCCGTGCTAGCACTCGCCCCATTCGATGGCCCCGATATCGATGCCGCCCTCGAACGGGCCCTCACCGACCGCGACTGGCAGGTCCGTCAAGGCGCTGAAGACATCAAGTTCTAGGGCGTGTAGCGATACATATTGGTGTCGTAGGGAACAAAGCCCAGCCGTTGATACAACCGGTTGGCCGCCTCCCGCGTCGGACGGCTGGTGAGGTTGACATGGCGGGCACCGCGTCGAAGCGCCTCATCGATCGCTGCCCGGTTCAAGGCATCGCCCACTCCTCGGCCACGGGCCGATTCGTCGACGACAACATCCTCGATCCAGGCCTTGGTCCCCGTCGGCATGTGATACCACGCCAGGGTCAAGCTGCCGACCACACGACCCTCGATCTCGGCGACAAACAGCACCGAATCAGGGGCCGCAACGATCGCCTTGAGGTGATCACTGGTCGGCGGTGAAGCCGACGAGGACAGCTGGGGAATCAACCGGGCGAACGCATCGACAAGATCGGTGGTGACCTCGGCGATATCGCAGACTTGACGTATCACCCTTGCCACCGTAGTCGGCACCAGGGGTAGATCACGCCACACCGACCACACGGCACACCCAGATCGATCGCCTAACCTGAGCGACCTGATGGAACATCTGCGATGGCAGCTCTCACCCGATGCGGTCACCAATCCGATCATGATCACCGCGTTTACCGGCTGGAACGATGCCGGAGAGGCTGCCTCGACCGCCGCCACCTCCTTCTTCAGCTCAACCCCAACCAGCCTGCTCGCCGATATCGACCCAGAACCGTTCACCGACTTCGCCACCGTACGACCCCGGGTTCATCTCACCGACGACCGTCGCCGAGAGATCGTCTGGCCCACCGTCAAGATCTGGGCAGTGGCCACACCCACCGCCGACCTCGTGGTCGTGATCGGCCCCGAACCAGCCCTGCGGTGGCGGCTCTTCAGCACCCAGATCACCGCCCTGGTCGACCACCTTGGCATCACCCAGGCCTACAACCTGGGAGCCTTCCTCGGCGATGTGGTCCATACCCGGGCCACCCCGATCTTTAGCACCACCGACGATCCCGCCCTCCTCGAACACCATCGCCTTCGACCGACCGACTACGAAGGACCGACCGGGATCGTCGGGGTGGTTCACGATGCCCTCACCCAACACGGTTGCACCACGGTGTCGTTGTGGGCGGCGGTGCCCCGCTATGCCTCCCATCTCATGTCGCCCCACGCGTCGATCGCCCTGATCGAACGCCTCAGCTCGATCGCATCGATCACTCCCCCGACCAGCAATCTCCATCTCCACCTCGGCACCTACGATGCCCAGCTCGCCGAATTGGCCGCTGCCAATCCTGACCTGGCGTCCTATATCGACCATCTCGAGCACGCCCACGATCTGTCGGCGACCGACTCATCTGATGAGGGCGGATCGATGATGCCTTCATCAGCCCTCGACGCCGACCAGCTCGCTGCCGAGGTCGAACAGTTCTTGCGAGACCGCACCGATGACGATCCCCTCGACGACGCGTCCTAGTTGACCCTCGGTCAGGCAACCGCGTGGAGCACAGCCCGCTCGATCTCGGACCGATGAGTCGGGTCGGTGATCATCTGGCCTGCCCAATCGCGAACATAGAAGGTGTCGATGACCTCCAACCCCACCGTCTGGACTGAAGCGTGGCGAATATCGAGACCGACATCGTTGAGCGCCCGAGTGATCCGGTAGAGAATCCCGATCGTGGTCGTTGCCCTCACCTCGATCACGGTGGCATCTTCGCTGGCCCCATCATGGAAGGTCACCGATGGGGGGTCTGGTGTGGCTGCCTGCACCGCTGGACGCCGCCGGTAGGAGTCGACCTTCGCGGCGAGCCGAGCCTCGATCGCCACCTTGCCGTCGATCGCCCACAAGGCTTCAGCCCGCAACCGGGCGATGTCCACCCCAACCGGCAACTCAACTCGCAGCTCAGCAGCAGCCATCCCTCCCCCGTGCTGATGACCATGGTCAGAAACCGCTCGCGCTGACAACACATTGACCCCATGGAGGGCCATCACCCCAGCAATCCGGCTGAAAATCCCGGTCCGGTCGGGATAGACGACCACGATGCGCTCATCGGTAATCACCACCGCTGGCACCCCATTGGCCATCCGGGTCACCGTGTCAGCATCGGGGAACAAGGTCCAGGTTGCTTCCCTGAGGTCACCACCATCGAAGAGGAGTGACACCCGGTCAACCAATTCATCGACCAGGGCTGCTTTCCACTCACCCCATGCTGCGGGACCGGTGGCCCGCGAATCAGCGATCGTCAACACGTGGAGGAGCTGGAGGACCTCGATCGAACCCACCTGGTCAGCCACCGATCGCAAGGTGACCGGATCACTGAGATCACGCCGCACCGCCACATCGGGCAGCAAGAGATGGTGACGCACCATCGCCTGGAGGATCTCCACATCGCGGGGCGGCAACCCGAGACGGGGACCGATCGAGCCGATGAGCTCAACTCCCACCGCCGAATGATCACCGTCATAGCCCTTGCCAAGATCATGAAAGAGCGCTCCAAGCACCGCCAGATCGGGCCGCGACACCCGATCGGAGAGGTCGGCAGCGATCGCTGTGGTCTCCCACAGATGCCGATCGACGGTGAAGCGGTGATAGGCGACCGGGATGGCGCGATGACCTTCCAGCAAGAAGGCCACGAACTGGTCGACTGCCCCAGCTGGCCACCGACCCGGCCACGGTTGGACCGCAGCGGCCAAATAGTCCAGCGTGTGGCGACCGATCCGGGCCCCATGACGGGCCGCCGCCGTCGCCACCCGAATCATCATCATCGGATCGGTCGATAGGGGGATATCACCATCGAGCTCGATATCACCGTCGACGAGGACGATGCCCGGGGCAACGCGCTCACGTTCGCCGCCCACCGAACGACCCACCCGACCCCACATCTCATTGGCGATCCAAGCGATCGTTCGCGCTGCTGCCGCCAGCTCTCCCATCAGCTCATCCGCTGACGCGTATCCAGCCAACCGAGCGGCCGAATCCTGTTCTTGGAGACGCAAGACATCACCGTGATGTCCCGAAGAGAGATGGAGCGCAACCCGGGTGGCTAACAAGACGTCATAGCACTCGTTGAGGTCGCGATCATCCTGATCGGCCAGCTCCAGTCCAGCGTGTTCAGCCCACCACAACGACTGGGCATCGCGGATGCCCCCATTGCCATTCTTGAGGTCGGGTTCAAGGATGTAGGCCACCTCACCAGCGGTCGCGTGACGGTCACGCACCCGATCGTGAAGGGCGGACAAGGCAGTGGTGCGATGCTCATCCCAATGACGTCGAGCGA
Source organism: Ilumatobacter coccineus (assembly GCA_002748455.1). Taxonomy (GTDB): domain Bacteria; phylum Actinomycetota; class Acidimicrobiia; order Acidimicrobiales; family Ilumatobacteraceae; genus Ilumatobacter; species Ilumatobacter coccineus_A. The sequence continues at coordinate 16,177 of PDSL01000053.1, forward strand.
GGTGGATCACCGCTGCTCCCAGATCGGGATCACCGGCGATCGGGCGAGCGGTCAAGAGCGCGGTCGCCGTGTCGAGGTCGTGCTGGGCCAGCTCGCTTTGCTCATCGAGGGTTCTCACCGCATGGCCCAGGCTCACCCCGCGATCCCAGATCGGATACCAGAGCCGGGATGCGAACGGTTCGATCTCGTCGCGGTCGCCCTCATAGATGACCACCAGATCGATATCGCTCTGGGGAGCGAGTTCGCCCCGCCCATATCCGCCGAGTGCGACCAGGGCATAGCGAGGCAGATCGACCAGGTCACGGGTGGCTGCCGCAACCAGTTCGGTCATCCACGCATCGGTCGCCGCCGACAGCCGATGACAAAACTCGCGGCCCCGCACCGTGGTGTCGGCAGCAGCGGCAGCCCGTTGTTGCCACATGACCTCGATCCGGTCTTGGCGGGGAATCATCATGAAATTGAATCATCCTCACCGCGATGGCGGCGCATCACTGTCATCGCTTTCCATGCTCCCCAACGCAAGCCCGGTTCATGAAGGCGCTGATCGACATCGCTCCAGGTGGCCGGCCCCAACCGATAGGGGTCATCAGGAAAGGCCCGCTGGGCAAACGGATCACTCGGGGGGATGGGGACGCCAGCTGATGCCAGGAGTTTGGTCGGCCCGGTGACCGCGGCTCGAAAGAGCGACAAGGGATTGGTTCGCTGGTCATCCACATCGGTGCTCAAGAGCTGACGCATAGCGGTCGTCAGATCATCAGCACCGGAGATCGACATCTGGGCAAGAGCGCGTTCATCGAGGATGATGCCTGCTCGATGGGCACCCTCGGTGGCGATCCGGGCCAGCCAATCGGCGGCAACCGCGTCGACGATCTCCATCAGCTCAGCAGCGATCGGCGAGAGTTGGTCACCCCGTTCCACGCGATCTCTTCTATCGTGAAGGCGTGCCGACACCTCGGACCAGCGATGGTCAACTCTCGTTGGGGATCTATCTCCCGATCACCGGCGAAGGCGCCGCCCTGGGCAATCCGATGGTTGAGGCAGCCAAAACCGCGGTCGAGGAGATCAACCAAACCGGCGGCATTCTGGGCAAACCAGTTCGCGTTGAAGTCCTCGACGAAGCAGCAGCGCTCGGCCCCGACCAGCTCCTCACCGACGGGATCGATGCGATCATCGGGCCCGCCTCGTCGCGGGTCGCGCTCTCCCATCTGTCGAAAGCGGTCGATGCCGAAAACGGAGCGGTGGTCTGCTCGCCAAGCGCAACCGCGCTGGCCCTCGACCGCTTCCCCGACAATGGACTCTTCTTCCGTACCGTTCCCTCCGATTCGCTTCAGATGGCCATGCTGGCTCGCCTGGTCCGACAGACCGGCTTGTCCAAGATCGCTGTCGCCTATCTCGATGATCCCTACGGTCGCGACTTGAAGAGCGCCTTCCTCAGCGAAGCCACATCGTCGTCGCTCGCGGTGATCTCCTCGGTGGGATTCAGCGGAGATGAAGAAAACCTGGTCCCCCTGGCGACGCGGATCGCCAATGCCCAGCCGGAGGTCATCGTGGTGCTCGGCGATGCCGATGATGGCAGCCGGTTCTTGGGTGCGCTCGATCAAGCAACCCAGTCGTCGTCTCGTCGCCCACGGGTCTTGGTCAATGATTCGATCCGCGCCCGACGCCAGGTCCTCGCCAATCTCTCGCCAGCATTTCGACGAGCCCTCACCGGAGTCGCCCCCAGCGCCACCACCGGCGAAGAAACCGACGGCTTGTTCACCGCCCACGCTGTCGACTGTGTCAACCTGATCGCCCTCGCGGCCTTGGTCACCGGGTCGGACGATCCGGGCACCATCGCCAGTGCGATCCCGTCGGTGGCTGATGATGGACGGCGCTGCACCGGGTTCATCGACTGCCTCGGCGACAACGAAGCCGGACTCAATATCGACTATGACGGGCTTTCAGGCCCAGTCGGCCTGCGCAACTCCACCGGTGATCCCCGCCAGGCCTATTTCGACACCTTCAACTTTGACGATCAAGGGAACGAGATCAATACCAGTCGAGTCTTGTTTACCGACACCGTCGACCGTGCCGAGGCCCGCGGCCTATAGCCGAGCGAGCGTCCGCCAGATGCGGGCGGCACGAGCGGCTGCCTGGTCATCGGTATCGATGAAGAGCGAGGGTTCGGTGGCTTCAACTTCGAGCACCGCGGGGCCCTGGTCGGTCGGCACCAGATCAATCCTCAGATAGGCGGTCTCTGGGATGGCATCGACCACCCGATCGGCGATCTCTCGCTGGACTCGGGTGGGCTGACGGGGCTCAATCTGTTCGACCGCGTAGAGCCCAGCCTCATCGGTGGTGATCTCCGATGCCAGAATCGCCGACTTGGCGAAGCAATGGCTGTACTGCCCACCGAAATAGACCAGTCCGGTTTCGGCCTGGGTATCGATCTGGGACTGATAGGCCTGGATCATCGCCGTCAAGCCTTGACGGTGAATCTCGTCGACACGACCGATGATCCCGTCGCGGTCGTCCTGGAACCGTCCGATCCCATATGACCCAGCAGCCACCGTCGGTTTCACGACCACATCACCGCCAAGATCGATGTCGACGCCATCGCATCGATCGTCGAGGTGCTCGCCAGGGGCGACAAACCGCGTCGGCACAATCGGGATGCCATGAGCAGCAAGGTCGAGAAGATAACGCTTGTCGGTATTCCACTCGACCAGATCAGGCGGATTCCACAGCTCGCTGACTCGATCGACCTGGCGACACCAAGCCACAAACCGGTCCCGATCGAGATGGGCATTCCATGTCGATCGGATGATCACCTTGTCGAACCGAGACCACTCGACGGTGGGATCGTCCCACGCCACCACCTCGGCATCGTCCATCTCAGCCAACAAGAGCGCAAGATCGGGGTCAGCGTGTTGGACTGCCAGACAAGTGGCCAAGGCGATCATCATCTCACCATAGAGCGATCGCTTCCCCCGACACTTGGGCCGATCACCGATCCGTACGGCCGAAACATGCATGACCACCCACAAGGGCGCTAGGTTGCGCCACGTGAGAATCGTCGCCGCTGTCGACAAATTCCGGGGAAGCGCCACCGCTGCTGAGGTCGCTGCCGCCATCGGTCATGCCTGCTGGGAGCGGGGTCACGACTGTGTCGAAGTTCCGGTCGCCGATGGTGGTGAAGGGCTCTTGGACGCGCTCGGTGGAGCGAATCGATCGTCGAAGATCACCGGTCCCTTGCGAACGCCGGTGGTGGCTCCATGGCGTCTCTCGAAAGGCACCGCGGTGATCGAGATGGCCCTTGCCAGTGGCCTTGATCTCGTTGGCGGTGCCGACGCTAACGATCCGATGGAAGCGACCACTGCCGGTACTGGCGAGCTGATCGACCAAGCGGTCACCCTGGGCGCCAAGCGCATCATCGTCGGACTGGGTGGATCGGCAACCAGCGACGGCGGGCTTGGCGCCTACCAAGCTCTCGGCTCACCCCATCGCCTTGCCGGAGTTGAGGTGATCGTGGCCTGTGATGTGACCACCCGGTTCACCGATGCTGCCCGAGTGTTCGGACCTCAGAAAGGGGCGACGCCCGCCCAGGTTGAGATGCTCACTCGACGGCTCGAACAGCTCGTCGATCGCTATCGCGACGAACTGGGCATCGATATCGCCGACCTCGAAGGTGGTGGCGCCGCTGGTGGCCTCGCTGGAGGCCTGGCCGCACTGGGCGCCCGACTCGTGGGAGGATTCGATCTCGTCGCCGACGAACTCGACCTGATCGATGTCATCGATGGAGCCGATCTGGTGATCACCGGCGAAGGCCATCTGGATGCCCAGAGTTTCCGCGGCAAGGTCGTGGGCGGTGTTGCCCAGCTGGCTGCCGAGCATGGTGTCGATATCGCTGCCATCGTCGGCATCGCCGACGACGATGTGACGGATCGCATCAACTATCGGTCCCTGGTCGAGATGTTTGGCAACGACCGATCGTGGAACGAGCCCCTGTGGTGCATCGAAAAGGCGGCCATCGACCTCTTGAGCGCCTACGAAAAATGACATGAGGCCCCTCACCGAGGGGCCTCACCTCAAGATGGTCAGTTGAGACGAATCAGCCTGTCGGCGTGCTGGCCGACGATGCCACCGACGACGGTGTTGGTGTCGATGCCACCGGTGGAGCGGTCGGCAAGGGTGCTGGGGTCAGATCAGCAGGCCGTTTGCCCGCCAGATCAACACCGAGAAGGACCAAGACGTGGGCCCCGCCCATCTTGCCGTCCTTGGTGGGCGGCGTGCCGACCAATTGTTCGACCTTCACACCACCCAGACTCCTGGCCACCGACTCGGCGACCGATTGGGCGACGGCGTTGGAGGGATCGTAGATCACCTTGGTCACCGGCTGACGGCCGATCGATGCAGCAGCATCGGTGGGCTTGGCCATCGTGAACCCGGCTGACGCCAACCCGCTCGACATCTTGCCGGCCGTTCCAGCTTGGCTGTTGGCGTTGACCACGATCACGGTGGCGCCGGCGGTCACCATCTGGGGTGCTGTTGTCGGCGGGGTGGTCATCACCGATGACGGAGCGGTCGTCGCTGATGGGTCAACGCTGGTGCGAGCTTGAGCCTCGGCATTCGAGATCGCGTTGGGGAAATCGGCACTATTGGCACCACCACCACTCAAGGACCGCAAGACCAAGAATCCTGCCAGCACTGCAACCACTGCAAGAACGATCGCCACCGTGCCACCAGCGATACCGCTCGTTGCCACCGGGGCGGCCCGGCGAGAAAGTGGGCCCGATGCGTCGTATTGGTCCTTCATGAGGAGAAGCCTCCGTGTGCGTTCATCAAGAATGCTGTGTCATCGCGAAACAGACATCGATTATGACCGCATCGTAGTCGGCTGACACCGATGGAAGGGAGCATGACCCAAAACCCGACCACCACACCGGGGTTGCCACAAGACAACCGATCCGAGGTCTTTCCCTGATGGCAACCGGTCTCCTAGGGTGGCGTCCGTGGATCTCGATTCGACTCAGCGACCGTCTCCCCCCTTCATGATCGGCGTTGCCGGTGGTTCCAACTCCGGGAAAACCACCATTGCCGACCGTCTCGCCAGCGCCTTTGGCGAGGGCGAAGTGGCGGTCATGAAGCTTGACTCGTACTACATCGAACGGGACCATGAACCGGTCGAAGTTCGTGCCCAAGCCAATTACGACCATCCTGATGCCTTCGACTGGGCCCTCCTCAACGACCATCTGGCAGCGATCGCCGCTGGAGCAACCATCGAGGTGCCGATCTACGACTACACGATCCACAATCGGTCATCCGAATGTGAGCTGGTCAGACCATCCCGGGTGGTCATCGTCGAAGGCATCCTCGTGCTCTGGGAACAACAGCTCCGCTCCCGCTTTGATCTCAAGGTCTTTGTCGATACCCCAGCCGACATTCGCATCATTCGACGTCTACGTCGAGATGTCGCCGAACGGGGACGCACCCCAGAGAGCATTCTGAGCCAGTACCTGGACACCGTGCGGCCAGCCCACGAACAGTTCATCGAGCCGAGCAAACGCCACGCCGATCTCATCTTGCCCGAAGGCGGAATGAACCATCCCGGTATCGATGTCTTGCTGGCCAGGGTTCGAGAGCTGGTCGCCTCCTAGCTCAACCGTTCACCGTCCCAGATCAGGGCGAGTAGGGGATGCTCGATCCAGCCCGATCGACGCCCAGCATGATGAAGACGGTCGCCCCGCGATTCCATCCATAGCGGGTTGGGGCCGGAACGCCGGTCTCATAGATCGGTGAGCCGGTCAGACCGAGCAGCTCGATCACCGATTTGGCCACCTCAACAGCAGCCTCATCATCGCGGGCCACCAAGATTTGGGTGGTGTCGAGACGGTCGATGGTGAGCGCCCGATTCATCGGCGGGACCACCGAATAGCCGAGAGCTTCCAATCGATCGGTGAGTTGGGTCGCCGAACCAGCCACATCGCTGGCGTTCACCACCACCACGGTCGCTCCATCGACCACCAGAGGAAGGGTGGTCGTTGTCGTGGTGGTCGATGAGGTGGTCGTCACCACCGTTGAGCCAACAGTGGTGACTGCCGACTCACCACTATCGGACGAACAGGCAGTGCCCAAGATCGCCAGGACACATGCCCCAATTCCAACGATTTTTCGTGTGACCATTCCCGCCCTACGCTACCGATCGCGTGAGCATCGCGTCAGGATCACCGGCCCATCACCGTCCAAGTCCGGCCAATATCTGACACGATCAGGATCAATACCGCTGAGTAGGGAGGCGACAGGCGCCCAACAACCCTATGATTGGGCTACCGGTATGAAGAGTGTTGTCGCCATCGTTTTGACCACCATGGCCATCACCTCCTGCACCTCGACTGATAGTGCTGAGAGCGCGACCAGCGTCTCCTCGACGACGACCACCACCTCCTCGACGACGACCACGACGACCACTCCGCTGGTGACCCTGCCCGATCTCCCCCCGATGGAGACCGTCCCGGCACCCTCACTCCCCCTCGATGTCGACGCGATCGCCCGAGGAGACCGGGCCGCCATTCGCTCAGCTCAAGAGCGCCTGCTCGAACTGGGTTTCTGGCTGGCAGCAGCGGACGGTTCCGACGACCACACCACTCGCCAAGCGGTGATGGCCTTCCAGAAGTACTACGGGCTCGCCGCCGATGGTGATTTGGGCCAGAACACCGTCGACGCGCTCAACACGGTGAGCGAACGTCCCCACGGTCGAGCCGACCATGGTGATCTGGCCGAGATCGACAAAGAAAAGCAGGTCATGTTCATCGTCCACGATGGGGTGGCGGTGTGGACCCTCAATGTCTCCACCGGTTCCGAAGTGCCCTATCAGGAGCTCAACCAGAACACCGGCGAGATGCTCAATGGTGATGCGGTCACTCCCAATGGTCTGTTCAAGATTTTCAACCAGCGTTCTGACGGCTGGTGGGAGGGCGATCTTGGCGAGATGTACCGCCCCAAGTATTTCGATGGTGGGGTGGCGATCCACGGATCGCGACACATCCCCGCCCGTCCGGCTTCACACGGTTGTGTCCGGATCAGTGTGGATGCGATGGATTGGATCTGGAACGACGAGGTCTTGCCGTTCAGCACGGCGGTGTGGGTCTACGGCCAGAATCCGTCCCCAGCCTGAGTGCTGGTCTCGTCACACGCTGACCATTCGACATCGATACCCGTCGACAGCGCCATAGACTGAACCGTCGCGCCGGGTTAGCTCAGTTGGTAGAGCACCGCACTTGTAATGCGGTTGTCGCGAGTTCGATTCTCGCACCCGGCTCTCACCAACCCACGCGCACTCCGGTCTCCACCGGGGTGCTGGGGTTAGGACGATGGACGGCGATAGCGAGCGATCTCGTAGGTCGCCAAGGCGGTTGCTGCCGACACATTGAGCGAGCTCACCCGACCGAGCATGGGAATCGACACGATCATGTCGCAGCGCTCGCGCACCAACCGAGACAAGCCGGCCCCTTCGGCGCCGACCACCAGGCACACACCCTCGGTAGCCAGATCACCGATATCAAAGAGTTGACGGTCGGCAGCATCATCGAATCCGATCACCCAGATCCCGGCATCGCGCATCCGTTTGAGGGCGTTGGGCAGGCCCGACACCACGGTGATCGGGACATATTCGATCGCTCCTGCCGATGCCTTGGCCACGGTGGGCGTCACGTGGACCGCCCGATGCCGAGGCAAGACGATGGCATCAACCCCGGCTCCGTCACAGCTCCTGACGATCGCTCCCAAATTGCCAGGATCGGTGACCCCATCGACAGCGACGATGAAGGGAGCCTTCCCCGGCCTTGGGGCAACACAGTGATCAAAGTCCACCGCCGGAAGGGCGCCAGCGTGAGCCAGCACCCCTTGGGGGGCTTCACTGCGAGCAGCTGATTCAAGGGTGGAACGAGCCACATAATTGATGGGCACTCGGTTGGCCGCGGCGATCGCCACGATGTCGGCCACTCCGTCATCGCCTTCCAACTCACCCGAGATCCAGATCTCGTGTACCCGCCGCCGTTGGGCCAGCAAGAGCTCTCTGACCGCTTGGCGACCCTCGATCTGCTTGCCGCCCAGATCACCTGAACCCGACGACCGTCGCGATGACCCGCCGGAACGCACCTGACCGGTGCGGCCGGCTCCTCGGCTTCGTGGTGGGCCCGATCGGCGACCGCCAGCTGGCCGGCCTCCTCGTCGTGGTGGTTGACGTCGACTCATGTCCTGTCCTTCCAGATCACCGTGACCGCCAGGGCAGCAATGCCCTCACCGGCTCCCAACGCTCCCAACTTCTCAGCCCGACGACCCGACACGGTGACCGACGCGCCGGCCGCGGCCGACAGATGGGCTTCCATCTCGACCCGACGCGACGCCAGATGGGGCCGTTCACAGATCACCTTGATATCGATATTGCCAATCTCCCAGCCAGCCTCGCGCACCTCGGTGGCAGCGATCCTCAACAGCTCCAAGGAGTCCGCCCCTCGCCAGCGTTCATCGGTATCGGGAAAATGCGACCCCAGATCACCCAGACCGGCTGCCCCAAGCAGGGCATCGGCGGCGGCATGAGCGGGAACATCGGCATCGCTATGGCCGACCAAGCCCTGCTCGCCATCAAAGACACATCCACCGAGGATCAAGACCCGATCGGGGTCATCACTGAACCGGTGGATATCGACACCTTGACCAACGCGAAACATCGTCACATCCCTTCCTCATCACGCTCGCTGATCTGCTCAGCAGCGACCTGATCGCGAGCCCAACAGAGATCATCCGGGTGGGTGATCTTACGGTTGCCAGCTTCACCGGCCACCACCACCACCGGTTCGCCAGCCGCTTCGACCAGACCGGCATCGTCGGTCGCATCGCCACCGCTGGCATGCACTGCCCTCAAGGTCGAAGCTCGAAAAGCCTGAGGGGTTTGGACGGCGACCAGTTGGGATCGGGCCGGGGTATCGACCACCGTGCCGTTGGCGTCAACCACCTTGATCGTGTCGGCAACCGGGATGCCGGGCACCGCTCCAGCGGCGCCATCGGCCACAGCAGCGATCACCCGATCGAAGAGCTCACCGCTGGCAAAGGGCCGAGCAGCATCGTGGACACAGATCACGTCAGCCTCGCCGGGCACCGCCGCCAATCCAGCCCTCACACTGTCGGAACGGGTTGATCCACCGGCCACACCGCCCTCGCGATCGGCGTCGGCTGCCGGGACGACGATCACCACCCCATCGCTCACCGACGATGCCACCCTCACCGATCGGTCAAGAACGCGTTCATCACCGATCAATTCGTACTGTTTTGGTCGACCAAAACGGGTTCCGCTTCCCCCAGCGACCACAATGGTCCATACGATCAATGGTCGAGACACG
>PDSL01000054.1 GCA_002748455.1 Ilumatobacter coccineus
CTCGTCGGGGATGCCGGGATGGGTCATGGTCATCCCCCGGACGTGGGTTTCATAGATCACCGATCGGTGCATCTCCACGTTGGGTCGCCGATCGCCGCTCCAATCAAAGCTGGTGTCGGCGACCACCGAGAGGGGAACGTGGGGAGCGGAGTTCTCGGTGTTGGGTTGGCTGGGATCGGTGAAGTCGTAGCCGAAACAGGCTGGGTTCCAGTCGAGATGGCCATCGATCTGGCGGGCGTAGGGATCGATGAGGAGTTTGGCTGGGTTGCACACCAAGCCCTGGTCGGGCTCCCAAGGCCCGTGGACTCGCCAGCCGTAGCGCTGGCCGATGGCGACATCGGGCAGGTGGACGTGCCAGATATGGCCGTCGACCTCGATCAGTTCAACCCGTACCTCATCGTGGGGATCATCGCCGATCAAGCACAGTTCAACGCCTTCAGCGACGCTCGAATAGAGGCTGAAGTTGACCCCGTTCTCGGTGGGGGTGGCTCCCAACGGGCGGGGTCGTCCAACCCATCGTCTGGGATCTTGATCAGTCATGGTTCGTGAGGTGGGGGACGTCGAGCGCTGACAGATGGAGGATAACCGCAGTATCGGGATGCATCACCGGGAGTTGGAGACCGTGACACGCCAGCTGTCGACCGGTCATCTCGATTCCTGTGGCGAACCATCCGGGATGAGTCGTGGCTGGTCCGAGTCGCCATCCCGGAATCGGGAGATGGTCGATCCGGTACACCATGTCGTCGAGCCCTGGGAGCCGCAGTGGCGGGGGAATCAGGCTTGGACCGGTCTCGATCACCGCGAAGCTGACCAAGCCCTCGGTGCGATTCGGCGAATAGACCCCGTGGGCAACATAGTGGTCGTCGGTGTCGAACCTGACGAGATCGCCATGATGGAGAAGGGGACGGAATCGTTTGTGGAGGGAGATGATGTCGGCCAAATCCTTGAGATCGGCCTCGTTCAGGGTCAAGAGGTTCCACTCGACCCCAAGATGTCCGAAGAACGCCGTTGCAGCTCGGAACCCGAGATCGTGGCGGCGAGAGGTGGTGTGGGATCGGTCGGGGCCGATGTGGGCTCCCATCACTTCGGGTGGGATCAACATCGAAGCACCCCGCTGGATCAGTTGACGATCGTGGGCATCGTTGGAATCACTGGTCCATACCCGCTCGGTGCGGCGGAGCATCTCAAAGTCGATACGGGCCCCTCCCGATGAACACGATTCGAACTCAACACCGGGATGGCGATTTCGCAACTCATCGATCAGTCGATAGACAGCCAGGGTTTGGCGGTGGGTTCCCGCTGCCCCGTTGGATCCGCTGGCAGCGATATGGTCCCGGTTCATGTCCCACTTGACATAGCTGATGTCGTGGTCGCGCAAGATGGCATCAATCTGGCTGAACACATGATCAAAGGTTTCAGGTCGACCGAGATCGAGAACCAGTTGGTTGCGAGCGAGGGGAGGCTCATATCCTGGCGCAGCCAAGACCCAGTCAGGGTGGGCTCGGTAGAGATCGCTCTCGGGATTGATCATCTCGGGTTCGATCCAGAGGCCGAACTCCATGCCGCAGTCGGTCACGTGATCGATGAGGGGTGTGAGCCCCAGGGGATGGGCATCGGGAGAGACCGTCCAGTCGCCGAGGCCCGAGGTGTCGTCTCGGCGCGATCCAAACCATCCATCATCGAGGACAAACCGCTCGATGCCGATCGCTGCGGCTCGGTCGGCCAACGCGGTAAGCACCTCGAGATCGTGGTCGAAATAGACCGCTTCCCACGTGTTGAGGGTGATTGGGCGAGGACGGTGGGGATGGCTCGGTCGGGCTCGGAGGTGGCGATGAAAGCGCTGGGTAGCCGGTGTGAGCCCATCGGACGAGTGGGTGGCGATCACTTCCGGTGTTGTGGTGGACTCACCGGGGCCAAGGCACAGCTCGCTGGGGTGGAGCAGTTCGCCGAGCTGGAGGCAGCGCCGGCCATCGGGGAGCCGTTCGGCCACCAAGATGTGGTTACCGCTCCAGGCAAGGTGGGCGCCCCAGACATTGCCGTGCCATTCGCCGTAGCCGGCCTGCCCGGCAAAGATCAGGGATGGATACTCGTGTGAGGTGCGGCCGTGACGGTTTTCGATCAGATGGGTGCCCTGGTTCCACGGTCGACGTTCTGGATGGAACTCGCGCGTCCATCTACCGGTGAAGGTGCCGAGCTCACTCGCATATTGGGGCACTGGCAGGGTGATCGACACGCGGTCGACGATGAGGTGATCGCGCTCGCTCAGGTTGGTCACCGTCACGGTGGCGACAAGGCAGTGATCGAGGTCGATCGTGGTCGTCAGCCCGATCTGGGCGGTGTGATCGATCGCGTTGACGATGAGCCGGTTGTGGTCACGATGGTGATCGGTTGGCGCGAAGCGAGGCGACCAGTGGGTTCCTCCTGCTCGGTGCACACTGAGTCCGGGGCGGCCGGGATATCCCGAGCCATGTTCGGGAACCATGCTCATCGGAGCGACCACATCGGGGGAGGCCGCGGCGATCGGGCGTTCGTGGGCTCGAGACAGGGCCTCGATATCGCCCGAACCGATATCGGAGCCCCAATAGACGATGGTCGGTGCCCCGGTGGTGACATCGACTACCACGCTCATCCCGGGCGCTGCCAACTCGATCATGCTCCGTCCTTTGTCTCACCTCTACCGCTGGGCTGGATGGCCCACCCCCTGGTCTACTTGGTTGAACCCAGGGTAAGTCCAGAAATGAACTGCTTCTGGAGGGCGATATAGACCGCCAAGCTCGGCAAGGCGATCATGAGCGAGGCAGCAGCGATCAGGTTGTAATTGCTGGCGTACTGGCCATTGAGGACCGAGATCGACGAAGTGATCGGCCGCTCGGCACCCTGGTTGAGCAGGACTTGGCCCCAGAAGAAGTCGTTGTAGAGCCAGGTGAACTCCAAGGTGGCCAAGGCAGCGAAGACCGGGCGACTGAGAGGCATGATGATCTGCCAGTACTGGCGCCAGACACTGGCTCCATCGACCCGGGCCGCTTCACCGAGCTCCTTGGGCAGGGTCTTCATGTAATTGGAGAACACGAAGGTGCAGAACCCGGACTGGTAGGCGATATGGATCAGGATCACAGCGATCTTGGTGCCGAGGAGGGAACCGGTATCGGTATCGCTGAGCCAGTCGGGGAGCGGAATCCACTTATAGATGCGGAACAAGGGCTGGAAGATGACCTGTTGGGGCATCAGATTCCCAGCGGTGAAGAAGACGAGGACCGTCACATTGAACCGCCACGAATAGCGGGTGGCGGCGTAGCCGACCATGGACGCGAACCACAGGGTGAGGATTAGGGCTGGGATCACGATGAAGAGGGTTTTGCCGAAGTGGCCCCAGATGTCTCCAACACTCCAGGCCTCGCGGTAATTCTCGAGGGTCAGGGTGCGAGGCCATGAGAACACCCCGTTGACCTGGGTGTCATCTTCGAAAAAGCGGAACGATGACACCAGGGCAGCCACCAAGGGGACCAGCCACACCACAGCGATCGCGGTGAGGAAGGTGATCAGGGCAACGCGTGAACTGCGTCGAGTGGTAACACCGGCCATCGTCATGATGTCACCTCATCGGATGTGCACTGCGACCTCATAGGTCGTTCTCCCGGAAGTTATTGATCACGTACCAGATGATGAAGCCGATACATAAGACGAAGAGGACCATCCCGTAGGCCGAGCCGATCCCGACGCGGCCGCCGCCTTCACCGGTCAGACTGCGGGTGACCAAGGTTCCCATCACCTCGGTGCCGCGAGGCTCGCTGAGGGCGGCCACGATGTCATAGGCCCGGAGGGCTTCGATGATGGTGATCACCGACACGATCACATTGATCGGCTTCAGGATCGGGAAGACCACCCGGCGGAAGGTTTGGGCTTCGGATGCTCCATCGATGGCGGCAGCTTCTTTGAGGGTTGGGTCGACACTCTTGAGGCCGGCCAGGTAGAGCACCATGATGTAGCCGATATGGCGCCAGGCCATCGCGATGAGTAGAGCAGCAAAGTTGCGGGACAGGCCGAGAGGGAAATCAAACCACGGCAAGTTGATCTCGAAGAGCTTGGTCTGGTCGCCGACGAAGTCAACGGGATCACCAGGCCACAAGATATTGAGAAGTCCCGACTCTCGTGAGAACATGACCGACTTCCAAATGAAGCCAACCACGGCCAGGGAGAGGACGACCGGGAAGTAGTAGATGCTCTGATAGATCCGGGCTCCGGCGATGTTCTTGTCGAGCAGATAGGCCAGCAAGATCCCGACCGCGGTGCAGACGAAAAGCCACAGGATCAGGATCAGGTTGTTGAACAGGGCTGGGAACAGGAAATTGTCGAAGACAGTGAAGATGATCCGGTAGTTGTTCCACCCCGCCCACTTCATGGTGTTGACCGGGGTGACATTGTCCCATTCCATGAAGGACAAGATCCCGGTCAGAATTGCTGGGATCCAGACCAGGACCAGATGGATGATGGCCGGAATGCCGACCATCAAGGCGATGGTGAGCCGGTCGGTCCCTCGAAGGCGCCGACGGCGCCCCCTTGGGGGCGCCGTCGTATGCGTCATCTCACTCATTGGATCGCTATCACTCGAAGGTGTAGGTCTGCTTCTGTTCCTCGATGGTCTGCATGACCGTAGCGACGTTCGATGGGTCGGAGAGGAAGTCCTGCAATCCCTTGCCGACCACATTGGACGCGAAATCCGGGTCGGTGTCACGGTCAAGGAATTGGGAGATGTACTTCGCCGAGCCGACCAGTTCAGCCGACTTCTGCTGGAGGGGGTTATAACCGGATGTATCCGCATCGGCGCTAGCAGCGACGACCGATGGATCGATGGCGATGAAGGCATCGATCGCTGCAGCCTTGGCCATGCCGCCGAGGAGGGCCTTCGCACCGGCTTCGTTCTTTGGGCTCTTAGCCATCATGAACCCATCGATCGGGGCTTCGACAGCGTCCTGGCCGTAGGCTGGATCGATCTCCGGGAACGAGAAGAAGGTGATGTCATCGATGATGTCCGCCTGCGTCTCATTGTCGAAGTTGCTGGTGATGAAGGTTCCAAGGAGGAACATTCCCACTTCCTTATTGCCGAGCGCGGTGGCCGCATCCTGCCAGGTTCGGCCATTGACATCGGGCTGGTAGTAGGGCAGGAGCTCGGTCCAGTGCTCAAACACCTTGGCCACCCGCTCATCGGTCCAGGATTCCTTACCGCCCATCAGGGAGACGTGGAAGTCATACCCATTGGTGCGCATATTGATCATGTCGAACATGCCCATCTGGGGCCAGCCACCATCGTTGGCCGCGGCGAAGGGGATGATCCCGTCCGATTCCATCTTGGCGGCCAGGGCCATCAGCTCGTCCCAGGTGGTGGGAACTTCGTAGCCCTTTTCCTCGAAGAGACTCTTGCGATAGTGAACGGCCCACGGATAGAAGTAGAACGGCACGAAGTACTGCTTGCCATCAAGAGCGGTTGAAGCATTCTTGAAGCCCTCGCTCATCCCCTCGATCTCGCCCCACACATCGCTGAGATCGCCGACGACGCCCTTGCCGGCGAAGGCTCGCATGCGGTAGCCAGCAAACCAGCACAAGACGTCATCGGGCTGCTGGATATAGGTGTTGAAATTCTCTTGGTAGGAGTTGTGATCAACCGTATTGATCTTGACATCAAGTCCGGTGGTGCCGACTGCAGCAGCGATTGCTTCAACCTGTTTGGGGTCGCTGTAGTTGGATCCGAAGGTGACTTCGCCGAGATCGCTCATCTCTTCCGATGACGAGTCGGTCTCGCCAGCAGCAGCAGTGGTTGAAGCTGGCTTGTCATCATCGCCACCGCAGGCGCCGAGGACGACAGCACCGCCAGCAGCGGCGCTCGCCAACAGGAAGGTGCGGCGGTTGAGTGCGAAGCCGACCTCAGATGGGCTTGGCGAACGTTCGGGCTGACCAGTCATGTCTCCCCCTCAGGAGTGTATGAATCTGAACCAGTGCGGTTCAGTAGTGGATACCAGTCTTGACCTTTCCACGTTCTTGGGTGATCGTCAAGCTGAACCGTTCGATTGGGGTTGCATTCGAACAGAAATTTGTGTGATATGTCCAGTTTCGGAGCGGGTTGGTCGTAAATATGTTCGATTATGTTGACACTCTGGCGATGACGCGCCAAGCTCGCGGTGTGGCAAAACGAGGACGCCCGTCGCTGGCTCGGCAACGACACGAGTTCATTCTGAGCGAGATCCGGCGAGCAGGCAGCGTGAGGGTCAACGAACTCGCTGAACGTCTTGATGTCAGCGCGATGACCGTTCGGCGTGATCTCGAGCACCTTGACGACAGTGGCTTAGTGATCAAGGTGCATGGCGGAGCGACCGCGAATTATCAGCGCAGTACCGATGAACCGGGGTTCGCCGTCAAAGCCTCGCGTAATCACGCCGAGAAGGTGGCTATCGCTCGGTCGGCAGCGGTCTTGGTTGGATCAGGTTTGGCGATCGGTTTGACGGCCGGTACAACGACGGTTCGCCTCGCCAGCGAACTGGTGGCAGTTCCCCATCTCACGGTGGTCACCAATAGCATCCCGGCCGCTGATGTGTTTCATGCTGTGCCTCGTGAGGATCGATCGGTCATCCTGGTCGGGGGAGAGCGGACCCCATCGGATGCTCTGGTTGGTCCGGTAGCGGTGTCGGCTCTACGCAATTTCCATCTCGATGTAGTGATGATGGGGGTTCATGGCATCCACGAGACCGCTGGCTTCACCACGCCGAATCTTCTTGAGGCAGCGACCAATCGAGCCTTTATTGAGGGGGCTGACCAATTGGTGGTCTTGGCTGACCACACCAAATGGGGGATCACCGGATTGAGTACGATCGTTCCACTTCACCAAGCCGATATCTGTATCACCGATGATGGGATCACCGATGAGGCGCGAATGGTCTTGCGTGACCGGGTCGGCCACCTGATCGTCACGTCGGACCGACTTTTCGATGATGAACCTTTGTATCGGGAGGCGCCCTAGTGCTTCCCGATGTCATCGTTCGCTCGGTGACGATGAGGTGTTTTCATGACCAATCCCACCGAGAGGTGCACTGATGCATGAGATGCGCACAGACCCGTTCACCGCAACGCGGGTTCATGTGGTTGGCTCGCGACAGAAACGGCCCAATCTTCCGTCAACCGGATGCCCGTTTTGCGTCGGTGGCCGGGAAGCCCCCGAACCCTACACCGTGAAAGCATTCCCCAACCGATGGCCAGCAATGCCCAACGATCGATGTGAAGTGGTGCTCTATACCTCCGCCCATGACGCCACCTTCCCTGATCTGGGAGTCGATGGGGCGGTTGAGGTCATCGATCTGTGGACCGAACGCACCTCAGCGCTGGGGGCCCGTGATGATGTGGACTATGTCTTGGTGTTCGAGAATCGTGGGCCGGAAGTCGGGGCCACGATCGCCCACCCCCACGGACAGATCTATGCCTATGACCATGTCCCAGCTCGCCAAATGCGCCGTCTCGCTTCCCGCTGGCGTCCCGACCTGGAATCGCTCGAGCGTCGGGTGATCGTCGCTGACGGATGGTCGGTCGTGGTCCCCCATGCTCCGATGTTTCCGCTCGCTGTGGAGATTGCCCCGACTGAACCGGTTCCTGATCTTGTTGCTCTCGATGATCGCGGTCGTCGTCGTCTGGCTGAGGTCTTGATCGACATCTTGGCGCGCCTCGACCGCTATTTTGATCGCCCCTTGCCCTACATGATGTGGCTCAATCAGCGTCCCACCATTCCAGCTGGTGTCGATCCAGCAATCGATGCTGCCTGGTTCAGCATCGAGATCGTTTCTCCGTGGAGGAGCGCTGGAGTGGCCCGCTTTATCGCCGCTGCTGAGGTGGCAAGCGACGAATACTTCAACCCGGTTATTCCCGAAGACGTCGCAGCTCGTCTCCGGGAACTTGCCTAGGAGGTCGTGATGTTGCCCCAGTTCGGTCCCCTGCGACCGTGGACCGATCCTTGCGTGGTTGGCGTTCATCGCCTTCCCCTCCATGTTCCCTTGAACGGGCTAGATCGTCGCAGCCTGGACGGCAGGTGGCGGTTGGAGATGTTTGAGTCGCCTGATCGAGTCCCGGTGTCAGCATTGACCGGCGATGATCGACAGTCAAGCGAGGTGTCGGTTCCGGGCAACTGGACGATGCAGGACCTCGGAGCATTTCATGATCCACCCCACTACACCAATATCCAGATGCCCTTCGAGGGTCCGCCGCCGAGCCTTCCTGAACGCAACCCCACCGGGGTCTATCGAAAGCGGTTTCGGATTCCAGCCGCATGGAGGTCGGGCCGGACCATCCTTCATGTGGGCGGAGCGGAGAGCGTCCATCTGGTCTATCTCAATGGTAAGGCCGTGGGGTATGGCACCGATAGTCGCTTGCCGAGTGAATACGACCTGACCGATGCCTTGGTCGGGGGATGGAACGAGCTGGCGATCGTGGTGGTCAAGTATTCGGCCCAGTCCTATCTCGAAGACCAAGACCAGTGGTGGATGGGTGGTTTGCATCGTTCGGTGTGGATCGAGTCGCGTCCGATGACATGTTTGGCTGATCTGCCGATCACCACCGATTACGATCCTGAGGCTGAGACTGGAACTATCGAGGTCACCGCGGCGGTCGATTTCGGTGGCCCGACGGAGCCGGGATGGTCGATCAAGGTCACGACGCGTGACCCGACCGGTCGCAAGATCGGTTCATCGCTGACCGCCCCGGTTGATGCTCAGCATCGGATTCCCTATCTCTTCACCGGCTTTGCCGCGTCGGTTCGGCAATTCCTGGTGAACGGCCAGCCAGTTTGGATTTTTGGGGTGAACCGTCATGACCACCACCCGGATCGGGGCAAGGCGGTGACCCGTGATGACCAATTGGACGATTTGATCGCTATGCGGCAACACAACATCACCGCCATCCGCACCGCTCATTATCCCAACGATGAGTCGTTCTACGACCAGTGTGATGAGCTGGGGTTTTATGTGGTGGCTGAAGCCAATATCGAAGCCCACGCTTACAACCGCAGCTTGTGCCACGACGGGAGATATCGATCAGCCTGGCTCGAACGCGGATCGCGGATGGTGCAGTGGTTACGCAACCATCCGGCAATCATCCAGTGGAGTTTGGGTAACGAATCGGGCTATGGCGCCAATGTCGACGCGCTTGCCGCATGGATTCGTCACGCTGACCCGACCCGACCGCTTCATTACGAAGATGGGATACGCGACCACGGATGGGTCGATGGTGCTCGGATGTCAACCGACATCGTGTGCCCGATGTACTCCACCATCGACGAAATCGTCGCCTATGGCCAGTCGGGTGAGGGGGATCGACCCCTCATCATGTGCGAATACAGCCATGCGATGGGCAATAGCAATGGGTCGCTGGCCGACTACTGGGATGCCTTCGATTCGACCCCAGGGTTGCAGGGTGGATTTGTGTGGGAGTGGAAAGACCACGGGTTGCGTCAGATCGAGCCCGATGGATCGAGCCGACTGGCCTATGGCGGTCAATTCGGCGATACGCCCCATGATGGCAACTTTGTTGCCGACGGGATCATGTCGGCTGAGTTGGTTCCTCATCCGGGCGCTCGTGAGCTGGCGTGGGTGTATCGCCCGGTTGCCCTCCATGATCGGGGCGACGGTGAGGTCGAGATCGCAAACCGGCAGTCGTTCAGTGACCTCTCGTGGTTGACCGCTCGATGTGAGCTCCTCGATCGAACCGGCGAGGTCGTGCGGACTTGGCGGTGGCGACCACCATCGTTGAAGGGGCGCGAGTCGGCGGTGGTGTCGATCTCCGATCTTGTCGGGGCTGAACTCCCAGCTGATGGCTGGCTGACCATTCGTTGGTTGACTCGTCGTGACACCTGGTATGCCAGCGCTGGGCATCTCGTGGCCTGGGATCAGGTGGTGATCGGTGATCCGAATGGTTCTGTAGCGATGGCTGACGGGATGCCGGTGCCGATCGCTCCTGAATTGATGATCTGGCGGGCGCCGGTTGACAATGATGGATTCAAATTGATGCCGGAGTTGGCCGAGGCGCTTGGGGTTGGAGGACAGGTCTTGGCTGGGTGGCAGGCAGCCCAGATTCTTGATCGTCCAGCTGACAGCTTGGTCGATCACGACTACCTGATCGATGATGAGAGCGTTCATCGCCACTCGGTGATGATTCCATCAGAGCTGGCTGAGGTGGGTCGGGTCGGCGTCCGGTTCTCACTGCCAGCCAAGTGGACATCGATGCGATGGTTTGGCCGTGGTCCCCATGAAAATTATCCCGACCGATGTTGCAGTGCTCTGATGGGAATCTGGGAACGCGATCTCGATGATCTGCCCTATCTCGTACCCCAAGAGTTTGGGCTGCGAACCGAGTGTCGATGGTTAGAACTCCTCGGCGCTGACAGCGACGAGGTCATTCGGATCGAAGCGGTCGACAACTCCCTGCATATGTCGGTGACCCGGTATCGCGATGAGGATCTGCTCGCTGCAGCTCACCAGTCGGATCTGGAATCACGTGATGAACTCATCGTCCATCTCGATGTTGCCCATCGGGGGGTGGGGACAGCCAGTTGCGGGCCCGACGTTGGCGATCAGTACCGGATCGAGCCGGGGCGATACTCGTTTGGGTATCGGGTGATCTCAATCCGCGATGATTCCAGCACCGGCTGAGGGTTCGCAGATCCAGATTCGGGCTTCGTGTCCGTCATAGCGATATGACGAGGTCACTGCATCGCTAAACCCATCGACCTGGGAGGTGTCGACGAGGGCGACAGCACATCCAGCAAAACCTCCACCGGTCATACGTGCTCCCAAGCATCCCGGGGCAGCCAGACTGGCTTCGACGATCGCGTCAAGGCCAGGACCCGACACCTCATAGTCATCGCGCAGGCTGAGATGGCTGGCGGTCATGAGTTGTCCCAGTCCCGCGGCGTCACCGCGAGTCATCGCCTCAGCTGCCGCAAGAGTGCGAGTGTTTTCGGTGATTACATGGCGGGCGCGTCGGCGATCGGTGACATCGCTGATCACCTCGAGGTCATCGAGGGTGGCATCTCGTAAGGCGTCCACTCCGATATCCGAGGCTGCCTGTTCGCAGCTGCGACGCCGGTCGGCGTAGGCAGCGTCAGCCAGCACCCGTCGAGTCCCAGTATCGGCGATCGCGATCGCGACTCCCTCGGGAAGTGGGGTAGGGGTCAGGGTGAGTGCTCGACAGTCCATCAAGGACGCGTGACCAGCGATGGCTCCAGCCGAGATGAACTGGTCCATGATCCCGCTGGGCAGGCCGACGATCTCGTTCTCCACCCGCTGGCCAGCGCGTGCGATCCCTAAGGGCGACCACGAGCGGTTGGCCCGGTGGAGGAGGGCGGTGATGGCGGCCACCTCAAGAGCTGCCGATGATGACAGCGACGCGCCGGTGGGAATGTCGGTAGCGATGGTGGCTGACCAACCGCCGCTATCGATCCCCAGGTCGGTGAGGATCGACACCACTCCAGCGAGATGGATCGCCCAGGCTGGGGTGTCGCCCGGAATCGTGGTGGGATCGATGGTGGCGGCGCCAAACCCTTCCGACTCGATGGTGACCGGTCCGCTGCGCTGGTCACTGTCGGTGGTGGAGAGGGCGATCACGGTGTCGAAGGGGAGCGCCATGGGGAGGGTGAATCCGTCGTTGTAATCGGTGTGATCTCCGATCAGGTTGACCCGTCCAGGGGCACGAGCCACGATGTCAGGCTGTCCCCAACGTTCTTGGTGGGCGGCGATCGCTCGACTGGCTGCCTTCATTGCGGTCACGCTAGTAGATCGGAGCTCGGCGGGATCAGGGCACCACGTTCTCGACCGATCGCTTGGCGGGTACCTTCTTGATGGTGGATCTGCGTATCGGAGTACTCGAAGCCCCTCGTGAGATCGATCTGGAGATCGACGACGACCAGCGTGACGAGGTGAAGTCACGTCTTGAAGCCGCCCTGAGCGGGGCGATCGATGTGTTGTGGATCATCGACCGCCGCGGCCGTGAAGTGGCGGTGCCGGCAGCCAAGATCGCCTATGTCGAACTCGGCGCTGCCGATGGTGGTCGCCGCATCGGATTTGGAGGGTGAGCGATCCTCGTCGCCATCTGACCGATCTGGCGGCTGCACGTTCGGACCGGCGCCTTGCCGTTCGGGTCTCTCGGGATGCCCAACGCCAGATTCGTGGTGGAAGTCCCTGGCTCTATGACGGTTCGATTCGTTCGGTCAGCCATGACGGCAAGATCGGAGATCTCGCGGTCATCTTTGATGATCGGCGTCGGTTTGTCGCCATCGGATTGTGGGATCCGTCCTCGCCGATCCGGGTCAAGATCCTTCATCAGGGCAAGCCAACCCCGATTGATGGGGCGTTCTGGCGGGAGCGTTGTCGGGTGGCAGCCGACCGTCGAGCATCCCTGATCGAGTCATCATCAACCGATGCCTATCGATGGGTGCACGGTGAGAATGATGGTCTTCCTGGCTTGGTGGTCGATCGCTATCGAGACACCTTGGTGATCAAGATCTATAGCGCGGCGTGGGGTCCGTATCTTCTCGATCTCATCGAAGCACTCCAGGACACGGCGGTTGAGCCGGTGTCGCGGGTGGTGTTCCGATCTGCTCGGTCGGTCTCGATCGGGATCGATGATGGCACCACCCTGGTGGGAACCCCGCCCGATGGGCCGATCCGGTTTGTCGAACGTGGGCTTGAGATGGAAGCCGATGTGGTCCGGGGTCAAAAAACCGGACACTTCCTCGATCAACGTGACAACCGGGCCATGGTTCGTTCGATGAGCTCGGGACGTCGCGTCCTCGATGTGTTTGCCTCGACCGGAGGGTTTGCGCTCTCGGCAGCTGCCGGGGGTGCTCGCTCAGTGCATCTGGTGGATCAGTCAGCGCCAGCCTTGGCGACCGCCCAACGCAATTTCGACGCGAATCGCGCCATTGCAGAGGTCAACCAGTGTGCGGTTGAGATGACCGTGGGGGATGCGTTCGATGTGCTTGAGCGGTTGAACTCAGTCGGGGAGTCCTACGACCTGGTCATCGTCGATCCACCGTCGTTTGCCTCGAATCGGGCCACGATCGGGCGGGCATTGGCGGCCTATGGGCGCTTGACCCGTTTGGCGCTGGGTGTTCTTGAGCCCGGTGGTCGACTGGTCCAGGCATCGTGTTCGAGCCGGGTGGGGACCGATGAGTTTGTGTCCACGGTGATGCGATCGGCATCGTCGACTGGTCGGCGATTGGTGGAGTTCCGTCGAACCGGTCATGGGGTCGACCATCCGATCGGGTTTGAGCACGGTGCCTATCTTGATTGCATCGTGCTTGACGATCTTGGGTGATGGGACTCGCTCGCTCCGTGCATTTCGTCACCAAACCGTAATAAACGTTATCTTTTCGGCATACTGGACGCATGATACGGACGGTGCTGGCGTGGCCAGAGAATTCAGTGGTTGGTGGTGTGATTACGGTCGTGGTCGTTGTCGTCCTGGCAGCGCTGTCAACCCGTTTGGCGTCGGCGATCGTCAAGCGGTCGATCCGGGCGTTTGCTCGACGAGGACTCAAGAACGAAAACGGTGGACGCTACGGCGGCTGGCAGGTTCGTAGTCAACGCATCGGTGAAGACCAAGGCGGGCTGAGTGAACAGCGTCGGCGTCACCGTATCAATGCGGCGGCGCGCATGATTAGCCACCTGGTCTCGGTGGCGATCTGGATCATCGCGGCGATCGCGACCTTCCATCTCCTCGACATCAATCCAGCCTTCTTCTTGTCGAGTGCTGGCTTTATCGGTGCGGGGCTGGCGATCGGCGGTCAGCACAAGGTCAACGACTATCTGACCGGTCTCAGCGTCCACTTTGAAGATCGCTATGGGGTGGGGGATCGGATCGTGGCCGACATCGGTTCGGGTGAGCCCTTCGATGGGCTGGTCGATCGGGTCGGCCTGTTCAGCACTCGCTTGCGCGACGAGGATTCCACCATCCACGTGCCCAATCATCACATCGCTGTGGTGCGCAACCTCTCTCAGCAGGCCAACCCGGTGACCGTGAGGGTCAAAACCCCCGACGATGATGGCGATGCTGCTGAGATCTTGCGGGATCTGGCCGGAACCGACGGGCTGACCGATGTGGTGGTGGTCGGTGATGTCGAGGTGCGCGATGTGGCCACCGGAGAGATCGAGATGGACTTCGCTGCTACCCAGCCCTTAAGCGAGCGGGTGCTCAGCCGACTTGAAGAGCGCTTTGAAAAGCTCTGAGTTAGCCCTTTGAAGCTTTGAGGTCGGCAGCACGCTTGCGGCGGACGCTGCGGCGCTCATCTTCAGACAAGCCACCCCACACGCCGGAGTCTTGGTTGGTGTCGAGGGCAAAGTCCAAACACGCTTGGACGACACCACACTCGGAACACACCTGCTTAGCGTGGTCGATCGAGATCAGGGCCGTACCGGTGCGCCCGACGGGGAAGAAGAGTTCGGGGTCGGTATTGCGACATAACGCGTCGTCACGCCATTGATCATCAGATTCGTTCAGCGCAGATGAGGACGCAAGGTTTGACACGAAGTGAACTCCTCAAGAGTAAAAACCGGCGACGCATCGCCAATGTCCTGCGTAACGTACTTGGCGGATGCCGCTCCTACAACGGCACGGTGGTGTCGTTTTTGTTGCGGATAACGTTACGCCGATCGGATGGGCTGAACAAGGACATCAGCGTGAATCTCCTTGACTATCCGAAAAACGATGCTCGGGTTCCGTGCTGGAACCTCGACCCGAACCGGTGTGGAAGGATGCTGATATGACCCTGGTGTTTGCTCATCGAGGAGCTTCACATGCCTATCCGGAGAACACCCTGGCAGCGTTCGCCGGTGCGGTCGCCATGGGATCCGATGGTGTTGAACTCGATGTTCGGCGCACTGCCGACAACCAGCTCATCATCCACCACGATCCCCATCTCGCCGATGGTCGGATCATTCGAGACACCCTTGCCGGTGACTTGCCAGAGTCGATCGCTTCCTTCGATGATGCCCTTGATGCTTGCGATGGCCTCATCGTCAATATCGAAATCAAGAACGACCCCTCCGAACCTGATTATGATCCTGACGATTGGGTCGCCCACCGAGTAGCTGCCGAATTGGCTCGGCGAGGCCACGATCAGCGTTGGCTGGTGTCGTCATTCTGGCTGCCTACCGTGAACCGGTTTAGGGCCCTTCGTCCGATGATCCGCACCGCGTATTTGGTCTACGGCCCCGACACCCAGGCCATTGAGGCTGCGGTTTCCGGTGGGCATCACGCTCTTCATCCCTGGTCAGAGATGCTCGATGAGGCAGCGATCCGGGCTGCTCACGCTGCTGGGCTGGCGGTCAACACCTGGACTTGTGATGACCCGGTCAAGATCAGTGATTTCATCGCGTGGGGCGTCGACGGGATCTGTACCAATGTTCCCGATATCGCTCTTGAGGTTCGTCGTTCACGCCGGTGAGTCGGCTGGTGGTCGAGGCACAAGAAGGCGTACCGCGTCGGGCACGTGGGTGAGTTCCAAGCGATCGACATCGCCGAGATAGTCGCCATCAACCTGATAGGGAAATGGTGTGTGGTGAGAAATCGAGACCTTATCAACATCGTTCCAGACGATGAGATGCTCATCGGGCGTGATGTCATCGCCGCGGATCGCTGCCGCGAGATGTCGAAGGAGATGGCCGAGTTGGAGGGTGCGGAAGGTGATCACCACAAACTGCCGATCAAGCGCTGCATCGGGGGTCAGATCGAGGGGGCGATTGCCGACATAGGTGTAGGGGTTGGTGTTTAACACGATCGAGAAATAGCCATCATCGGTCGTGGTGTGGCCGGGAGCGCTCACCGAAAA
Organism: Ilumatobacter coccineus; assembly: GCA_002748455.1. Lineage (GTDB taxonomy): Bacteria > Actinomycetota > Acidimicrobiia > Acidimicrobiales > Ilumatobacteraceae > Ilumatobacter > Ilumatobacter coccineus_A. Next base: position 15,857 of record PDSL01000054.1, read on the forward strand.
GTGGGGATGGCCGCGGTCATAGTGTCGCCACCAGGTGGTGACCGCCGCGCCGATAAAGAGTGGGTGGCCAAGCCAGCGCTTCAGCGATGCTCGCCGCTCAACCGCTGCCACCACCGCGGCGTCAAAGCCGATTCCGGTGTGGAAGCAGAATGAGCGGCCATTGACCTCGCCCAGTCCGATCGGTCGAACATCGTCAGCCTCCATGCCGGCGATCAGGTGGTCGACAGCGGCGAGGGGATCGTTGGGGAGTCCGAGGGTGCGAGCGAACACATTGGTTGAGCCACCCGGGAGGACGCCGAGCGCCGTGTCGGTGCCGGCAATTCCGGTGGTGACCTCATTGAGGGTGCCATCGCCGCCAAATCCGATCACCAGGTCATAGCCTCGCCGGGCGGCATCGTGGGCAAACCGGGTGGCGTGACCGCGACGGTTGGTTTCGACGACATCCACCTGGTGGCGCAGGGCAAGCCGTCGATGAACGATCACGGTGTTCCGAGCCGTGACCGACGAGGCCACCGAATTGACCACCAACATGATTCGCAAGATCAGTGACGCTAGCAGACCGGCGCCGAGGCCGTTCCTGGCATCGTCATGAGTGCGTCGTGTTCGGCCGATGGCGGAGCGATGGAAGATCGTCCTACGGCATCGCGTTCGTCCCGATTGACATGATCTGCCCGTCCAGCTTCGGTATTGGGCGTACCGATCGGTAGCTTCAAGAAGCATGAACGTGATCGTGTGCGTGAAGCAGATCCCCGACCCGGCAGTCCCGGGCGAGTTGGATCCCTCAACAAACACGCTGAAGCGGGAGGGCAAACTCATCCTGGATGAGTCCGACAGCTATGGCGTGGAAATGGCCCTGCAGCTGGTCGAATCCTGAACTAGCTGGCTCGGATGCCCTCACCACCGCCAAAGTGCTGGCGGCAGCGGCTGCCAAGCTAGGCGAAGCCGATCTGGTCATCGCCGGTACCGAGTCGTCTGACGGCTATACCGGCACGGTGCCCGAGCAGATGGCTGAGGTGATGGGCTTGCCGTCGATCACCTTCGCCAAGTCGGTGGCCGTCGAAGGCGGTGTCCTCAAGGTTGAGCGTCAGACCGAAGCCGGTTACGACGAGGTCGAGTGCCCTACACCCGCCGTGGTCAGCGTGACCGCTGGTGTGGTCGAGCCCCGCTATCCCAGCTTCAAGGGCATCATGGCTGCCAAGCGTAAGCCGGTTGACATCGTCACCGCTGCCGATTTGGGTGTGTCCCCGGTCGGCTGGGCTGGTGCCGGTCAAGAGATCAGCACAGTTGAGCAAGCCCCGGCCCGCGAAGCCGGTGAAATCGTTGAAGACGAGGGCGAGGCCTACCTCAAGATCGTCGAGTTCCTTGAGGGACTCAAGGTCATCTGAGCGAGCGAGGAGAACGAATAATGGGAATCAACAACATCTGGGTATTCGCTCAAGAAGCGGATGGCGCACCGACGTCGACCACCCTCGAACTCATGACCAAGGCTCGCTCTCTTGGTGGAACGGTGAGCGCATTTGTGGTTGGCGATGCCTCGGGTATCGCTGGCGCCCTCGGCGAGTATGGGGCCGCCAAGGTCTATGCGACCGGCGACCTCGACGGTGGCTTGCCGGGCCCGGCCGGTGCAGCGGCGATGAAGGCCGTCATCGATGCTGGCGACAGCCCCGACCTGATCATGTTCCCCCAGAGCTATGAGGGTCGTGACGTGATGAGCCGCTTGTCGGTCAAGCTCGACAAGACGGTCTTGACCAACAATATTGAGATCACCGTTGACGGTGATGCGGTTGCGGTCACCACTCCGGTGTTCGGGGGCGAAACCTTGGTGACCACCACCTTTACTGGGGATGGCCCCTTCTTGGCAGCCTTCCGTCCCAAGTCGTTCGAGCCGGAGGCCGGCGGCGCTGGAGCCGGTGAGGTCGTGTCGGCCGCGATTCCCGATCTGGGGGCGACCGGTGGAGCCAAGGTGACTGGGGTCCATGTCGAAGAATCCGATGGCCCCAAGCTCGACGAAGCACCGGTCGTGGTGGCCGGTGGCCGTGGTTTGGGTCAAGAGGAGAGCTTCGAGATGATCGACAGCTTGGCCAAGCTCCTCAAGGGTGCGCCGGGCGCGTCCCGGGCCATCGTCGATGCCGGCTGGGTGCCCTATTCGATGCAGGTTGGCCAGACCGGCAAGGTCGTCAAGCCGACCGTGTATGTGGCGGCTGGTATCTCGGGTGCCACCCAGCACATGGTGGGGATGAAGGGTTCGAAGAACATCATCGCCATCAATAAGGATGCTGAGGCCCCGATCTTCGGTATCGCCGATCTCGGCATTGTTGGTGATGTCCACAAGGTGATGCCGGCCCTGATTGAGGCCCTGAAAAACCGCTAAGACATCAGAGCGTTCACAAGAGTGAGGCCCCGTTGGAGCGATCCGGCGGGGCCGCTCTGGTTGTGCTGGCACTCAAGGTTGGCGTCCAGTGCTGTGGGGACTTAGTCGTCAATCCTGTCGAGGCGGCGACTATTCCAGATCGCAAGACCGTGCCCAAGAAACAGCAGGGTGGCAACGGCGGCGAATACGGTGAGCAAGACTTTCTCTAGGTCATAGTCGATCAGATGGCCAATGACAGCAACGATCGCCATCAAGAGGGAGGCTTCAACCGCGCCGGTGATGCGATGGATTCTGAGGGGGTGTGAGATAGAGCGTGCCAATTTGACCCATTGATTGCGCGGCGTTGCGATGGTCTCAGACGTGCGATCGGCTGATGACACTCCCACGCTGACAGCAACTAGATCGGTCTCAGCCTTTGTCAGGATGGCTATCAGAGCGGTGTAGAAGCCAAGCGTTGTCCATGCCGACGCGAGCCCACCAATTCGGAATCCCCACAGAGATAACAAGGATGCCTCAACAAGATAGTGACCCAATCGATCGAGGTACACCCCACGCGCTGATGTGGTCTTGTGCCAACGTGCCAGCTCGCCATCAGTGCAGTCCAGAATGAGATAGAGCTGGATCAGAAGCGCTGACACGACGGGGGCAAGCCATGACGGCCAGATCAAGGTAACGCTGGAGCCAAGGCCGATAGCGATCATGATTAACGTGACGGTGCTGGCCGACACGGAGGTGGTGGCTAAGAGGCGAGTGATCCGAAGCGATACCCGGCGGGCATACAGAAGCGATAACCAGTGTTCGCCATTTCGACGCTCCATGGTGTCGCGCGGTTGACAGACAGAGCGAAGCTCATCGAGCGAGGGGCGGGTCACTCGACCAACTCTACCTAGACCCGTGGGGACCATTGGTAGCTCGGCTGAATCAGGTTGTTCTCCGAAGCGGACTTGCGTAGCGCAGTAGCGCGTTCAACAGAGTTTTGATCGCCAATCTGGTGTCGTCACAGCGTTTAGTAGTCGTTGCGGTGTACTCGATGAGGAACGGTGATGCGGTCGAAGCCCAGTCTCGCAAGGCGGGGTTTCTGCACAACAAGCGAAACCAACAAGATCGAGCGTTGGGATGGGTAGTCCATCGGCCACTTCGGCGACGAAATCGCGCCAATTCTGCCGGGTGTCGGCTGGGGCTTCAGGTGCGATGTCGGCTAGTGATGAACTCTTAAGTCTGGGGTCTGGACCCTGTGTTGCGAGAGCTTCAGGAGTTCGTTGGCAATTGTCCCGTGAGCGTTGCGAAGCCGGTGCGGATATTGGCCTACACCGAGACGCGTGACTGGAGCACAAGTCAGTGAACACTGCTTCCAGGTGAATATCAGGCGTTCAGCGAAGGCGGCGCAGCTTACATATGGGTGTCGCCACAGTTCTGAGCGGTTGGCTGGTTAGGTCGCGTCTCTCACTGCATCGGCAAGCACGTCGGCAACCTTCTCGCTGGCGCGACCATCATCCCACATGTTGTAGCGCTCGATGAATGCATCAAATCTATCCGCGTGCGTTGCTGGGATGCCATGTGATAGAGCGTCACCAATAGCATCGCGGAGCTCATCAAGAGTTCGCGTAATTGGTCCGGGCGCCGTCTCCGCGAAGTCAAAATACCATCCGCGCAAGCTGTCTCGGTACTCTTCGAGATCAGGACAGTGGAACACCATTGGCCTGCGCAGCAGTGAATAGTCAAACATGACTGACGAGTAGTCGGTAACCATCACATCTGACACAAGATAGAGATCGGCAACATCAGGGTAGTCAGTGACATTGAGCAGTCGCGCCGTCTCGGTAACGCCTCGCTGGCGCAGAACATTGGTGTGGGCGCGATACAAGATGGTGATGTTGTCGCCCAGTGAGTGAGCCAACGACTCGAGATCTATGTCGTTCACGTCGGCGTGGTGCCGATCAATGGTGACATTGTCTCGCCATGTTGGGGCGAGTAGTACAAATCGCGTATCAGCGCTGGCGCCAAGTCGTTCACGAACTTCGGCGGCTCGCTGATCGCGGTCAGGTGATAGGAGCAGATCGTTGCGCGGTGATCCGCACTCGAGCAGTTGGCCAGAGTATCCAAAGGCATCGGGGAGGATAGAGGAACAGAATTCGCTCGACGACAGAAGATGCGTCCACTGTGCAGCTTGGTGTCGTTGTTCGTCTTGGTAGCCGGGCCTGAAATGGTCAAACGAGACCATGTCGAGCCCGATCCGCTTGAGGGGGGTGCCGTGCCAGGTTTGGAGTACGACTTGGTTCGGATGCCGGACAAACGCCGCCGGCAGGCTGGAGTTGGTGACCACAAGTTGGGCAGTGGCCATGGCTTCGTGCCACTCGGCAGTCCAGCGCACGAGTGGTGTCGTCCCTGGTGGGGCATAGGTCTGGCCGGGAAGCGTGACCCAGTACACGTGCGCATTGGGGAAACGACGCGTAACCGGTTTGAGGAGGGCATGAGGGTGGCATGAAACCTGTCGGCCATAGAAGCACTCAAACACAATCGAATTGGTGACTGGTGACAAGGCTCGCAGTCTTGCCGAACGCGCTTCAAAACGCCGTTGAGCAACATGCCAATTCCCGTTGGTTCGCTTGATGCCACGGCTCGTAATCCTCACAGTGTCATGAGTGCTGACGAGCGTATAGGTCGACCATGCCTCGATGTCTTTGAGAATCGCCTCGGTGTGCTTGAGGCAACCAGATCGCTCCCATCGTCCATGGGCATACAGCTGGAGTCTCCAGTGCCCATCACGTAGGGGGACCGGTTGGCCATACTTGCGCACGTTTCCAACCTCAAATCGGTAGTTGGTGCCATCGCTCTCGAGGGGGATGGTGAGGCCGGTGTGGTCGTGGACGAGTCGGGCGTGCTCCGTCGGTTGATGGGGGTGGATAAGGATTGTTCCTCTGATTCCGTCGACGGTCAGGTCGACCAGAGCGCGTTTGACACTGCGAACAATTCTGAGCCTCTGCTGGAAGCCTCGGCGGAGCGACAGCATCACGCTGTCGACAGAATGGATGGAAGGTGCAAAGTCGTGTTGCGTCAGGAGCGGTCCATGGCTGTCGCCCTCCACAAATTCGATCCGCCAGGCGTATTCGCTGGCTTTAACGAAGCTTGCTAGAGGGACACTCCATGTGTCTTCCTGGTCATGGCCGATCGGCAGCCGCTGACCAAAGCTTTCGCCCACAAGAACGAGCTCAGCTCGCGAGGTGAGGTGCGCCGAACGGATGATCAGGCGGTCGTCCTCGACCGCTAACGATGCGATACCCCGGAGAGGAAAGGTGTTGATACTGATCAAGCCATGGCGATCGAAACCCCACCAGATTCGGCGGTCAATTGTGTCTAGATCGCGGGTGAGGCGATTGATCGTTGCTTGGCGACGACCAGTAGCACGGCGGGCAACCATGCCAGCTGCTCGAAGTGAGAGCGAGCCAACATCAACGCGGCCGATGCGCAAGGGTGTTGGCTTGTTCCGGCGCGATCCAATCTTCCGCAAACGTGTTGATATCTGTTTCGATGCTTGATCTCTGAGGTATGCGCGTCCATACGATGAATCGCCATTCCGGAGTATGTGAAGCGGTCGATGTGCACCGGCAAGCGCGTTGGCCCAACGTCTGATCGACGGTAGCGAGCGAGACTCCAACGCATTCAGGAGACCAGCAATCTCAGGCTTGAGTGGAAGCTCTCGACTTGTCACGTCAGCTAGGGGGGCAAATCCATCGCGAAACGCAGTGATAAATGCTGTGTCTCCCGTGGGGACGCGCTTGGCATAAAGCGGAATGTCAAGATTGGCGACCTTCTTGTCGAAAGATCGGACAACAGCATCAGATCCGTATGCCACGAAGGCATCGCGGGCCCCTTCCAGAGCTTCAATCCTGTCCTCAAGGGCAGTAACAGAGTGAAGCGCTTGCGTGATGCTCGGGGGTCCAAAGTCGCGACTGCGCCACAGATAGACAGTTTCTGGCACGATGTCAATAGATGTTGCTTCAGTAAGGCATCGAGCCATCAACGCAATATCTTCGAAAAGCTTGCCCTCCGGGAAGGTATAGCCGCCCTTCCGCCAGAAGCTCATGCGAAAGAGCTTGTTCCAAGCAGTCGTGTCATAGACGAGATCCGGGTGCTGTGCAACGGTTGTGTCCGCCCAATAGCGGTTAAAGCTTGCCTGGCTCAATGGCGCTCGCCAGGTTGTTGTCGAATTGAAGCGCATCACTCGTCCGGTGGCATAGCACGATCCGGTCTCCTGGAGTGATGTGACCATGGTTTCTATGGCATGAGAGGGGAGAATATCGTCGGAATCGAGAAAGAGGAGATACTCGCCCGTAGCGAGATTCGCTCCACGATTGCGTGCCGCGCCCAGGCCGCCGTTCTCAAAATGGTAGAGCTTGAAGCGGGTGTCCCTGTCGGCGTACTCGGCAGCAATGTCAGCCGACGAATCAGGGGAGCCATCGTCGACCAGAATGACTTCAAGCGTTGTATAAGACTGAAGCTTGACGGAATCGAGGCAGGAGCGCAGAAACTCCTCAACGTTGTAAATTGGAACAACGATACTCACTGTTGGTCGATCGTCTGGTTGGGGTGTCATATGGTGGCTCATGAATTCTGAAGTTCTGCGTTGACGCGCTGGAGGTCATCAAGAAAGTCGACTTCAACGCACAAGTGGTTAGAGACATCTATGGTCTTGAACTCGCATCCGTTTTCATGGATAGCCATTTCGATGCCCCGTTCGAAGTAGTCATGGTCATCGCATGCCTTGAGCTGTTTGATCAAGAACGGCTTATCGCGGGTGCTCACGTAGTTTATGCCGACGGCTTCTCCCTCGGCATTGCGCACATTCTTGGACAGCTCAACGATATTGCCCGTTGGTGATGTCGTGTATTTGACTTCTTCGTCTCCGACTGACTCGGTGGTGACGGCGACGAATGACTGATCTTTGACAATATGTGACTGGAATGAATCGAGAACATCGGCATCAAATACCACGTCGCCGTTCATCCATAGCGTGGCCTCGGTCCCGGTGAGATGTAGTGCCTTCAGAAGACTCTTGCTGGTGTTTGTTTCGCCGAAATTCTGGTTGTATACGAAGAAGGCGTTGGGGAACGCCTCCATGATGAGGTCTTTCTTGAAGCCAACAACAATAGAGATCCAGTGGGGATCGAATCGGGTGGCCAGATTCTCGATCTGGCGCTCCATGATCGACCGTCCGTCGCTGAGTACCGTGAGTGGTTTTGGATAGGGATTGCCGAGTCGAGAACCCACACCGGCCGCCAAAATGACGATTCGCATGGCGCTACGTTATCAAGGGCTATCGGTGACGCTTGGCACATCGATTTCGCAAGAGATGGCTTCGTGCCGACACCTTGGTGGACGTGCTGTTGTCGGCCGGCCAATGACTGATGCCGCGCCTCAGATGAGGGTCACGTGAGCGCGCAAGGGCAGGTGTGTTCGGTTGGTGGAGTGGATGGATCAGATCAGTGGAGGGCGTCCGCGGCGGGACAGCGCGACAATGGTTCGCCAGCGGATTGGCTGTCTCGTGACGTTCGGATCCGGCCAGGGGCGCCATCCGTCGATCCACCCAGCCAGGTACGCCGTCTTCTGCTTGTGCCCGGGAGCGCGAATGAGACCGAGAACAAGCCACGCCAGAACATGGACGACCAGAACCGGGAGTGGAAGATTGCGGCGAGCAACCCACACCCGGTTGCGGGCGGACAGACGCCAGCCTTGTGGGTGGCGTTCGATGGTGGTCGAGGGGTGAGCGACCACGAGTGATGGCTCATAGCGCACGACGAAGCCCTGGTCGGCAAGTCGCCACGAGAGATCGAGTTCCTCGTGGCCGTAGAACAAATCAGCCCAATATCCGCCAACGCTTGTATAGACGTCGCGACGAATCGCACAAGCTCCGCCAAGAAAGACCGCGACTGGTCCCGCCTGGGTGGCGCCCCGTCGTCCAAGGCGTGGCACATGTCGACGGGCACTTTGTCCGGTTTCATCGACAATCCGAAACGCCACCGCACCAACGCGTTCGTCCGCAAAGCATCGATCAAGAGTTGCCGAATCAAATTTGGCAAGTTCTGCATCATCATCCAGGAAGGCAACAATTGCAGAGTGCGTCGCGCTAACACCCTTGTTTCGGCCCTCGGGAACACCCATATTTGTGTCAAGGGCAAGTACTGTGGTGTGTTGCCGTGCCATTGTTACCGGCAACGCGCCGCCGTTGTTGACGACTACCAGATGGTGTTTGGAGGGAATTGACCTGGTTGCTGCTGTTAGCGCGCGGGTTCGGTTGGTCAGCGTGAGGATGACCCAGCAGGTCGTTGGAGACACACGTCAATTCTATCGAGCTTCACTGGGTTCGATGAGGGGATTGAGTGTTCCCTATGTGCCTATCCATCGGGAATGCGAGCTTGGCGTTTTCGTGTTGTTGTCCCGGCTGTCGTCCCGCTCATGTTGTTGATCGATGAGGCGTTCGCTGTGAGAGACAAGGTTTGCTGGGGAGAATCCACGGTCCGGATCGACGAGATCATCGGTTGATCCGGAATGCTCCTTCTCGTCGGTCATTCGCCGGTTGGCTGTCGTTCTCAATGATCACCAAAAGATTGGATCGAGCGATGAGCGCCTGGTGCTGATGGTTCCGTTGACGATGTCATCAAGGAGTGCGAATCATTCATTGGGTACGGCAGTAGGCGGGTAGTCGCTGGGGTGTTGCATCGATCGTTGTGGTGAATTGCGGGAGCACGTTTGGCAGTGTTGATGACGAGAGCGTGGGGGCAGCTCTCCATGAGCCAACAAGCGAGGCTAGGTTGGCATCACCGGCAGACAGACTTCGGTCACCCAGGCGGAGGGATCTTGGGTTTGGGCTGGGCTGACCACATAGCGGTTATGCATACTGCCGGCGAGGGTGAACCCGTTGGTGGTGGCCCATTGGGCGGCAGCTTGGACGACTTCAGGCATCTGGTCATACGAACCGTTGAGGGTGGCGACCACCACCTCGCGCTCCGGGTGGGTGACACACTCAAGAGGGGCGTTGACCTCAAGGGGGCGAGATACCGGCATGGCGATCTCCACATCGACATCGGATTCCTTGTAGTCCGGGTCGTGGAAGATGGCCATCCCGGGGCCGCAGAAGGCGGAGAACGCGTCGGGACCGAGGGCGGCCATCATCTCATTCCACAGGTCGCCTTCGTCGGCATAGGTGTCGATCACTCGGCGCAGGGTGATCACGGTCTGGGCTGGATGGGTGGTGTGTTGGATGTCAAGGGTCATGGGAAGCTCCTCTTGGATGGCGAGCAGGTTGTCGAGTCGTTGAAGCCGTTCAGTGGCGGCGTGGGCATCATCAGCGAGCTGGTGACGATGATGGGCGAGTGCGGCCGCTAATTCGTCGGGGGTTGCTTTCACGAGCGCCGCCAGAGCCGAGACGCCGAGCCCGAGGTCACGCAGGGTGCGAATCCGGGCAGCGTCGCGCAATTGGCTCAGCGAGTAATAGCGATAGCCGGTGGAGGGGTCGGTGAAGGCTGGCGTGAGGACCTGGTTCTCGTCGTAGTAGCGCAGCATGCGGACACTGATCGAGGTCGCTCGCGAAAACGGGCCGATCGAGAAGAGGGACTGGTCATCGGTGGGCATGGATCCAACGATGACATCTCACATGATGTGAGAGTCAAGGATTGATTGAGAATTCTTGTTCGCGCCTGGTGGCAGGCTGTCGCGATGGGCTTGGCCTGGAGTGACGGAGCGATACGGGCCGGTGCTATCGCTGGCTTGAATCGTCGCTAAAGCGCTCGACATCGTCGCGGTGGCCAGCGATCACGATCACATCGCTCTTGCGCAGCACGGTGGTGCGTTCGGCATAGGTGAACTGGCCGCCGAGGGGTTTGACGCACACCACGGTGACCTTGTATTTCGACCGAAGATCGGATTCGCCGAGGGGTACGCCGAGGAGTTCTTTGGGTGACACCATTTCGGCGATCACAAAATTGTCATCGAGGGCCAGGAATTCGAGCATTTGGCCGGTGACTAGATGGGCGACCCGGCTGCCCATTTCGGCTTCGGGGAAGACGACGTGGTGGGCGCCGACCCGTTGGAGGATGCGACCGTGGGGTTCGGTGATCGCCTTGGCCCAGATGTTTTTGACCCCGAGGTCGACCAGGGCGGTGGTGGTCAAGACACTCGATTCGATGCCGGTGCCGATACAGACCACGGCGGTGACCGCATCACCGGCACCGATCTGGCGCAGGGCTCTCACACTTGTGGTGTCGGCTTGGACCACATGGGTCAAGGTGCCCGACATGTCTTGCACCTTGTCTTCGTCGGCATCCACGCCGAGCACTTCATAGCCCAGATCAACCAAGGTTCGGGCCAGGGCTGAGCCAAAGCGGCCCATCCCGATGACCACGATTTCGCCTTCGTGGGTGACGTTCCCGGTAGCCAAACCGGTGAGCATGTTGTGGATGATCTTGTCGGACATGGTGGATCCTCCGAGCCGACCGGCGCTGCCGGTTAGCCGATGATGGGACGCTCCTCGGGGAAGCGATAGAGACGGGTGCGTTGACGCATTGCCAGCGCGGCGACAAAGGTGATCGGGCCGACCCGACCGGCCAGCATGACGACGATCAAGATGAGATCGCCGATGACCGGCAGGTGGGGGGTGATGCCCATGGACAGGCCGACAGTGCCGAAGGCTGAGGCGGCTTCAAAGATCGTGCTTGAGAACGAGAAACCCGAGAACAAGGTCAGCAAGACGGCGGTGGAAAACACGGTGCCGACCGCCAGCAGGGCGACGGTCATCGCCTGGCGAATGACATGGGGTGGGATGCGGCGCCGGAACACGTTGACATCGGACGAGCCGGTGATTTCGGCCCACATCGCAAAGGCCAGGATGGCGAAGGTGGTGACCTTGATACCACCGCTGGTGGAGGCGGGGCCAGCACCGACGAACATCAAGCCGGTGATCACGCTGAGGGTGCTCTCGTTCATATTGCCGATATCGACGGTGTTGAATCCAGCGGTGCGAGGGGTGACCCCTTGGAACCAGGCGGCGAGCAGCTTTTGCCACCAGTTCATCGGGCCGAGGGTGGCTGGGTTGGTCCATTCGAGGACGAGGACCGAGACCGGGCCGATCACCAGGAGGGCTGCGGTGGCGGCGAGGGTGATGCGGGTGTGCAAGCTCCATCGCCGTGGTGAGACTCGCCGAGCGAACTCCACGATGATCGGGAAGCCGAGCCCGCCGAGGATGAAGGCGAAGGTGACCGGCAAGACCACTAGGGCATCGGTAGCGAAGGTGGTCAAGCTGTCGGAGTTGAGTGAGATGCCAGCATTGTTGAACGCCGATACGGCGTGGAAGATGCTGCTGTAGGCGGCCCGTTGTTCGCTGACTCCATCAACGGTGACCAGATGGATGAACAAGATGATGGCGATCGAGGCTTCGACGATGATGGTGATCCGGGCGATCGCGGCGATCAGGAATCGCAGTTCACCGATATCGACAGCCCCGATCTCGGCTTGGGCGAGCATCCGCTGGCGTAGGCCGACCCGGTGGGAGAGGGCGAGGGCGATCACTGACCCGATAGTCATGATCCCGAATCCGCCCAGCTGGATGAGGCCTAAGAGGACGAGTTCGCCAAAGATCGAGAAGTGGGAAATGTCGGTGGTTGAGAGCCCGGTGACCGTGCTGGCCGAGGTGGACCAGAACAGGTTGTCAACAAAGCTGTTGTGGGGTGCTCCGGGATCGAAGGCGATGGGCAGACTGAGCAGGATCGTTCCGATGAGGATCAGGGTGATGAAGGAGCCGAGCACGAGCTGGGCCGGGTTTCGCACCGCGTTGAGCGCTCGTTGGATCACCACAATCGCCCAGACTATCCCTGTGAGGTGATGCCGTGGGTTGACATCTTGGTCACGGGGGTTGGTCGTCTACGTGTGGGTGAGGTCGGCCCGCTAGTTTGACTGACTATGGGTCAGCTCATCGCTGTTGTCGAAAAGCCGAGTGTTCGTCCCGGAATTGCTCGTTTTGAGCTTGATCGGTCGTTGTCGGGAACTGGCCACGATCTCTATGAGTCAGCGCCAGATCAACTGGATGCTCGGCCGAGTGCCAGCCTGGCGCGGCGACTGTTTGAGACCGGGCAGGTGGCGGCGGTGCATGTGTACGCCAATATCGTGACCCTCGACCTGGTGGAGGGGAAGGATGCATCGGGTCTTGATGAGGTGATCTCGGGCCTGTACCAGTATTGGTTGCCGGGGGTGGAGCCGCCGACCTTTGACGAACCGGCTCCGGCCGATGAGGCGAAGGCGACCGGGGAGAAGGGCTCAGCGGCCGACCGGTTGGCGGCCTTGAAGGCGCGCAGTGCCAAGAAGTCTGGCGACAAGGGCGAAGCGTCGGCTGAAGATCGGTTGGCAGCCTTGAAAGCCCGTAGTGCCAAAGCCAAGGCCAAGAAATCGGGTGATGGTGCTGACGGCGGATCCTCAGCCGATGATCGGTTAGCAGCGCTCAAGGCGCGTAGTGCCAAAGCCCGAGCGGCGAAGAAGGGCGATGGTGAGGCTGAGTCGAGCGATGATGCTTCGACTGATCCTCGCCTGGCGGCCTTGATGGCTCGCAGTGCGAAGGCGAAGGCGAAGAAGTCGGGTGGTGAGGAGTCAGCTGAGAAGCCGGCCGAGGCCGATGAGTCGGCGGCGGAGCAGGCTGGTGATGATGCGCCGGTTGATCCTCGTCTGGCGGCTTTGATGGCTCGCAGTGCGAAGGCTCGTGCTGATAAGGGTGGCGGTGAGGCGAAGGCTTCTGAGTCTGATGAGGACGCTGGATCAGATGAGTCAGGTGATGCTCAGGCGGATGATGATGCGCCGGTTGATCCTCGGCTGGCGGCCTTGATGGCCCGCAGTAAGAAGGCTCGTGCTGATAAGGGTGGCGGTGAGGCGAAGGCTTCTGAGCCTGATGAGGACGCTGGATCAGATGAGTCGGCGGCGGAGCAGGCTGGTGATGATGCGCCGGTTGATCCTCGCTTGGCGGCCTTGATGGCCCGCAGTAAGAAAGCTCGGGCCGAGAAACAGGACCGCTAAGCGTCCGTTTTGATCGTCAACGCGGCACCTAGGGTGGCGACGTGGACTGGGAAGCACAGGTTGTTGCATCGATTGCCGCCCGAGAGCCGATCAATGATGATGAGCGTGTCTCGATCGAGCGAGTGTTGGCTGAGTTTGAGCGTCTCGACGATCCCTTCGATGAGGATCGTGATCCCACTCATGTGACTGGATCGGCGATCGTGGTCGGCGATCGGGGAGTGGTCATCTTGCGGCATAAGCGTCTGGGGCTTTGGCTTCAGCCAGGTGGTCATCTCGATGCTGGAGAGACGCCGTGGGATGCTGCAAAGCGCGAGGCTGAGGAAGAAACCGGTCTTGATGTTGAGTTCGTCAACCGTGATGCCGCTGGGATACCGGCGCTGGTGCATGTTGATGTGCATCCGGCTGGACGGGGCCATATCCATCTCGACCTGAGATATGTGGTGAGAGCGGGCCACGACGATCCCTGTCCGCCTGCGGGAGAGAGCCAAGAGATCGGTTGGTTTGATTGGCCTGAGGCGATCGCCAAGGTCAGCGATGACCGGTTGCGGGCGCTTCTGGTTTATCTGGCGCCGCGATGAACTGATCGAGGGTGGTTGGCGCTGCGATGCCACCATGTTCCCCTAGGGTCGAGCCATGGGTACTCGTGGTTTGAGCGGTGAGTTGATCAATCGGGTGACCTGGAAGATCCCCAATGCCTTAGCTCTGGTGGGGTCGCGTGCCGGCGATGAACGCAATGCGATGACCACCAGTTGGATCACTCAGCTGGCGATGGAGCCGGTCCTGGTCGGGGTGGGCATCGACAACAAGGCAGTCACCCGCCGCCTGATCGGCGAGGGTGGGGCGTTTAGCGTCAATCTCTGGAATGCCGACGACACTCGGGCCTTTGTGAAGTTCTCCAAGCCGGCGATCTATGAGGTCGGGGATCGGGGAGCCACGCTCAACGGACGGCCGGTGCGCGACGGGGTGACCGGTGTGCCGATCTTTGATGAAGCGATCGTCTGGATCGAGTGCGAGGTGCGCCAGACTCACGACCTTGGCAGCCACACCCTGTTCATCGGCGAGGTCGTCGATCTGGCGATCAATGATGACGATGCCCGCGCCGCGGCGATGAGCGATACCCGTATGAAATATGGCGGGGTGAGGCGCGGCGGTCACTGACGATCGAGATTGACCGCCAGTGACGGCGTCGCCACCTGGTTGCGCTTATAGCTGGGAGCTCAGCTTGGCCTTGATCACCGCGGCGAGCTGTCCAGGGGTGTGTTCTTCCAGCTCGTAGCGGGCTCGGGTGAGGGGTTTGGAGATTGACATCACCCTGGTGATATCGATCGGGGTGCCCGTCACCACAGCATCGCAGTCGGTGGCTTCGATCGTGGCTTCCACCTCTCGAATCTGGGCATCGCCGTAGCCCATCGCCGGCAGCACGCCGCGGGCATGGGGATAGGTCGCATAGGTGGTCGCCAACGACCCCACCGCCATCGGCGATGGATCGATGATCTCAGCTGCTCCCGCCGCCCGTGCACCCACCACGCCAGCGCCAAAGCTCATCGACCCGTGGGTCACCGTCGGCCCATCTTCGACCACAACCACCTTCTTGCCAGCTACCAGCGAGGGATCGTCGACGGTGACCGGCGAGTTGGCCAACACGATCTCGGCGGTGGGGTTGGTTGCCTTCACCGACTCGATCACCTCGTCGATCTGGCTCGGCGTTGCTGAATCGCACTTGTTGACGATCACCACATCAGCAAGCAAGACGTTCACCTCGCTGGGGTGGTAGTGCATCTCGTCACCGGATCGCAAGGGATCAACCAGGGTGATCATCAGATCGGGTGCATAGAACGGCAGATCGTTATTGCCGCCATCCCACACGATCACATCGGCTTCTTGCTCGGCCTGGCGAACGATCTGCTCATAGTCAACCCCGGCATAGATCACCAGTCCGTTGTCGATATGGGGTTCGTACTCTTCGCGTTCCTCGATGGTGCAGCGGTGGCGGTCGAGGTCGTCATAGGAGGCAAACCGCTGACAGGCTTGGGCAGCCAGATCGCCATAGGGCATCGGATGGCGGATCGACACCATGGTCTTGCCCATCTCCTTGAGGATCGAGGCCACATAGCGGCTGGTCTGTGACTTGCCGACCCCGGTGCGGGTGGCACAGATCGCGATCAACGGGCGGGTGCTGGTGACCATGGTGTGATTGGCGCTGAGCAACCACATGTCAGCACCGGCAGCATTGATTCGCGCTCCGACCCGCATCACATGGTCATAGGTGACATCGGAATAGGAGAACACCGCGACATCGACCTGTTCTCGCTTGATCAGATCCTCGAGCTGGGCTTCCTCAACGATCGGAATCCCATCGGGATAGAGATCGCCAGCCAGCGATGCCGGATAGACCCGGTTGTCGATATTGGGAATCTGGGCCGCGGTGAATGCCACCACCCGGTAGTTGGCATCGCCGCGGAATACGGTGTTGAAATTGTGAAAATCCCGGCCAGCGGCACCAATGATGACCACTCGGCGAGGTGAGGACAGTGACCCCATCATCTTCTCCGTTGCTAGGTCGA
>PDSL01000028.1 GCA_002748455.1 Ilumatobacter coccineus
GATCCAGACCCATCTGCGTGACCTGGCCATGTCTCAGGCGATGGTGTCGATCGAGGTCGGTGGCGACGATCCTGCCGATGAGGTGACCTTCTTGTTGTCGGCCAATCCGGGAAGTCCTCCACGTCCGCTGACCAAGGTGGCCTCTGGTGGTGAGCTCGCCCGGGTCATGCTGGCGATTCGGCTCAACATGATCGATGACGATGGCGCCACCCTGGTTTTTGACGAGGTTGATGCCGGTATTGGAGGGACCGCGGCGATCTCGGTCGGCTCAGCTCTGGCCCACCTCGGTGAACGTCACCAGGTCATCGTGGTGACTCATTTGGCTCAGGTGGCTGCCCAGGCCGATCACCAGATCCGGATCGTGAAGCGCTCGGACGGCCAGTCCACCCTGACCAAGGTGGTGCCGGTGAGCGGGGAAGATCGGGTGGTTGAGTTGGCTCGCATGCTGGCCGGAACGGTCACCGACCGGGCCCTCGACCATGCTCGTGATCTCTTGGCATCGTCAGAAACCTGACCGAAAGCACCGATGGTCTTCACCTGACCATTTCGGTCGCGGTAGCATGATCTCCCGTCGTGTTCCCGCGTGGGTGAGCTCGACACCACGGTGATAATCGCGAGCGACGGAGAACAGCCACATGTCCAAACACATTTTCGTGACCGGAGGAGTGGCCAGTTCACTCGGCAAGGGCCTGTCGGCAAGTTCATTGGGGCGACTCCTCAAGATGAGGGGGCTGAGGGTCACCATGCAGAAGCTCGACCCCTACATCAATG
This sequence comes from Ilumatobacter coccineus, assembly GCA_002748455.1. Taxonomy (GTDB): domain Bacteria; phylum Actinomycetota; class Acidimicrobiia; order Acidimicrobiales; family Ilumatobacteraceae; genus Ilumatobacter; species Ilumatobacter coccineus_A. Next base: position 772 of record PDSL01000028.1, read on the forward strand.
TCGATCCCGGCACGATGAACCCCTACGAGCACGGTGAAGTGTTTGTGACCGATGATGGGGGAGAGACCGACCTCGACTTGGGCCACTATGAGCGCTTCATCGACGAGAACCTCAGCCGGGCCTCAAATGCCACCACCGGCTCGATCTACCAGTCGGTGCTGGCTGCTGAACGGCGAGGCGACTATCTCGGCAAGACCGTCCAGGTCATTCCCCATATCACCGATGAGATCAAGCGGCGGATCTATCGTCTCGACAGCGATGATGTCGATGTGGTGATCACCGAGGTGGGTGGCACGGTCGGCGATATCGAGATCTTGCCCTTCCTCGAAGCGATCCGCCAGGTTCGCAAGGATGTTGACCGCGACGATGTGTGCTACATCCATGTCACCCTGGTGCCCTTCATCGGCCCATCGGCGGAGCAGAAGACCAAGCCCACCCAGCACTCGGTCACCGAGCTGCGCAGTCGGGGTATCCAACCCGACGTGATCGTGTGCCGCAGCGAAGCCCCGATCAATGATGATCTGAGATCGAAGATCTCGCTCTTCTGCGATGTTCCGGTCGACGCGGTCATCAATGCTGCCGATGTCAGCAATATTTATGAGTTGCCGCTGGTGTTCCACGAAGAGGGGCTTGACCAGGTGGTCCTCGACATCTTGGCGATGACCACTGATGAGATCGATCTGGCCCCATGGAATGAGCTGGTAGCCCAGGTGGAATCAGCCACCACTCCGCTCAAGATCGGCCTGATCGGCAAGTATGTCGGTCTTCACGATGCCTATTTGTCAGTGGTGGAAGCCCTCAAGCATGCCGGATTTAGTCATCAGGCGGCAGTTGAGATCGAGTGGATCCAGGCTGAAGATGTCGAAGGACTCTTGGCCAGCGGACGTCTCAGCGATTTGGATGGGATCGTGATCCCTGGCGGATTCGGTGAACGGGGCTTTGAAGGCAAGATCGCTGCTGCTCGCTTCGCTCGCGAAGAGGGCATGCCCTGTCTGGGCTTGTGTTTGGGGATGCACGCCATGACCGCCGAGTTTGGTCGTCATGTGGCCGGCTTGGCCGATGCCAACTCGACCGAGATGGACCCTGACACTCCTTACCCGGTGATCGACTTGATGCACGACCAGCGCGATGTCACCGATATGGGCGGCACCATGCGCTTGGGTGCCTATTACGCCGTTCTCGATCCTGAGAGCAAGGTGGCGGCTGCCTATGGCGACACCGTCGTCAGCGAACGCCACCGTCACCGCTACGAGTTCAACCCGAGTTATCGCACCCGTCTCGAAGAGGCGGGATTGCGGTGTTCAGGCACGTCACCGGATCAATTGTTGGTCGAGTTCATCGAGCTTGATGATCATCCCTATTGGGTGGCAACCCAGGCCCATCCCGAGTTCAAGAGTCGCCCCGATCGGGCCCATCCGATCTTCAAGGGATTGATCAAGGCAGCCCTGGACCATCGTCGGGCTGATACCTAAGAGATGAGCGGTTTTGTTCGACGCTCGGAGCGTCTCATCTATGAGGGGGCGATCTGGAATCTGGTGGTGGCTGACTTTGAGGCTCCCACCGGTGAGGTCTTCCAGCGCGACCTGGTTCGTTCGCCGGGGTCGGTCGCTGTTGTCGCCTTGGTTGAAGAGTCCAAGGTGGTCTTGGTGCGCCAATATCGCCCAGCGTTTGAGCGCGAGATCATCGAGATTCCTGCTGGGATGCGAGATATCGCTGGCGAACCGGTGGCCGAGACCGCTCGACGGGAGCTGGTCGAAGAGGTCGGCTTGGCCACCGATGATCTGATCCCTCTGACCGAGATGATCCCCTCGGTAGGGATGACCGATGCGGTGTGCACGATCTTTCTCGCTCCCGACTGCCGGGCGGTACCGTCCAACCGCCAGGGCCCCGAAGAAGAAGCGATGGAGATCATCACCGTCGAGCTGTCCGAAGCGATTGCGATGGTCGATCGAGGTGACATCACCGATGCCAAAACGGTGACCGGGCTTGTGTTGGCCGATCGTGTCCGGCGACGCGATCGCTGACCGGGTGAGGGGAGACATCGATGGCCGATCTGGTCGATGACCCGATTGAGCTTCCCGAGGAAGC
>PDSL01000055.1 GCA_002748455.1 Ilumatobacter coccineus
GGCAACCTCGCCGGCATAGAGCTTGCGAATATTGATGTTGGGATGCTCATTGATCGTGGCGATCGCCGATTCGCCAAGACGAGCGATCACCTCAGGCGAATCCGCTCGACGTTGCCCCAACACCCGATTGACCCGGAAACCGAGGAAGGGCTGGGCGTTGTCGATCGCTGCCACCAACCCGGCGGGATCGGATTGGGCCAGCTCACCGGGGTCTTTGCCCCCAGGAAAAGCCGCCACCGACACCTCGACCTGGTACTTCTCTTCCCACTCGTAGAAGCGCTCAGCCGCCCCTTGACCGGCAGCATCAGCATCGAAGGCCAACACCACCCGGCTGGCATAGCGCTTGACCAAGCGCACGTGTTCTTCGGTGAACGCGGTGCCGCAGGTGGCCACCGCCCGAGCCAGTCCGGCCTGGGAGAATCCGATCACATCGGTATATCCCTCACAGATGATGACCTGGTTGGCGTTGACGACCTCACCCTTGGCCCAGTTGATCCCGTAGAGGGTTTTTGACTTGGTATAGATCGGGGTTTCCGACGAGTTCTTGTATTTGGCTGGATCGGTTGATCCCGGCAAGATGCGTCCACCAAAGGCCACCGGATCACCGTTCTCGGTAAAGATCGGGAACATGATTCGGGCTCGGAACGCGTCTTGGAGCCGTTGACGACGGTTGGTGAAGACCAGCCCGTTATCTCTCAGGAGCTTGGCATCGATCCCCGAGTGGCGAGCCAACTGATCCCAGTCGTCGGGGGCCCAGCCGATCTTAAACTGGCGGGCGATCTCCCCATTGATCCCCCGGCTGCGGAGATAGTCCCGGGCCGGTCGGGCAGCCTTGTCGGTCAGGAGTCGCTGGTGATACCACTCCACTGCCGCTTCCATCGCTGCAACCAGTTTCTTACGACGGGCCCGCTCAGCCGACTGGCTCGAGTTGGTGTAGGAGATCTGGATGCCCGCCCGATTGGCGAGGTATTCAACCGCCCCAACAAAGTCGAGATGCTCGATCTCTTGGGCAAAGGTGAAGATGTCGCCGCTGGCATCACAACCAAAACAGCGATAGCGCCCGGTCTCTTCCCGAACGGTGAACGAAGGAGTCTTCTCACCGTGGAACGGACACAGGCCAACCCAGTTACGCCCTACCCGGCGAAGCTGGACATGTTGCTGGACGAGATCGACGATCGAGACCGCGCTCCGGATGCGCTCAATGTCTTCATCGACGATCGCCATCTCCCCAATCTAGGTTTCCGATCGCCTCTCAGACCACCTGCCCGATCGCTTAGGCGGTGCTCTCCGAATCGAACGCCGACCCAGCAAGCTGGGCATCGCGCTGTTGACGTTCGATCTTGAGGGAGAACCCGATCGAGGCCACCAAGACGATGGCGATCACCACCAGCGAGAGCCAGGTGGGGATGTGATACCAGGAGTGGATGATCATCTTGACCCCAACGAAGGCCAGGATGATCGCCAATCCCTGCTGCAAAAACACGAACCGACCATGCATGTCGGCGAGCAAGAAATAGAGCGCCCTCAAACCCAGAATCGCAAAGGCGTTTGACGAGAACACGATGAACTGATCGTGGCTGACCGCCAAGACCGCCGGAACCGAGTCGACAGCGAACATCACATCGGTGAACTCGATCAGGAGAAGGACCGAAAACAGCGGAGTGGCCAGGAGGCGACCATTGCGCCGGGTAAAGAGCTTCTGCCCATCGAGGTCATCGGTGGTGTGGATGAAACGACGCACCACGGCCAAGAACCGTGACTCTCCCGGATCGACATGATCCTTGTCGGTGAAGACCAGGGTGCCAGCGGTATAGAGCAGGAAGGCGCCGAATACATAGAGCACCCACTCAAATCGATTGATGATCGAGATCCCGGCAAAGATAAAGAGGGCTCTCATGATCAAGGCACCAAAGATGCCCCAGAACAAGACGCGATGCTGATAGCGCTGGGGCACCCGGAAGTAGCCCATGACCAGGGCCCACACAAACACATTGTCGATGCTGAGCGATTTCTCGATCAGGTAGCCCGACAGGTATTCGGTGGTGGCTGGTCCACCAAACCACCACCACACCAAGGCCGAAAACCCCAGTCCAACACTGATCCACACCGCCGACTCGACCACCGCCTCGCGGGTGCGAATCTCATGGGCATCCCGATGGACGACCATGAGGTCGACCAACAACAAGACAACGATGAGGCCGAGCAGGACCAACCAATGCCAAGCCCGGACCTCGATCGAGACAAAGTCGGACGACGCGGCAAGAACAGTGATCATGATCTCAACCTCACGGTGAGTGGTGGGAGGGAGACGGTCAGGGGTTCATCGTCGCGGCCAGCGTCGGCTGGCCGCGACGACAAGACGCCTTACTTCTGGCTATCGCTCTGGCCGACGATGGCCTGGGCAGCAGCCAGGCGAGCCACCGGCACCCGATAGGGCGAGCAGCTCACATAATTGAGCCCCGCATCGTAGAAGAGCTGGATCGAGTCGGGATCGCCACCATGCTCACCGCACACGCCAAGCTTGAGATTTGGCTTGGTGGAGCGGCCACGATCGGCACCGATGCGGACGAGATCGCCCACGCCGGTCTGGTCGATCGAGTCGAAGGGATTGCGCTTCAGCAAGCCCTGCTCGAGATAGGCCGGCATCATCCGACTCTCGACATCGTCGCGGCTGAACCCGAAGGTGAGCTGGGTCAAGTCGTTGGTACCGAAGCTGAAGAAGTCGGCAACCTCGGCCAGCTCGTCACCGCGGATCGCTGCCCGGGGGGTTTCGACCATGGTGCCGATCGTGATCGCCGGCTGGTCAGCCAGGCCGTCAAGGGCAGCATCGACCTCGTCTTGGACCCACGAACGGGCCAGAGCCAGCTCTTCACGGGTCACGGTGAGGGGGATCATGATCTCGACGATCGGGTTCTTGCCGGCCTTGCGAAGGGCAGCGGCCGCGGCCATCAGGGCCTTCACCTGCATCGCGTAGAGGCCGGGCTTGATCACGCCGAGGCGAACACCACGGGTACCGATCATCGGGTTGTGCTCGGCCCAATCCTCAGCAGCGTCGAGCATCTGTTGCTCTTCATCGGTCAGCGAGCCGGTTTGAGCCATCTTCATCTTGAGCTCTTCAACCGGGGGCAGGAACTCGTGCAGGGGCGGGTCGAGGAGGCGCACGGTGACCGGCAACCCATCCATCGCGTCGAGGATCTCTTCGAAGTCGGCCTGCTGGACCTCGCCGAGACGCTTGAGGGCCTCAGCTTCCTTCTCGGGGGTGGCAGCGAGGATCATCTCGCGCACCACCGGAAGACGGTCGGGAGCCAAGAACATGTGCTCGGTGCGGCACAGGCCGATCCCCTCGGCGCCCAGCGCCCGAGCGTTAGAGGCATCTTCCCCATTGTCGGCATTGGCCCGGACCGCCATCTTGCCGGCCCGGATCTCATCAGCCCACGACAAGATGGTCTCAAACTCCGCCGGCGGCTTGGAGCCGGCCAGTTCGAGCTTGCCGACCATGATCTCGCCGGTGGTGCCGTCGATCGAGAGCCAGTCGCCCTCATTGACCACGGTGGAGCCGACCGAGAAGGTCTTGCCGTCAAACTTGATCGCTTCGGCGCCGACAACCGCTGGGGTTCCCCAGCCGCGAGCGACCACTGCCGCGTGGCTGACCAGACCGCCGCGCGAGGTCAGCACACCCTTGGACGCCATCATCCCATGGACATCTTCGGGGCTGGTCTCGCTACGGACCAGGATCACATCCTCGCCCGAGTTGGCGGCAGCTTCAGCATCATCAGCGGTGAAATAGACCTGGCCGACAGCAGCCCCCGGCGAAGCGCCGAGACCCTTAGCCAACACCTCACCCTTGGAGGCGAACTGGGGATGCAGAACTGAATCGAGATGGTCTTCGGTGATCCGCATCACCGCTTCTTCGTGGCTGATCGACCACTCGCCACCCTTACCGTCGGGAGTGCCCGAGGTCATGTCGACCGCCATCTTGAGCGCTGCCCGACCGGTGCGCTTGCCAACCCGGGTCTGGAGCATCCACAACACGCCCTGTTCGATGGTGAACTCGGTGTCGAGCATGTCGTGGTAGTGGTTTTCAAGACGGACGAAGATGTCGAGCAGATCCTTGTGGATCTGGGGGAAATGGTTCGACATGGCGTCGAGGTCTTCGGTGTTACGAATACCGGCCACCACGTCTTCGCCCTGGGCATTGATCAAGAAGTCGCCATAGGGCTTGTTCTCGCCGGTGGCGGCATTGCGGGTGAAGCCGACGCCGGTACCGGAGTTGTCGTCGCGGTTGCCGAACACCATGGTTTGAACATTGACCGCGGTGCCGAGCTCGTGGCTGATCTTCTCACGCACCCGATAAGCGATCGCCCGGGCTCCGTTCCACGACTTGAAGACCGCTTCGACCGCACCGCGCAGCTGGGCGGTGGGATCCTGGGGGAACTCGGCCCCGGTGGCGTCACGCACGATGGTCTTATAGGTCTCGCACAGGGTCTTGAGCCCATCAACCGAGAGATCGGCATCGGTGCTGGCCCCTTCGGCCTCTTTGACCTTCTCGAGTTCAGCATCGAACCCTTCGCCCTCGATATCGAGCACGATCTTGCCGTACATCGAGATAAAGCGACGATACGAGTCGTAGGCGAATCGTTCATTGTCGGTGACCTTGGCCAGGCCGACCACGCTGATGTCGTTGAGACCGAGGTTCAAGACGGTGTCCATCATGCCCGGCATCGAGAACTTGGCACCGGAACGAACCGACACCAAGAGCGGATCATTGGCATCGCCAAGCTTGCGGCCCATCTTGGCTTCGAGAGCGGCCACCTGTCCGGCGATCTCCTCATCGAGTCCTGCCGGCCAACCCGAATGCATATAGTCCCGACACGCATCGGTGGACACGGTGAACCCGGGCGGGACCGGAAGCTCGAGAACGGTCGTCATCTCGGCGAGGTTGGCGCCCTTGCCACCAAGAAGATCCTTGAGGGTCATCGGGGGTTCGGCGTGGGGATGATCAAAGGCATACACGTATTGCACGACTTCGAGTCTACGGACACCGGGCCCATCGCGTTGGCCCCTCTAGGCTGGTGAGATGTTCCGGCTCTTGGGGTTTGAGGTCAAGATCGGGATGGGATTCATCTTGTTCTCGGCCCTGATCGTGTTCATCTATCCAGGATCGTTCGGTCTCTGGCTCGCCGGATCGCTGGCCGCGTTTACCCTGATCCACGAACTCGGACATGCCCTGGTCGCCCGGTCGACCGGAGCCCAGGCCAGCATCAGTCTGGGCTTTATGGCTGGCTATACCTCGTTTCGGCCATCACACCCGCTGAGTACCCGCCAACAGATGGCGATCAGCCTGGCCGGACCCCTGACCCAGATCGTTGCCAGCCTGATCATCCTGGTCGCTATGGGAGTCAACCCCCTCTCGCCGGATTCGTTGCAATCCATCCCCGCCCTGGCGATCTGGTGGTCGGGCCTGATCATCGGAGCGCTGAACCTGATCCCGGTGCTTCCCCTCGATGGTGGCCATCTCGTACTGGCTCTGATCGAACCCCTCACCAAAGAGCGATCGATGAGGATCATGGCGATCGCCAGCATGGTGATCACCATCGGGACCGCAGTCGTCCTGGTGATCACGAGACATAACGATCTCTCGGTCTTCTTGGTGTTCTTGCTGATCAGCCAGATCCAGATCCTTCAGTCGACCGGCCAACGTCCGGCCACGACCTTTGCCAAGACGGTGGCCGACGAACGAGAGGCCTGGGTCAGCCACTCTCCCCGGATCGATAGTCGAGCCCTGTCTCCGTGGTATCGAGCTCATCAGGCGGTTCGCTCGGGTGATCCCAACACTGCAGCCCGCCTGATCCTGGCCGATCTTCGTCGCCCAGATCGACCTCGCTGGGTCCTCCCGCCAGAAGCATCCCCCGATGCTCTCGCCGAAATTGTGGAGGCCCTTCCCGACGACCTCCCGGTCGGTAACCCGATGTCCAGCCAGGTCTTAGCCACGGTCTTGCTTCGATGTGGACAGACCCGGCGCGGCGGCGAATACGCGGCCTCGATCTTTGAGGTCTATCCCCGGTCCTCCATCTCGCTCCTCGTCGCTGTCGCCGCGGCAACCTTGGGCGAAGACGAGAATGCGATCTCGTGGCTTGAGGCCACCGCTTCGATCGCCAGCCATGACAGCGAGATCAGCCGGGATGCTCTTCGAGCAGCCATCGACCACACCCCCGCATTTGAGCGGTTTCGCGACCGCAGCGACTATCGCCAGATCCGGTCTCAGATCTAACGCGTCGGCGCCGAGTAGGGCTCGGCCCTAACGGCGCTGGATGAGCGATGCTGGTTGCGGCTTGGTGCCCTCGGGAAGGGTTGGTGGAGCGAGATCCGCAACCATCTTCTCAAGGCCGGAAACGAAACGATCGGAGACCGCGAACACGTGGTCGTGGAGGCTGGTGAACTCCATCGCCATCCAGTGGGGAACCTCGCCATCGAGATCCCGATCACCGATCACCGCAGCACCCTGGGCACTCAGCGTGGGATAGTGATTGCCCACCCAGGCCACCAGGTCAGCACCGATCACCGGCGACCAGCCGGCGGCACCATAGCCATAGGGTTCGGTCGGGCCCGCGGCACAGCGGACTCCGCGGCTTGGCGAGATCAAGGCAGCATCTCCGGTGGCCACCACGTGACCGCTTTCAGAGATCAACCACCGGCCTTCACCCCACATCGGTGAGACTTCAAGCCAGCGATCAGCAACCAGTTCGCCATCGCCCGGAGTGCTCCACGGCCCCAGGCCAATGGTGCACATCTGGGCCGACTCGGCCAGACGGAGTGAGGCATAGGACGGGATCGCCTGCCCGTTGGGATGACGAATCTCAAAGTGGAGATGGGCGACCGAATGCTCGGCATTGCCCGAATCGCCCATAAAACCGATGATCTGGCCAGCGGATACCCAGGTGCCAACCTCGATACCGGCAGCAAACGACCACTCGGTCGAGCGACCATCGTCAGTTCCGGGATGGTCGTTGTTGACGTGGAAATAGTTGTAGCGATAGCCCGCCTGATCGCGAATGGTGATCACGGTTCCGGCCTTGCCACGACCATGAGCCAGACGCACCACCTCACCATCGACCGCGGCCAGAAGGGGCTGCATCCGAGCCCCGATCATGTCGGTGCCTTCGTGGCGGCGAGCACCACCGTCGCGAGGATCGTTCCATCCATTCGCATACCGGACTGGGCCGAGGACCGGGAAGACGATATTGCGGACTGGACGCCGAGCTGAGGACACTACCGGAGGCCGCGAACGATCCCGGAGCAGGTCACGCACCGCGTTGATGTCACGGCCATCAGGCGACCAGACATCGGCCTCTTCAGCGCCAAAGAGCTGTGATTCGATATCGCTGCACACCCGAAGCTGACCGATAATGGCTGCTTCTCCGTCGACATGGCCAGCGAGATCGAGAAGTTGATCTCGATACTCAGCGGTGACGCAGTGCGCTGACGGCCAGGTGGCATCGGCGTGAACGATGACTCGAGGCGTTGACGACGGCACCGAGCGGTGACGGTCTTGATAGGTGGGAAGACGCTCAGGAATTGCCACCACTGGCGCTGCGGGAAGCATCTTGGCGCTGCCGTCCATCTCTTCCGGATTCGACGTGGGTGGCGTCGAGGGGACCGATTCGATCGAGGATGGCGTGGTCTCGACCGAGGAGACCGGAACGGTCTCCTCTGGGTTGGTCGATTGGGGAACGCTTGACTCGGGGACCGTCGAATCGGGAACACTTGACTCGGGAACAGTCGAACCCGGCACTGTGGAGCCCGGCACTGTGGAGCCCGGCACCGTCGACTCGGGTGTAGTGGATTCGGGTGTAGTGGATTCGGGCGGGACAGCCACCGGGGCTACCGGAGCCTCCGGCGCAGCCCTCATCGCTGGCTGGGCAGCCGGTTCGGGTGCCGAGGGGGCGACCGACACCGGGGCAACAGCCACCGGCTCGGGCGATGACGTCTCGTCAACCGACGGTGGCGGAGCAGGAATCGACGATGGGGGCGCGGGCAGGGGCGCCGAACCATCGGCAAGGACGGCCACCGGCATACTCAACACTGCCAGTGCCGTCAGAGAAATAAACGTAAAGCGTGTGGTCATAGCTCAACTAACGTGACGAAATAGTAAACAAGTTTCCATACTCTAGGACCTAGGTCCTTGCCAACCATCACCGGTTGATGGATCGTGACAAGAAGTTCACATTCGACGCTAACACGCCCTCACGACTCGGAGAGATCGTCAGGGAAGAGGGAATCATCGATACTGGCCCCTTCGCCAAGATTGATCTCGCCAGCTTCGATGGCATCGTCGAGGCGTTCGGAATACTCGGCCACCACATTGTCGGAGATCAGCCCACGCCGAGCAGCATCATTGACCGCCGACCGCTGGGCTGCGGCCATCCGACGGGCCAGACGACGGATCTGGCGTCGCTTGGTGGTGGTGGAATCCATCGCCAAGCGAGCGACCTCTTCATGGGCTTCATCGAGGTCAGCGGTGAGCCCATCGCGCATCGCCGCGAACAAGGGAGTGATCACCTCACCCCGATGGCGCATGCGATGGAGCTCATCAAGTGAGGCCTGGATCCCAATACTGCGGGCATAGGCCCGCTCGAAGGCCTGGGTCTCTCCAGCAGCCCCGATGAGGCCAAGCCGATTGAGCACCGACTTATAGGACAGCCCCTGAACGAGAAGGGAGAACAAGACCACACCAAAGACCACCGCAACCGCATCGACACTGGCGATCGTTCCCCGTTCAAGACCGAGGACCAAGGCGATGGGGATCGCTCCCCGAAGACCACCCCAAAAGATGGCGTGTTGCCAGTGACGCGAGATGCGTGGATCACGATCGCCACCGGTAAAGGGGGCCAAGAGCCCATAGGCCAAGACAGCTCGGCCGATGAGCATGGCGACGATCCCAATCCCGACATAGGTGAGCACGGTGCCGGTCGCGAGTCGAGCGATATCGAAGCCCAGACCGAGCATCAAGAACAAGAGCGAATTGATCAAGAAGGCCATCACTTCCCAGAACTCTGTCAAGACGACCCGAGACCCCGGCGACATGGCGAAGTGGACCCCATAGTTGCCGATCAAGAGGCCCGCGGTGACCGTGGCGATCACCCCCGAACCGTGGAGACGATCAGCGAGGAGGAAGGACCCGAATGCCGTGACCAGCGAGAGGGTGATCTCCACGAGATGGTCGTCGACGGTGCGCATCAAGCGATGGGCAGCGAAGCCGACGATGATGCCGACCACGATCCCGATCACCACCTCACTGCCAAAAGTGAAGATCGCATCGCGGATCCCGATATCGAGACCGCCGGCAACCTGGGTGGCGGTGAGATAGAGCACGATAGCGATGGCATCGTTGAAGATCGATTCGCCTTCCATCAAGGTGCGCAGACCGGAGCCCACCCCGTGTTCCTTAAAGATCGCCAACACACTGACCGGATCGGTCGGAGCCAGGATGACCGCCAACAAGACCGCCTCAGCAGCGGGCATACCGACAGCCAGAAAGGCGCCAGCAAGAACCCCGACCACCACCAGGGTGCCGACGATCGCCATCACCCCAAGCTGAACTGCTCGCCGCCGGACATCTTCGAGGTCCATATTGATCGCCCCTTCAAACAGGAGCGGGGGCAAGAACAACAACATGATCAAGGGCTCGCTGAGGGTGATCTCCACCCCGGTCGCCCCGAATCCCAAGAAGAGGCCCACGATCACCAAGGCCACCGTGTAGGGCAAACGCAGATAGCGCACCCCGATCGAGACGACAGAGGCGACGACCAAGAGGGTGACGATCGTGGTTTCGGTCAGTTCCAGATTGGCCACGTCTTCGACGTTAGAACACCTGACGGTGATCGCCACGGTTCGCCTGGTGGTCCTCGGTGCTCCCGGTCAGCTCACCGAACGGTTCGCTGCAGGGTGGTCAGCCGAATGCTCGGTAAAAGCAGGTGTAGGCCCCGGTATGGCATGCCCCCTTGCCGCGCTGCTCGACCAGAAACAGCAAGGTGTCGCCATCACAGTCGTAGTAGGCCTCGCGCACCAGTTGGTGATCGCCCGAGGTGTCGCCCTTGCGCCACAGCTCTTGACGGCTGCGCGACCAATAGACCATCCGCCCCTCATCGAAGGTCATCGCCAACGACTCAGCGTTCATCCAGGCCATCATCAAGACATCCTTGGTGGTGATGTCCTGGGCGATGACGGGGACCAGACCATCAGCGTTGAAGGTGACAGCAGCGAGCTGATCGGGCGTGGCCTCGATGGAGACGAGTTCAGACATGGGCGACAGCCTACGCGGCGCGGCCGGGCCATCAGCGGTGTTCGGGGCGACGATTAGAGATAGAGACCGGTCGAGGCTTCGATCCGGTGAGCGGCCACCGCGTGGAGATCGCGTTCGCGCAACATGATGTAATCCTGGCCTTGGACCTCAACCTCATAGCGATCATCGGGGCTGAAGAGCACCTTGTCGCCGATCTCAGCGGCCCTCACATTGGGGCCGTGGGCAACCACCTCGGCCCACACGAGTCGCTTGGCCATCTGGGCGGTTGCGGGGATCAAGATCCCTCCCGATGAGGTCCGATCACCATCATCGCGGCCCAGCTTGACCAGGAGGCGGTCGTTGAGCATTTCGATGGGTACGTGTCCAGCCACCTCCCGGAGGGTAGCCGGTGAACGATCGGGCCCCGCAGCGAGACCACAAGGCGGTCGACAACCCGACCGAGATCGTCCTAGCGCGAGCCAGCCATCAGGATGCGACGAGCCACCATGGCCGCCCCGAATCCGTTATCGATATTGACCACACCGATCCCCGGAGCGCACGAGGTCATCATGGCCAAAAGGGCCGCCACCCCATCGAATGAAGCCCCATATCCCACACTCGTCGGTACAGCGATGACCGGGGCGGGCACCATCCCAGCGACCACCGACGGGAGCGCGCCTTCCATCCCAGCGACCACGATGCACACCCCGGCATCGGCGAGTCGGTCACGCTCAGCGATCACCCGATGGACCCCCGCCACCCCGACATCGACATATTCGGTGACCGGAATCCCGAACGCTCGCGCGACTCCGGCAGCTTCGCGGGCCACCGGCAGATCGGAGGTGCCAGCACACACCACGGCGATCGAGGGTGAGCTGGGGTCCTCATCGATCGCCCGGTCGATCAGGAGACCAGCCTCGACGTCATAGGCCATGTCGGCCACAGCGGCAGCATGAGCGGGAGTGGCCCGGGTGGCGATGATCGGTGACGTCTTGGCTCGTCTCAGCTCAGCGACGATGTCGGCCACCTGGGATGGGGTTTTGCCTGCAGCGAAGATCACTTCCGGTTCACCCACCCGATCGATTCGACCATGGTCGATCCGGGCATGATCGGCGATATCGACAAAGGAGGCATACGACAGGCGTTGGGCCGCCTCGTCGGGAGAGATCTCATGGCGCGCCACTTGATCGAGAAGGTGGGCAACCCGACGATCGCTCATGATCGCGCCTCGATGGAGACCGACGCGTTCAGCATCGCGTTCAGCGAACCTTGACGGAGACCATCGAGGTCGAGGCTGACCCAGTGATACCCAGCGGCACCGACCGCCACAGCAATTTCCTGACGATGGGAGATCGCGATGTCGATCTGGTCGGGCGGCACCTCGATGCGGGCACATCCTCCATGGTCCCTCACCCGGCAGGCGACAAATCCCATCTGGTGAAGGGCATCTTCGGCAGCCTCAACTCGGGCCAAGACCTCGCGCGTCACCGGTGTCCCATAGGGAATCCGCGACGCCAGGCACGCTCCCGAGGGCTTGTCCCACACCATCAAGTTGAGGTCACGGGCGATCTGACGCACCTGGTCTTTGCCGATGCCAGCATCTTTCAGAGGGCGCAACACCCCAGCTTCATCAGCAGCGACTTCGCCGGGACGATAGTCGCCCTCATCATCGGCCAGGGTGCCAAGCGCGAGAGGAAGACTCCCCCACCGACGGGCGTGAGCCGCCACGACACCAAGGACATGGCGACGGCACACATAGCACCGGTCAGGATCGTTGCGAGCGTAGGCCTCATCATCGATCTCGTCGGTCTCAACTTCGACATGGTGCCAGCCATGGTGACGCGCCAGGGTCTTGGCATCACGTCGATCACGACCAGCCAAGGACGCCGACACCGCGGTCACCATGATCGCCCGATCGCCGAGGGCCCGGTGAGCCAGGGCCGCGAGCACCGCCGAGTCAACCCCTCCGGAGAACCCCACGATCACCCCCGGCAGGGCGGACATCGACTCGATCACCCGATCGATCGCATCGCCCTGGTGCTCGGTGGGTCGACTGGGCGGCTCGGTCACATCGTGATTCTAGTGTGGGCTTGAGAGTTCCTCGGCCAGCCGACCGCTCCCGCTAGATTCGCCTCGGAGGTACAAACCATGACTCGGTGTGCTCATGTGCTGGCCCCTCAGGGGCTCTCTGGCGACATGTGGCTGGGGGCGCTGATCGATGCTGGAGCGTCAGTGGACGCGGTTCGCTCAGCGGTGAGCGCCCTCGACCTCGACGGCGTTGACCTCATTCCCGCGCCGATCGACGGCCATGGGATCGCCGCCACCCATGTCGAGGTGGTCATTCCCCCGACCGCCCCTCGGGTGCCTGATCTCAGCGCAGCCACGGCGCTCATCCGATCTGCTGACCTCTCCGAGACGGTCACCGATCTGGCGCTTGAGGTCTATACCCGATTGGCCGAGGCCGAAGCGGCCGCTCACGCCACCACCATCGACCGGGTCCACTTCCACGAACTCGGCAATCCCGACACCGCGGTCGACATCGTGGGCACCTGCGCTGGAGTGGTCGATCTCGGCCTGGACTCGATGACCTGTGGCCCGATCGCTGTGGGCTCAGGAACGGTTGAGACGTCCCACGGTCGGTTGGCGGTGCCAGTCCCGGCGGTGACCGAGCTCATCGCCGGCTTCATGATCGAAGGCGGTCACCAAGCTCGTGAACTGACCACCCCGACCGGGGCAGCCCTCGCTGCAGTCTTGACCACTCCAGTCGACGCGATGCCACCTCTGCGACTGTCAGGACACGGGCGCGGCGCGGCAAGCGAACATCGGGATGGCCGCAGCATCATGACCATCCTGATCGGCGATACCGATGAATCGGCCCACCACTTGGACGACAGCCTGATCATGGTCGAAACCACGATCGATGATCTCTCCCCGGAACTGATCCCCGATGTGCTCGATCGAGTTCGAGCACTACCCAGCGTGGCCGATAGCTGGGCTACCCCGGCGATCATGAAGAAGGGTCGTCCCGGCTTCACCCTCTCGGTCTTGGTCACCCCCGATCGACGAGATCAGGTGGTCCAGATCCTCCTGGATGAGTCGGGAACCTTGGGGGTTCGGTGGTATCGAGTCGATCGCCAGATCGTGGAGCGGTCATGGATCACCATCGAGATCGAGGGACACCCGATCTCGATCAAGATCGGTGGTTCCCCTCATGGCCCATATCGGGTCGCTCCCGAGCACGATGACGTCGCCGCGGCAGCTCGCGCCCTGCATCAACCGGTTCGGGTGGTCTATGACCAAGCCATGATCGCCGCCTGGAACCATCTGGCCGTGTGACCTGGTTCGTCTCGTTTAGAGGGCGAGTACCTCGTCGATCTCGGCCATCACCTCGGTGGTCAGGAGCGGGATCACGTCCATCGACGCAAAATTCTCCACCACCTGGCTGGGCCGGCTCGCTCCGGTGATCACACTCGACACCATGGGATGCTTGGTCGCCCAGGCCAAGGCCAGCTGGGCCAGTGAACATCCGAGCCGGGCAGCGATCGGACGGAGCCGCTCCACCCGAGCGATCGCCTCCTGGTCGCTGAGCTGATCGACCAACCAGGAGTATTCGGTGAGGGCGCCACGCGAGTCCTCGGGGATGCCGTCGCGGTACTTGCCGGTCAGCATTCCTGATGCCAGTGGAGACCAGATCGTGTTGCCATAGCCGGTGTCGTCATAGAGACGGGCGTACTCGTGCTCGACACGGCGACGTTCCAACATGTTGTATTGCGACTGTTCGGTGACCGGCTTGTGGAGATGATGCTTGTCGGCGACAGCGATAGCGGTCCGAATCTCATCTGCTGACCATTCGCTGGTCCCCCAATAGAGGGCCTTGCCGGCGGTGATCATGTCCGACATCGCCCACACGGTCTCTTCGATCGGGGTGTGGGGATCGGGACGATGGCAATAGACAACATCGACAAAGTCGACCCCCAAACGCTCGAGTGAGCCGTCGATCGCCTGCATCAGGTATTTCCGATTGAGGGTGTTCTTCATATTGGGGTTCTCACCATGGATCCCCCAGAACAATTTGGTGGTCAGGACATACGACCATCGAGGCCACGCAAGATCGCGCAGGGCCCGTCCCATGATCTGTTCGCTGCGTCCCGAGGCATAGACCTCAGCATTGTCGAAGAAATTACAGCCAGCATCGTAGGCAGCCTGCATACATTGGAGCGCCTTGTCGACATCGAGCTGGTTGTCGAAGCTGACCCAGCTCCCAAAGCCCAGCACACTGACCCGCAGACCCGAGTTGCCAAGTCGCCGATAGTCCATCTTCTCGTGAGGAATCGCCATGTCCGCCACCCTAGAACAGCCTCTGGGGCGAATGACAGGTCAACGACGATCAGATCGGACGAACGGCGATTCCGGCAGCGGTCAACACCGCTTTCGCTTCAGCGATCGTGTGCTGGCCGAAATGAAAGATCGAGGCCGCCAACACTGCATCCGCTTTGCCCTCGACCACACCCTCCACCAGATGATCGAGGGTGCCCACTCCCCCGCTGGCGATCACCGGGACCTCGACCGACTCGCTGATCCGACGGGTGAGATCAAGATCAAAGCCGATCTTGGTGCCATCCCGATCCATCGAGGT
>PDSL01000056.1 GCA_002748455.1 Ilumatobacter coccineus
ACGCGAGGTGGTCGATCGGGCGGAGCTGGTGGTCGGTCGGGGAGTGGTCGGTGACAATTATGTCGATCGGCCGAGTCGAACTCAGCCCGATGGTGGGCCCAACCCCGATGCTGAGATCACCCTGATGAATGCTCGGATTATCGATGTGATCACCGGTGGTGATCGGTCTCGTTGGCCGCTGGCTGGGGATCAGCTCTATGTCGATCTCGATCTCAGCTCAGCTACCTGCCCGGCGGGCACCCGGTTGGAGGTCGGCTCTGTGGTGCTCGAAGTGACCGATCATCCTCACACCGGCTGTCAAAAGTTCAGCCGTCGGTTTGGCTTGGATGCTCGCAAATGGCTCAATGTCAACCGGACCGATGAACGGCGTCGGGGGATCTATGCCCGGGTGGTCACCGCTGGAGAGGTCACCACCGGTGACCAGATTCGGGTTGTGAGCTGAGGCTCATTCGGGGCCGCTGCTCGGCGTCGAGCCCTCGGCAGCGACCTGAACCAGATGTCCAACAG
This sequence comes from Ilumatobacter coccineus, assembly GCA_002748455.1. GTDB lineage: Bacteria > Actinomycetota > Acidimicrobiia > Acidimicrobiales > Ilumatobacteraceae > Ilumatobacter > Ilumatobacter coccineus_A. The sequence goes on from PDSL01000056.1 coordinate 508, forward strand.
CGTCGGCGGGTGGAACATCAATACGTTCACCCGATCGACGATCCTTACACCGCAACGATCAGCGGCTGAGATCTCAGGTGTCGCGACCCATGCCGCGCCCCGGTGTCCAGGTCGCGCAGATGGGATGGTGAGTTGGTCTGGAACGTCGGCGTTGCCGAAGTCTCGGCGTGGTCGGTGGCGGCGTTGGTACGTGATCGTCTCGATACACGAGCGAAGGTGCCGTTGGCGGGCGACCAAAGCGGAGATAAGGCTCATGCTACTCTGAAAAAATCGCTATTTCCTAGTGGGAGGGGTTCGCTAATGGCGAAGAGTGTCTTGAGAATTTCCGTTGTAGGTGGTTTGTTGTTGGGTCTGACAATGGCGTCATCGTCGTCGGTGGGAGCGGCTGCCACGTGTTTTGGTCGGGCGGTGACAATCTCTGGTGACAGCGGAGATAATGTCATCTATGGAACCGCCGGTTCTGATGTCATCTACGCCGGTGATGGTGACGATGAAGTAAATGGATTCGGTGGAGATGACTATATCTGTGCTGGCCCCGGCTCTGATTATGTGAGAGGTTCTGCCGGTAATGACCATATCAATCTCGGGCGCGGCGATGATTATGGGTATGGTGGCGCAGGTGACGATGTGATATCAGGCGTCAGCGGTAATGACTATGTATCCGGCGAGGACGGCAATGACGCTCTGTATGGCGGAGGTGGAAGCGATCGAATATATGGCGATTCGGGTACGGATGTGATGTTTGGATCGAGTGGTAACGATGATATCTACGGCGGCTTGGGAAACGATGAGCTCTATGGCGGAACTGGAACTGATTATCTCAGCGGCGGGAGTGGTGACGACGTTCTGAGCGGCAATGCGGGAAACGACTCCGTATATGGAAATGAGGGGAACGACACGATGTATGGTGGCGGGGGAGATGATGCCCTGAGCGGTTTTACGGGGGATGACTACATCAACGGGAATTCCGGCGCAGACTCGCTCTATGGGTATTCCGGAAGCAATACATTGTTTGGGGGCACGGGTGCGGACCGGCTGTTTGGTGGCTCTGGTGATGATGTGATGAACGGCTACTGGCAGTCTGACAAAATGTACGGCTATTCAGGAAACGATGTGATGTACGGCGGGATCGGAAATGATGAAATGGTTGGTGGTATTGGAGACGATTTAATGTATGGCTTTTCAGGCCAGGACTATATAGAAGGTGGATCTGGTGAGGACGCGATGTATGGCGGCAATGGAGATGATCACATCAACGACGTTTACGTTGTTGCACACTATGGGCTCTTAGACGGTGGTAACGGCTTTGATATCTGTGTGACGAATTACGATCAGAGTTCGTTTGTGGCATGTGAGCAGTTCAATGAGTAGGAGCGACGAGGCGGCTTGACGGTGGTGTGGCTATCGTTGTCGCCACGACCACCACGATGGGCTTTGACGGCTGTGGCCCAGCACCGACACCTCAACAAGGTCGATCGCCGGCACGTGTCATGTCGTTGATCAACAGCAATGATTGGGAGCGTCAGCAGCTTGTCTACTGCAGGTGGATCGTGAGCTCGGCGTCTAGCCTTCGGCAGCGACCTGGACGAGATGTCCAACAGCGTCGGCGAGTGGAACATCACTGCGTTCACCCGATCGACGATCCTTCACCTCGACCGTGGAGTTGGCCTCATCGTCGGTGATGCCCCGTCCACACACCACGATGGTCGGCACCCCAATCAGTTCGGCATCCTTAAACCGCACCCCCGGTGATACCCCATCGCGATCGTCGAAGAGGACTCGCACTCCGGCGTCTTCCAGCTCGGAGGCCAACCGTTCGGCGACATCTCGTTGAGGCCCTCCTGACTTGCCAGCGATCACCAGATGGACATCGGCTGGGGCCACCTCGCGAGGCCACACCAGACCCCACTGGTCATTGTTGACCTCGGCGATCGCTGCCACCGCTCGCGACACCCCAATCCCGTAGGAGCCCATGGTGACGGTCACCAATTTGCCGTTCTCGTCCTGAACCTTGAGATCGAGTGCTTCGGCATAGGAGCGACCGAGCTGGAAGATATGGCCCATCTCGATCCCTCGGGCGATCTCCAGATCAGCACCGCAGCGCGGGCACGGATCTCCGGGCATCACCTCAGCAGCATTGATGGTGCCATCCGGGGCGAAATCTCGTCCAGCAACCAAGCCGATCACGTGGCGATCCACAGTGTCGGCACCGCTCACCCAGACGGTGTTGTCGACCACTCGCGGATCGACCAGATAGCGAATGCCTGCTGGGCTCGACGTGCCCAGCATGGCTGGACCGATATAGCCCTTGGCCAGCATCGGATAGGCAGCAAAGTCATCGTCGCCAAAGGGCTCCACCTCATGGGGTGATACCTGGGCTTCAAGCCGTTTCATGTCGACCTCACGGTCGCCCGGCACACCGATCGCCAACGCTTCGGTGGTTCCATCGGGAGCCCTCAGCTTGACGATCACATTCTTGAGGGTGTCGCTCGCAGTCCACGGTCGATCATCACGCGCCGCCTCAGCAGAGGTGTTCAAACAGTCGACCAAGGCATCGATCGTGGCGGCACCTGGGGTGTCGATCACCACCGGATCGCCACCACCATCGATCGTCGACACGGTTGGGATCACGACATCGACCGCTTCGGTATTGGCGGCATAGTCACACGAGGTGCAGGTCACATAGGTGTCCTCGCCGGCTTCAAGCGGGGTTAAGAACTCTTCCGATGCCGAGCCACCCATCGCTCCCGACACCGCCGACACGATCACCACCGGCAGGCCCAAGCGTTCGAAGGTGGCGCTATAGGCCTGGCGATGCCGGTCATAGGAACGCTGCAAGCCCTCGTCATCGATATCGAAGCTGTAAGAGTCCTTCATCGCGAACTCGCGGCCGCGCAGCAGCCCAGCCCGAGGACGGGCTTCGTCGCGATACTTGGTCTGGATCTGGTAGATCACCAGGGGCAGATCCTTATAGGACCCATACATCGACTTGACCAAGAGGGTGAACATCTCCTCATGGGTGGGGGCCAGCAGCATCTCGGCCCCGTGGCGATCGGTCAGACGGAAGAGATTGTCGCCATAGTCTTCCCATCGCCCGGTGGCCTCATAGGGCTCTTTCGGCAACAAGGCGGGGAAGTGGACCTCTTGGAATCCGGCCTTGTTCATCTCGTCGCGCACGATCCGCTCGACGTTTTGGTACACGATCCAGCCCAACGGGAGCCAGGTGAATCCGCCGGGGGCCGCCCGCCGAATAAAGCCGGCTCGCACCATGAGCTTGTGGGAGGCCACCTCAGCATCGGAAGGATCGTCACGCAGGGTCCTCAAGAACAGGTTCGACATTCGCAGCACGATGGCCACACTATCCGCCCCCGCTGATCGCCCCGGCCTAGAGCCCGCTTGTCGTGACGTTTGTGCCACAAACCCGTCCAGATTCGCCCGAGCGGACCGGGCTGGCGTGGGTTATACTAAGGCCAGCCAATTTGGTTCAAATGACCGAAAGGCGTGGGCCGAGGCCCACGCCTTGTTCTGTGAAAGGAGGCGAATTCGATGACCCGAGACACCATCAGCTCTCCGGTGTTGACCCGAGTGGCGACCATCGTCGATCCGATCGCCTCCGACCTCGGCCTCGATGTCTATGACCTTGAGCAGCGAGGTGGCACCATCCGGGTCACCCTCGATACCCCGCCCGGTTCCGACAGCGGCATCAGCCTCGACCAGATTGCCCTGGCTACCCGGCTGATCTCCCGGCAGCTCGACCACGATGATCCGATCCCCGGTCGATACACCCTCGAAGTCACCAGCCCTGGGCTGGAGCGGGCCCTGCGTCGTCCCGAGCACTTCCAGCGTGAACTGGGCAAAGAGATCAAGGTTCGCCTGTCCAATGTCGAGTCCGATCAGCGTCGGGTGCGCGGCATCTTGGTCGCTGCTGACGACCTCACCGCCACCATCCGGGTGACCGATGGTGAGGACACCACCGATCGGGTCATCGACCTCTCATCGGTCGATCGGGCCCACACCGTGTTCGAATGGGGTCCCCAGCCCAAGCCGGGCTCACGGGGAAAGAAATCGGGGAAGAAGGCGGCACGTAAGCCCGCCAAGAAGTCGGCTTCGGCCGCAGATTCGACGTCATCCACACAGTCCACCGCGACGAAGGAGTCATCGTGAGTAATCTCGACATGAGCGAGGCCATCCGTATCTTGGCCCAGGAGAAGGGGATATCCGAAGAAGACCTTCTCCATGTCCTGGTCGACGCGTTGGCCAGTGCCTATAAGCGTCGTCCCGGTGCAGCCGACGAGGTCATCGTTGAGGTCAACCCGACCACGATGGAGTTCACCTTCACCGCCTATGACCTCGATGAAGATGGCAACTGGGTCAACGAGCGCGATGACACTCCCCGTCGTGATGAGCTCGGCCGTATCGCTGCCCAAACCTTCCGGCAGGTGATGAGCCAGCGCATCCGCGAGGTCGAGCGTGACCGCAAGTTTGAGGAATATGCCAACCGTGAAGGTGACATGGTCACCGGCATCATCCAGCAGACCGACACCCGCTACACCCTGCTCGATCTCGGACGGGTTGAGGCCCTCTTGCCCCAAGCCGAGCAGGTGCCCTACGAGCGGCCCAATCCTGGCGATCGGTCCAAGGCCTATATCGTCGAGGTCCGCAAGACGGTCAAGGGTCCCCAGATCGTGGTGTCTCGTACCCACCCCGGGCTGATCAAGCGACTCTTCGAGCTCGAAGTGCCCGAGATCGCCGATGGGATCGTTGAGATCAAGGCCTGTGCCCGCGAGGCCGGTCATCGCACCAAGATCGCTGTCTGGTCAAACGACCACAATGTGGACCCGGTTGGTGCCTGTGTTGGCGCCCGAGGGGCTCGGGTTCGGATGGTGGTCAACGAACTGAGGGGCGAAAAGATCGACATCGTTCCCTTCAGCGACGACCTCCCCGACTTTGTGGCCAAGGCTCTGTCTCCGGCCAAGGTCAACTCGGTCACCATTTCCGAGGATGGGACCGCTGCCGACGTGATCGTGCCCGATCATCAGCTCAGTTTGGCGATCGGCCGTGAAGGACAGAACGCTCGGTTGGCTGCCCGCCTGACCGGGGTGCGGGTTGATATCCGATCCGAAACCCAGCTTGCCGAAGGGGTGCCCGCTGGGGGCTACCTCGATCGCGCCGACGATATCGAATATGCCGAAGGCGAATGGGTGGAGAACGCCGAAACCGGAGAACTCGAGTGGCATTCAGCCGACGGTTCGGTCATGTCCCAGTCGGAATGGACCGAGAGGTCTGGCGAGGCTGGATCTGAAGAAGCGGTATCGGATGATGAGGCCCCAGCCGATGAGGCTCCAGCTGCCGATGAGGCTGCCCCCGAGACCGAATCATCCGATGACGAGGCGGCCGCCAACACCGACGAAGTGGCCGACTAAGGGCCAATATCTGCGGTGGGGAACGTCCCACCGGCTGCGAGACTGAGACGACGACGAAAGGGAAACCCAGAGAGTGGCGAAGAGAATCCGAGTACATGAGCTAGCCAAAGAACTTGGCATGACCAATGCTGAGACGGTCGCGCTCTGTAACACACTGGGCGTGCCGATCAAGAATCACTCGTCGTCGCTACAAGAGGCCTATGCCGACATGGTTCGTCGTCGTGCCGTGCGAGACGGGTTGACCCGTGATGAGCAGCCCCCCGAGCCGCCGAAGAAGCCCCGGGCTCGCAAGAAGGCTCCAGCCAAGAAAGCTGCGGCCAAGAAAGCCCCGGCTAAGAAAGCTGCCGCCAAGAAGGCCCCAGCCAAGAAGGCCCCAGCGAAAAAGGCCGCGGCCAAGAAGGCCCCAGCAGAGAAGGCAGCTGCCAAGACTGAGACTCCCGCCGACAAGGCCGCGGCGCCCAAACCGCCATCGGCTCCCCGAGTGGTCGGACCGGCAGCGGCCAAGCCGGTCACCCCGATCACCGCTGCGGCCCCCGAGCCTGTTGTCGAAGCTCCGGCAACACCGCCGCCCGCTGAGCCGCCCAAGCGCATCGTGTCGTCGGCAGGACCTGACAAACCAGCTCCCGACCGGGTGATTTCAAGTGGCCGTCCTGACGCGCCGTCAAAGCCGGCACCAGTAACACCGCCACCGGCAGCATCAGCGCCGCCGGCGGCGCCCGCTCCGCCCAAGGGGCCGATTCCGCCGCGGTCGCCGTCGGGTAAGCCGATTCCGCCGCCTCCCGGCCGGCCCTTGTCGCCGTCGGGTAAGCCGATTCCGCCGCCTCCCGGCTCGGCGCGTCCGTCGCGTCCCTCGCCCGGTGGTCGTACCGGTGGTTTTGCCGGCCGTCCCGGTGGTGGACCCGGTGGAGGCCGTCCCGGTGGTGGGCCTGGTGGAGGCCGTCCCGGTGGTGGTCGCCCCAGTGGAGGCCGTCGTCCACCGCGCCGGAGCCGTCGTCGTCGCCGTCGCGACCGCGAGGAGCTCCAGCCTCAAGAACAGAGCTATACCTCGGCTGACGTTCCGGTTCCCGAGGGACCGATCATCGTCGAGCGGGGCGTGTCGGCCCAAGAGTTTGGTCCCAAGCTCAACCGCACCGCTGCCGATGTGGTCAAGTTCTTGCTTCAGCACGGTGAGATGATCACCGCCACCATGGCTCTGTCCGATGACCATATGGAGCTCTACGCCCTCGAATTGGGTGCTGAGCTGCTCTTGGTCGATCCGGGCCAGCAGCAAGAAGTCGAACTCCAAGCCCTCTTCGATGACAGCGATGATGACGATGAGACGCTCTTGCAGCCCCGTCCAGCGGTCATCACCGTCATGGGCCATGTCGACCACGGCAAGACCACCGTGCTCGACCAGATCCGTTCAGCCAATGTGGTCGACGGCGAAGCCGGTGGGATCACCCAGCACATCGGGGCGTACCAGGTCGAACGCGATGGCAACCTGTTGACCTTTATCGACACCCCCGGTCACGCTGCCTTCACCCAGATGAGGGCTCGTGGTGCTCAGGTCACCGACATCGTGGTCTTGGTGGTCGCCGCCGATGACGGGGTCATGCCCCAAACGATCGAAGCGATCAACCATGCCCGCGCTGCTGAGGTGCCGATCGTGGTGGCGGTCAACAAGATCGATAAGGACAATGCCGATCCCCAACGGGTGCTCAGCGAACTCGCTGAACACGAATTGGTCCCCGAATCGTGGGGCGGCGACACGATCATCGTCGAGATGGCAGCGATCGAAGGTCTCGGTATCGATGACCTGCTCGACCAGCTCTTGGTGGTCGCTGAACTCGAAGAGCTCGATGCCAACCCGACCGGTCGGGCCAAGGGCATCGTGCTTGAAGCCAATCTCGAAAAGGGTCGCGGCTCGGTAGCCACCATCCTGATCGACAAGGGAGAGCTCAAGGTTGGCGACCCGATCGTGGCCGGCGCTGCCTGGGGTCGAGTCCGAGCCCTGATCGACGATCATGGCAACCAGATCAAGTCGGCTGGTCCCTCAACCCCGGTCGAGGTACTCGGTCTGTCCTCGGTGCCCGAAGCCGGTGATGAGTTCCGGGTGGCTCCCGACGAAAAGGTCGCTCGCACGGTGGGTGAAGCTCGAGAGCATCACCGCAAGATCCGTGACCAGCGAGGCGACGCTCGAGTCAAGAGCGGGGTCAAGCTCGAAGACATCTTCGACCAGATCCAGTCTGGCGAAACCGCCACCTTGAACCTGATCCTCAAGGCCGATGTTCAAGGCTCGCTCGAAGCGGTCACCGACAGCTTGAAGAAGCTCCAGCGAGACGAAGTCGACCTCACCTTCGTTCACCGAGCGGTGGGCGGTATCAGTGAGAACGACATCACCTTGGCAGCGACCACCAACTCGACCATCATCGGGTTCAATGTTCGTCCCGATCGCAAAGCTCGTGAAGCGGCCGACACCGAAGGGGTTGAGATTCGCACCTACGAGATCATCTACAAACTGCTCGAAGACATCGAGCAGGCGATGGTCGGCATGCTCGCTCCCGAGTTCGAAGAAGTCGTCACCGGCGATGCCGAGGTGCGCGAGATCTTCCGGATTCCCAAGGTGGGAGCGATCGCTGGGTGCTATGTCCACAACGGGGTCATCACCCGAGGTTCCAAGGTGCGCTTCCTGCGCGAGGGCAAGATCATTTGGAAGGGCGCCATCGCTTCCCTCAAACGCTTCAAGGACGATGCCCAAGAAGTGCGAGCAGGGTTCGAGTGCGGTATCGGCTTGACCGACTTCCAAGACCTCAAGCCGGGCGATGTGATCGAAACCTACGACGAACGCGAGATCGAGCGCACACTGTCATAGATGGGGGCGGGCTCAGCCCCGCTCTTGTCGGTCGCTGACAGCGACGAGAAAGGACGAGATCATGGCCCGTGGACGAGGCTCTGGCAAACCGCGCTATCCGCGCTCAGCACGGGTGAAAGAAACCTTGCGGGAGATCATCGCCGATGAACTCATCCGCATCGATGATGAGCGTCTCAGCTTTGTCACCGTGACCGGTATCGATGTCGACAACGAGCTCAACCGAGCCCACGTCTATTTCGACTCCCTGTCCGATCCCGACAGCGACGATGAGATCATCGCCGCCCTGAACGCTCATCGGATCCGACTCCAGGCCACGATCGCTCGACAGATCCGGGCCAAGAAGACTCCGATTCTCGACTTCCGTCCCGACGAAACCCTGCGAGCTGCTGAACGGATCGATGAGATCTTGCGCGCCGATCAGGATCGTCGGCACCGCCCGGAGTAAGCCATGGCTCGCCGTCGACCGGCGACGACACACGGGGTGTGCATCGTCGACAAGCCCGCCGGGGTGACCAGCCATGATGTGGTCGGGATGCTGCGCCGTCGGTTCAACGAACGCCAAGTCGGACACGGAGGCACCCTCGATCCTGACGCCACCGGAGTTCTGGTCGTCGCGGTTGGCATGGCCACCAAATTGCTCCGCTTCGTCGAAAAGACCACCAAGCGCTATGTCGGCGAAGTCGTCCTGGGCACCGAAACCACCACCCTTGACGCTGCCGGCGAGGTCACCGCTACCCACGACATGTCCGGGGTCACCATCGATGATGCTCGCCGAGTGATCGCCAACCATCTGATGGGCGATATCGAACAGATCCCGCCCATGGTGTCAGCGATCAAGATCGGTGGACATCGGCTTCATGAGCTGGCCCGTCAAGGTGTTGAGGTTGATCGGCCTCCACGGCCGGTCACCATCGATCGGTTCGAGATCATCGGCGAACCCGAGCCGGGGGTCTTCCTGATCGATGTGACCTGTTCGGCGGGCACCTATGTGCGCACCCTGGCCGACGATCTCGGCCATCTCCTCGGGGGAGGCGCCCACCTGCGACATCTTCGCCGGACCGCTGTCGGTGAGTTCGGGATCGAGATGGCTGATTCGCCGGATGAGTGCGAGCTTCGACCGGTCGCCACCGCGGTGGTCGGGCTCGATCGGATCACCTTGTCGGATCAGGCGGCCCAGCTGGTGGCCAATGGGCGAGTCTTGCCTCGCTTTCCCGGTGAGGGGCCGTGGGCGGTGTTCACCACCGATGATCAACTGATCGCTGTGTATGAAGCCTTTGGCGACCGCCAGGCCAAACCGGCCTGCGTTCTTCCGACCGCTCGGGTTCGATCCGACACACCTGAGCGATAGTGTCCCGACGGTGTTGATTCGCACAGATACCGAGACGCCGGTGTTCCCTGGCGAGTCAACCGTGGTCACCATCGGGGCCTATGACGGTCTCCATATCGGCCATCAAGCGGTCATCCAGCACGTCTGTGAGGAAGCCCGGGCTCGCGGGGTTCGTTCGGCGGTGGTCACCTTCGACCGTCATCCAGCGGCGATCGTTCGACCCCAGAGTGCTCCCTGCTTGCTCACCGATGCTGAACAGCGCCTTGAACTCTTCGCCCAGACCGGGGTTGACGCCGTGGTCGTCCTGCCCTTCGATATCGCCCAGGCTCAAGAATCAGCTGGAGCCTTTATCGATCGAGTCCTCGTCAAGGGGCTCCAGGCCGAACATGTCGTCGTCGGCGATGACTTTCACTTTGGGCGTCATCGAGAAGGCAATGTGGCCTTCTTGCGCGAGGCTGGCAAGGCTGCCGGGTTCAGCGTTGAACCCCTCAGCTTGATCGGTCGAGCCGACGGAATTGTCGAGCCGGTCAGCAGTACCGCCATTCGTCGAGCCCTTGCCGGTGGCGGGGTGGCCGTCGCCGCTCAGATGTTGACTCGGCCGTTCGAAGTCCGCGGCCAGGTTGCCCACGGCGATCAGCGAGGTCGCACCCTGGGGTTCCCCACCGCCAATGTCGAGGTTCCCCAACGGGTCTGTTCGCCCGCCGATGGGGTCTATGCCGGCTGGTATGAACGGCCCACCGGGGAGGTCCATGCCTGTGCGATCAATATCGGTCGTCGGCCAACCTTTTATGAGCACGCCAACACCTCACTTCTCGAAGCCCATCTGATCGACTTTGATGGCGACCTCTACGGCCAACCGGCCAAGGTCCGCTTCGTCCGATTCGTACGGTCAGAGCGAAAGTTTGCTGGGATCGACGAACTGGTCGACCAGATGAATCGCGATACCGATCGCACTCGACAGATTCTCGGATATTCCTAGTCGTTTTGCCGATCAGCCGGGCCAGATGATGGTGCCATCATCGGTGATCGTGTCGATGATCGGAATGATCACCTCGGTGGCTGCCGGGGGAGTGGCCTCGCCAAACAGTCCGGTTTCGGCATAGGCATCGAGCTCGTCCTGCAACCGATCGACCAGTGGTGTGCCGGCGACCATCCCGTCGGGCAGGGCATCGACGATCAAGGTGGCCTCGATCTTGGCCCGGGCCGATTCGGTCTCAAACGACAAGAAGTTGGGGTTGCCGTTGGCTTCGGCTAGGGCCAACGCGTGAGAAGCAGCTGCTGATGGATCGGCGATCACATCGGCGAGTCCTCGCATCGATGCCCGGGCGAAGTCTTCCACCGCGCTGGGATGGGCATCAGCGAACTCACGACTGGTGAAGATCACCCCAAACGAGCCCGGTACACCGGCATCGGCGACAGCAAACTCGACGAACGGGACATCGTGCTGGGAGAGGTAGGCCGGTTCGAAGGATCGCCAGCCCGGGATGCCGATCGTCTCGTCGATCGACATATGGGCTACCGGATCGAAACCATCGACCGGGATGGTGGTGAACTCCTCGCCCTCGTGCAATCCAGCCTGGGAGAGCATGATCTCGACCCCGGGCGGCAGCTTGCCCTTGACCCCGATGGTGTTGCCGGCGACATCATCGAGAGAGGTGGCTTCGGGTTTGAGGAGAAGGGTTTCGATCGGTTTGGCGCCAGCCACGGTGACCACCGCCAGGTCGGCTTCGTTGGCGAGACCAAACGCCACGGTCTCAGAGAACGACCCGCCGGAGGCGAACTGGGCTTGACCACTGGCGACCAGGGGATAATTCGAGGTGGAGAACCCCGGCACCAGGGTGACATCAAGACAGAGATCGTCGTAGTAGCCGGCCGTTTCGGCAGCGATCACTTCGATGATTGAGGCAGCCGCGGCATAGTCGAATCCAGTCACAAAGGTGATCGGCCCCGCCTGGCGATTGGCGTCGCATCGTTCGGTCGGAATGGCCTCACCGGCGACCACCGGAGGTACCGGATCAAGAGTGGAAGTCGGGGCGTCATGTCCACAGCCTGCCGTCGAGATAACGAGGGCGGCCAGGCTGGTGATCAGGATGCGGTGAGCCGACATGCAAACTCCTTCGTCAACGCTCTGTTGAGCCTAGGGAGACCAGACCAGATTCGGCTAGGTCAGCCCTGATCAGTCACGCTGGGAGACATGCCATCCCAGGGCGACGCGTTCGATCACCGTGATCACCGCCAAGAAGACAAATCCCAGTGCCGCCGTGACGGCGATCGTGGCCCACAAGACATCACCGCGTGAATAGGCCTGGGCTCGCAACCCGATCGAGCCCAGCGAGGTCGCGCCGGTTGTGGCCATCCCTTCGGCGTAGTAGGCCGCTGCAAGGGCGAGGCCCGAGTTGAATCGGGCGGTCGCCAGCACCGTGGGCGCTGCTGACGGCATCCTCAAGCGCCAGAGGACTTCCCAGCGGCCAGCGGATACCGATTCAAAGAGTTCGCGAGCTGCCGGATCGGCAGATCGCAGCCCGGTCACCATGGCAAAGGTGAAGGCTGGGAGGGTGACCAGTGAGATCAGGATCAGGATCGGGGCGGTGCCAAGCCCGACTGCGACCCGCAAGGAGCCGTAGTAGGCCACCCACGGGGCGACCAAGATGACCATGAGGATCGGCTGAGCCGCTTCTTCGAGTCGTTTGGAGGTTGCCAGCCCACCCCCGATGAGCATGCTGGCAGCGAGGGCGACCACGAGCCCGATCACCGAGTGGAATGCGGTCGCGCTGGCAGCTCGCAGATAGAGGCCGGGATCCTCGATGATCGTCGACGCGATCTGAACCGGTGATCGCAGCACAAAGGGCTGGATCTCGAAGACCCGCACCACCAGTTCCCAGATCATCCCAAAGATGATCAAGCCAATCGCGCCCAGGACAACTGGACGAGAACGCTCACTCATGAGGGATTCTCCATCGCCTGGTGAAGATCTCGTCCCAAATCGGTGACCAGATCGAAGAACTCAGCTGAGTGCTCCAGTTCGGGGCGGCGGGGCCGCTCGAAGGGCACCTCTCTCATCGAGACGATCGTTCCTGGCCGGTGGGACAAGACCCCAACTCGATCACCTAAATAGACCGCTTCCGCAATCGAATGGGTGACGAAGAGGACGGCGACCGGACGAGGCCGGCAAAGCCGAGCCAAAAGGTGGCGCATGTCCGCTCGGGTGATCTCATCGAGAGCGGCGAAGGGCTCATCGAGGAGGAGGACCGGAGCACCAAGTGCAAACGCTCGCACCAGGGCAACCCGCTGGGCCATACCACCGGAGAGTTCGTGGGGGTAGGCATCGAGGAAGTCGGCCAGGCCGACCTCGGTCAAGAGCTCGGTCACATCGACCGCTGCGGTGGGGGTCGCCCGACGATTGATGTCCAACAAGATCGAGGCGTTTTGGGCCACAGTTCGCCAGGGGAGCAGGGCTGGGCCTTGGGGCACCATCCCAATCCGCTTGGCGTGACGCACCGACTCGGGGGTGTCGCCGAGGGTCGACACCGATCCGGTGGTGGGCTCTTCTAGGCCAGCGACCACTCTCAGCAGGGTGGTCTTTCCACTTCCGCTGGGGCCGATCAGGGTGACGATCTCATCGGGTCCAACCTCGAGATCGATCGAGGCCAGCGCGTGAAGGTCACCAAACCATTTGCTGACACCGCGGAGCTGGATGGCGGGCGTCATCGGGCGGTGCTCCCGGGCGCGCCAGTAGCGCATATCGCCACGACACGGTCAAGGGTTCCGTCACACACCGTGTCGCAGCGTACCGGCACTCCGGTTGTCGCCCCTGGATTGGACGCCTAGCATTGTGGCGTCCGTTCGAGCTTCGGCCCGGGCGTGATGCGTATCGGCCCATCCGGGTCGGCGCGACCTCCACACTGGAAGGCAGAACAACCATGGCGCTTACGCCCAAAGCCGAGATCATCGCCAAGTACGGCTCATCCGAGACCGACACCGGCTCCCCTGAGGTTCAGATCGCTCTCTTGACCGATCGCATCAAGCATCTCACCGAGCACCTCAAGACCCATGCCAAGGACCACCACAGCCGTCGTGGCCTGCTCATGTTGGTCGGTCGTCGTCGTCGTCTTCTCGACTATCTGCGCGACATCGATGTCGAGCGGTATCGCACCCTGATCTCCTCACTCGGCCTGCGCCGCTGAGGTAGCGCGGGTTCGAGACCGGGCCCGCTAGACTGTGTTGAGAGGCGCGGAAGGTCCGCGCCTTGCCAAACCGAGCGATCCGCGGGTTGGTTGCCGGTTGCCTCTTCCGCACCTTCAGTTCCTGAACGGTGTGCGGGACTGCCAACTGGGAACTGGCTCGATCGCTCCAGAGCGGTACAGGGGAGACATCCTGTACCGGAAAGGAGCCCTTCGTGGCTGACCCCATCCGTGTGTCCGGACCTATTTCTGGTACCGACAAGACACTCTCATTCGAGACCGGGGTGTTCGCGCCCCAGTCCCAAGGCGCTGTCGTCGCCACCATTGG
>PDSL01000057.1 GCA_002748455.1 Ilumatobacter coccineus
TGTCGTCGTCACCGTGATGACCAATCTGGGGTTCCGTCTGGCGATGAACGAGGCGGGCATTTCGGTGGTCGACACGGCGGTCGGTGACCGCTATGTGCTCGAAGCCCTCACCGGCGGAGGGTTCTCTCTGGGGGGAGAACAGTCGGGCCACGTGATCTTTTCTGATTTGGCCAACACCGGTGATGGGCTCTTGACCGGGCTGATTCTGGCTGATCTGGTCGTGCGTTCCGCTCGACCGTTGTCGGAGTTGGCATCGGCGGTGATGACCCAGTTGCCCCAGGTCTTGATCAATGTTGAAGTCGGTCAGCGGCGTCCGGATGTTGCTGAGCGGATCGCCGCCGAGATCGTCGAGGCCGCCCGTCCTCTGGGAGATCGGGGCCGGATCTTGATCCGACCGAGCGGGACCGAACCGGTGGTCAGGATCATGGTCGAAGCGCCAACCGCTGAACTGGCCCACGCCACCGCTGATTCCTTGATCGAGCCGGTACGGGCTGCCTGCTGCTAGGCGCTGACTGATCATCGCCGGGCCTCATCGCTAGGCTTCCCCACATGTGCGGCATCGTTGGGATACTCAGTCGTCGGTCGTCACGGCCGGTTCCAGTGCCCGACGATCTGATCGCTGAGCTCGATCGAGCGATCGCCGCGACCGATCTCACCGTCACGATCTCGACAATCTCACAGGTTGACGCTGCTCTCAAAGGGACGCCAGGAATCCTCGCGTTGGCCAATCGCCCCGATCATGTTGCCCAGATCACCGATCGTCTCGACCGTCTCGACGCGATCAGTGCCGAGGCCGATGCCCGCCTTGACCAGGTCGATGCTGCCGAGCTCGAAGCGCGTAGCGCTGAATCGCTTGCCCTCCGCGACGCCCTGTGGGCCGTACGCCAGGATCGTCTCCCAGCGATTGCCGCGGTGGGGGCCATGGTCGGTGATCAGATCAGCGAGTCATCGGTTGCTGCCTATCTGGCGATCTACCAAGGTTTGGCGGCACTTGACCGGCTGGAGGTTCGAGGACGCGACTCAGCTGGGATCCACATCTTTGTCACCGGCCACGATCTCGACCTCACCTCGGCCCCGATTCGCCAGGGGATCGCTGAACGATCCGCCGACCCCACCCAGCCCAGTGGTTCGGTGCATCTGGATGGCACCACCTTGTCGTTCGTCTACAAGGAAGCCGCCGAGATCGGTGAACTCGGCGATAACACCCGGATCCTGCGTCAGGAGCTGCTGGCAGACGACCTCTTGCGGCAGGCGGTCAGCGGACCCAATGCTCAGGTAGCGGTCATCGGCCACACTCGGTGGGCCAGCGTGGGAATCATCTCGGTGCCCAACACCCATCCGGTCGACAGCCGCGAACTCGGCGCTCAGCGCGGGCCCTATGTGGTGGCGGCGCTCAATGGCGATGTCGATAACCATGCCGATCTTCGGGTTCGCCACGATCTGAATATCCATCCCCACATCACCACCGATGCCAAGATCATCCCCACCCTGGTGTCGCGCCATGCTGAGCGGACGACCACCATGACCGAAGCGTTCCAGCGCACGGTGTCATCCTTTGAAGGCTCAGTGGCGATCGCCGCGATGAGCGCTGACGAGCCCGATGTGATGATGTTGGCCCTCCACGGCAGCGGCCAAGGGCTCTATGTCGGTATGGCCGATGATGCCTATGTGGTGGCGTCCGAGCCCTATGGCGTGGTCGAAGAAACGCCGGTGTATGTGCGCCTCGACGGTGAACATGGCGGTGAGATCGTGACCTTGGATCGGTCCCAGGCTGGAACCCTCGAGGGGATCCGCCGGATCGGGTATGACGGCTCCGATCATCCGGTGTCCGATGCTGATGTCACCGAGGCCGGGGTCACCACCCGCGATATCGACCGTGGTGGAGCACCCCACTATCTCCTCAAAGAGATCGGTGAATCACCTCGAAGTTTCCGCACCACCTTGCGGGGTCGCATCGTCGATCGTGATGGAGTCCTTCATGCTGAGGTTGGCGACGTCACCCTCAGCAAAGAGATTCGGCATCGTCTCGCCGAGCACACGATCACCAGGGTCAATGTGATCGGCCAAGGCACCGCGGCTGTCGCCGGACAAGGAGTCGCTCGGATTCTCGGGGAGCTCGCTGACGGTGATCTTGAGGTCGTGGCCGTGACCGCCACCGAACTCTCGGGATTCTTGCTCCAGCCAGACATGAGCGACACCCTGGTGATCGCGGTCAGCCAGAGTGGGACCACGACCGATACCAACACCACGGTCGATCTGCTCTCGTCACGGGGTGCTGCTGTGGTGGCGATCGTCAATCGTCGAGCCAGCGACCTGGCCCAAAAGGCCGATGGGGTGATCTATACCTCCGACGGTCGCGATGTGGAAATGAGTGTGGCATCGACCAAGGCGTTCTATTCCCAGATCGCTGCTGGGGCGGTGCTGGCGTGTGCGATCACCGCTGCCGCCGGAATCGGTTCGAACCAGCGCCGTCACGATCTCTTGACCGGTCTCGTCGCCATGCCCGATGCGATGGATGAGGTGCTCACCGTGCGCCCCGACGTGGCCGAAGCCGCTCAGCGCTACGCCCCGACCAAGCGCTATTGGGCAGTGGTCGGCAATGGGCCCAATTTGGTGGCTGCTGAAGAGGTCAGGATCAAGCTCAGCGAGCTGTGCTACAAGTCGATCGCTGCCGATGTCACCGAAGACAAGAAGCACATCGATCTCTCCTCAGAGCCCTTGATCTTTGTGTGTGCTGCTGGGCTGAGGGGCAGTATCGCTGACGATGTCGCCAAAGAAACCGCCATTTTCTTGGCCCACAAAGCCCTGCCGATCGTGGTCGCCGACCGGGGAGAAACCCGGTATCGGTCGGTGGCTACCATCGAGGTTCCCCCGGTCGATCCTGCTCTTGGATTTGTGCTGTCAGCCATGGTGGGCCATCTGTTTGGCTATGAGGCGGCGCGGGCGATCGATGTCTCTGCTCGGCCCCTGCGCGAGGCGCGCGACCTCATCGATCACGCGGTGGTTGAATCGACGACTGGCGATGAGGTGCTCGCTCGGGTGAGAGCCGAGATCCCCCCGGTGTCCCGGCGCTTTGTCGACGGTCTTCGAGCCCAGCGCTACGACGGCCATCTCGAAGCCAGCACCGCGGTTGCCCTGATCGGTCGACTCACCGATCTGGCTGCTCCCAACCCGGTGGAGGCGTTCTCTCAAGCAACCGGCAAGGTCGGTACACCAGCGGCCCTGATCGATGATCTGGTGGCGGCGCTCACCGATGCCATCAATGAGCTCACCCGGCCGATCGATGCCATCAAGCACCAAGCCAAGACGGTGACTGTTGGGATTTCGCGCAGCGACGAAGGCATCCTTGACCGTCTCTTGGTCGAAACCGTTCTCGATGCCGGTGTGGGCCGAGATGTGGTGTCGTACCGGGTGCTCAAGGTGCTTGCTGCACTCAGCCCAGCCGTGGCTCAGGTGACCGGGTTTACCCGATATCGCATCGAGGGCGCTCAGATCACGATTGTGGATCGGGCCGGGATCTCTCGCGGGCTGTCGAGTCGGGTTGACCTCGACCATCGACTGATGGGAACCAAACACCGGGTTGCTGAAGCACAAGATGTCTTGGTCGCTCGTGGCCGCCGCGACCAGCGAACCATGATCTTTGTGCCTGAAGTGCGATCTGGGGTGTGTACCGGGATCACCCTGGTTCATGTCCGGTTCCACGATCGTCTCTCGGCCGATGTGATGAGAACGGTCCTCCAGGGCTATGACGATCGCTATGCCCGCCTGGTCGACTGGGTGACCGAAACCGAAGGCGAGTTTGACCATGCCATCCTGGCCAACCTGGACGTTGCCGAGCTCTTGATCGCTCCGCTCTCGTCGGTCGCTGACACGTGGCGGAGCTGAGCTGGTGAAAGGACTGGGCATCGATGCGGTCGAGATCGACCGGTTTCGCCGATCCCTGGAACGAACCCCCTCACTTCGACAGCGGCTCTTTGTCGCCGCTGAACTTGACGATCTGTCAACTCGATCTGATCCGGTTCCTGGCTTGGCGGCTCGATTTGCGGCCCGCGAGGCCACGATGAAGGCCCTCGGCGTCGGGCTCGGAGGGATCGATGCCCATGATGTCTGGGTGTCGTCACATGAGTCGGGCGAGCCCCGTCTCCATCTCGATGGGCGAGCCGCCCTGCTGGCGGCCAACGCCGGAATCACCAGCTGGCATCTCAGCCTGACCCATACCGAGACCACCGCTATCGCTGTCGTCATCGCTGAGTGAGCAAACGCGCTCGTGGGGTGGCCCGACTACCCTGGGGACGGTGATTCCTGTCGTCACCCCTCAACGGATGAACGCGATCGACGCGGCGTCGGAGACCCCGGTGGAGATCCTCATCGAACGAGCCGGTGCAGCGGTTGCCGCCCGGGCTCGACAAGTGCTGGGTGGTGTGTATGGCCGGAGGGTCATCGTGATCGCCGGTCCCGGCAACAACGGGGCTGATGGACGGGTCGCCGGTCGCCGCCTTGCCGAGGCCGGCATGGCGGTCACCATCTATCGCTGGGATGATGCCCCGGCGGTTCTTCCGCCATCCGACCTGGTGATCGATGCAGCATTCGGCACCGGTTTTCGCGGCGAGTGGACCATGCCCGACACCGCTGGTGCACCTATCTTGGCGGTCGATGTGCCGACCGGGCTTGATGCCCTGACCGGCAATGCTTCGCCGGGCACCGCCGCTGCAAGGGCCACCGTCACCTTCGCGGCGGCCAAACCAGGTCACGTGCTCGGTGCTGGTCCCGACCTGGTCGGCGAACTCGACCTGGTCGATATCGGCCTCGATCTCAACCGGCCTGACGATGGTACCGACCCGATCGAGATCGTTGAAGCTGCTGACGTGGCAGCGTGGCTGCCAGCTCGATCGCGCACCGCTCACAAATGGTCCCATGCGGTCCGGGTGATCGCTGGTTCACCGGGGATGGATGGCGCTGCCTGGTTGGCCTGCGCTGCCGCTCAACGAGCTGGCGCCGGGATCGTGGTGGTCTCCTCTCCAGGACACCAGGTGGCTGCCCCGCTGGAGTCGGTCGTGCGCCCTCTCACTCCGGGGAACGAAGGTGCTGAGGTGTTGGCCGACCTCGACCGGTTCCACAGTTTGGTGATCGGTCCGGGACTTGGTCGAGTTGGTGGGGATGAGCTCGTGGCCTCGATCATTCGCCACGCTTCGATCCCGATCCTGGTCGACGGTGATGGCCTCAATGCTCTCGCCACCAGCGGGTTGGGCGACATCCTTGCCCAACGACGTGCTCCCACCGTGCTCACCCCCCACGATGGTGAATATGAACGTCTGACTGGATCGCGACCGAGCGACGATCGGATCGCCGATCTTCGTCGCTGGTCGATCCAAACCGGGGCGGTGATCCTGCTCAAGGGGCCGACCACGGTGATCGCCGACCCGAGCGGCCGGGTGCGGCTGGTCGATCATGGCGATCAAGCTCTCGCCACCGCCGGAAGCGGTGATGTGCTCTCCGGCATTATTGGGGCGCTGCTCGCTCGGAGCCTGGACCCAGCTGATGCTGCGGCTGCTGGGGCCTGGATCCATGCTGAAGCTGGACACCGTCACGGCGCTGCTGGGCTGATCGCTAGCGACCTGATCGATGCCCTGCCAGCAGCGCTTGGAGGGCTCGTATGAGCCTTCGAGCGTGGGCCGAAATCGACCGTTCAGCCATGGTCCACAATATTGGGGTGGTCACCGCTGCAGCGCCGAACACCTCGGTGTGGGCGGTGGTCAAGGCCAACGGTTATGGTCACGGTGCGGCCACAGCAGCCCAAGCGGCCCTCGATGCTGGAGCTGATGGCCTATGCGTCGCCCTGACCGCTGAAGGGATCGCCCTTCGCGATGCCGGTATCGACGCGCCGATCTTGATCTTGAGCCAACAACCGCTCGAGGATGCCCACGACATCGTCAATCACCATCTGATCGCCACGGTGTCATCGGTTGACGCTGCTCGGTCACTGGTCAACGCCGGCGCCCATGATCATCCGGTCCACCTCAAGGTTGATACCGGGATGCATCGGATCGGTGCTCATGTCGCTGATGTGGCCGATCTGGTCACCGCTATTTCTACGCTCGCGCCGGCGGTTCGTCTGGAGGGGATCTTCACCCACCTGGCGTGTGCCGACGAACCATCGTCAGCAGCCAATGATGCCCAGCTTGACCGCTTCGACACCGTCTTGGCCGATCTCGATCGGGTCGGTGGTCGTCCGCCGATCGTTCACGCTGCCAACTCAGCGGCCGCTGTTGCCCTGCCTCGATCGCGATATGACTTCATCCGGGTCGGGATCGCGCTCTATGGGATCTCGCCCGGTCGGGGAGTGGACGATTTGGTCGATGGACTTCGACCGGCGATGTCCCTCAAGGCTCGGGTGTCTCATGTCAAGACGGTCGTGGCCGGGTCATCGGTGTCCTATGGCTGGCGCCATACCTTCTCCGCTGACACGGTGGTAGCCACGGTCCCGATCGGCTATGCCGATGGGGTACCTCGGCGGTTGGGCACCGATGGTGACCGTTGTGGTGCTGATGTCTTGATCGGAGGATGCCGCTGTCCGATCGTTGGTGTGGTCACGATGGACCAATTGGTGGTCGATGTTGGGGGCTTGGAGTGCTGCGAGGTCGGTGATGAGGTGGTCCTGCTGGGATGTCAAGGAAGCGAAGAGATCACCGCGCTGGAGTGGGCTGAACGACTGGGCACGATCGGGTATGAGATCGTGTGTGGCGTATCCGAGCGGGTGCCGCGACAGGTGGTTGGCACGACCGCCAACGATCCCTCCTAGCATCGGTAGCCCATGTTGTTGTGTTCCCGCCGCCGAGATGACACCCACGCCATCGCTGGGGTCGTGGCGGCTGCAGCGCGTCCCGGTGACGTGATCCTGCTCGCCGGTGAGATGGGAGCCGGTAAAACCACCTTTAGTCAGGGATTTGGTCGGGCGTTGGGGATCACCGATCCGATCACGTCGCCGACCTTCACCCTGGTTCACACCTATCCGATTCCCGGTTCTACGTGGCAGTTCCATCACGCTGATCTGTATCGGCTCGATCGACTCGCTGATGTCGATGATCTGGGGCTGGTGGAACTGGTCGAATCTGACGGCATCGCTCTGGTGGAATGGGGTGATGTGGCTGCCGACGCGTTTGGTGCCTACCTCCAGGCGACCTTCACCAGCGGCCCGCCGGCAGAGATCACCGATGACGAGTTTGGTCTGGATGGCGAGCGTCGGATCGAGATCGTGTCGGTCGCTGGCGCCTGGGATGATCGGTGGGCCCAGCTGGCGGCTGATCTGGAGGCCTTTGCATGCTGATCCTCGGGATTGAGACCGCCACCACCCAGGTGGGAGTGGCGATCGGCTCGGCTGAGGGTCTGATCGCCACCATCGATGTGGTCAAGCCGCGTCGCCATGCCGAATTGCTGATGCCCCTGATCGAGGATGGATGTCGTCATGCAGGCATCGAGTTGTCCGAGATCGATGGTGTTGCTGTCGATATCGGCCCCGGTCTGTTCACCGGGATGAGGGTCGGTATCGCCACCGCTCAAGCCTTGGGAGTGGGGCTTGGGGTTCCGGTGGCTTCGGTGGTGTCGCTGACCGCGCTCGCCCACACCGTGATCGGGGTTGACGGCGTGATCGCGTCGATCATCGACGGTCGCAAGGGTGAGGTGTTTTGGGCTCTGTACCAGCGCCGCGGTGATGAGCTCCAACCGCTCACCGAGCCAGCTGCTGGTCGGGTGACCGATGTGGTCGCGGCGATCGGTACCCACGGTGGTCAGGCAGTGGCTGTCGGTGATGGAGCTCATCGCTATCGCGATGAGCTGGTCAGTGCCGGTCCCGGACTCATGCTCGGCGATCTCTGGTATCCCTCGTCAGCTGCGGTGGTCGAGGTGGCCCGATCCGCTGATGCTTGGGTGGCGCCGGTGGAGGTGGCTCCGCTCTATCTGCGCCGTCCCGACGCTGAGATCAATTGGGCTACCCGTCGGGGAGCGTCATGAGCACGGTCACCGACATAGGTCTTGAGACGATGACTGGGGCTGATCTCGACGAGGTGGTGGCGATCGATGCCGAGACCTCATCGACACCCTGGAGTTGGTCCTTGTTCAATGACGAGCTCGCTCGACCCGAGAGTCGGTGGTATGTCGTCGCCCGCATCGATGATGAGATCGTCGGTTTCGCTGGTCTGATGGTGGTGCCCGATCCCGACGGCGACCAGGCCCATGTGACCACCATCGCTGTCTCGCCCGAGTTTCGTCGTCGGGGGATCGGTGCCCGTTTGATGTCGGCCTTGGGTCGACATGCTCGGGGTCGAGGCTGTGTGTCGTGGACGCTCGAAGTGCGCGAATCCAATCACGCGGCGATCGAGCTCTATCGTCGGTTCGGATTTGCCCCGGTGGGTACCCGACCGAGCTATTACTCCGGCAACGAGACCGCCCTCATCATGTGGTGTCATGACCTGGCTGCGGACGACTATGAGGCCGTGCTGAGCGGGAAGGATGGTTCGCAGTCATGACCTCGGCATCGGCCCGCACCGTGGTGTTGGGCCTCGAAACCAGTTGTGATGAAACCGCGGCAGCGATCGTGGTCGATGGCATCCACGTCCTCTCCAATGTGGTGTCGAGCCAGGTGGAGATCCACGCCGAATTTGGTGGGGTAGTGCCGGAGATCGCCAGCCGAGCCCATATGTCCAACCTTCATCCGGTGATCGATCAGGCCCTCAGCGATGCTGGGATGACCTCGTCGGATATCGACATCGTTGCGTGTACTCACGGACCAGGGTTGATCGGAGCTCTCTTGGTGGGAGTGTCGGCAGCCAAGGCGTTGGCCGCGGCGTGGCGGGTGCCCTATGTGGGCGTCAACCATCTTGAAGCCCATCTCTATGCTGCCCTGATCGATGATCCGAGTCTGGAGTTCCCCTTGGTGGTCGAGCTGGTGTCGGGAGGACACACCCTCTTGGTCGAGATGATCGATCATGGTCGGTATCGGGTGCTCGGCCAAACCATCGACGATGCAGCGGGTGAGGCCTTCGACAAGGTTGCCCGCTTCTTGGGGTTGGGCTATCCCGGCGGACCGGCGATCGAAAAGACCGCTCGTGGTGGTGATCCCACGGCGATCCGGTTTCCGCGGGCGCTGAGCTCGGATCCCAACAATCTGGATTTCAGCTTTTCGGGGTTGAAGACCGCGGTCATGAATTATGTTCGGGCTCATCCCGAGGTGTCCTCAGCTGATGTTGCTGCCAGTTTTCAAGCCGCGGTGGTCGATGTCTTAGTCGCTAAGGCTCGCCGGGCGGCGAGTCGGGTTGGAGCGAGCGGGATTGTGCTCGGCGGTGGTGTGTCGGCCAATAGTGCCTTGCGCGACGCGATGGCATCAGGATGTGCCGATGACGGTATTCGAGCGGCGTTGCCGAGTCGCGACATGTGTACCGACAATGCCGCCATGGTGGCCGCGGCGGGCTGGTATCGGTGGCGCAGTGATGGTGCTATGCCACTCAGCAGCGGCGCCCAGCCCCATCTTCGGCTTCCGGTGATCGACTGACGACTAGGGAAGGTATTGCTCTTCGATCTCGACGATCTCGCCGGATGCTGTATCGATCCAGACTGAATGCCGGAAGTCACCGACCCGCTGTGACAACCAGTCGGCATAGCTCACACTGATCGGATTGTTGGCATTGTTGAGTGCGGTGACCGTAATCGTGGGAGCAATCGGGATCACGCGGGTCACCGAGGAGTCGTTGCGGACGTAATAGTCGTTGGGCGGCGGCGACTCTTCACCATCTTGGGCCGCGGCGAGAGTGGCATTGTCACCGACATAGAAGCACATCAGATCGAATTCGATCGTGTTGTCATCAGCGTTAACAATTCTGCCGTACCAGGTTCCATCGGGAAGGGTGCCGGGTCCGGGGGCGCACCCACTTCCTTCAGCGATGGGGTTCGTGCCGATGGTGGTAGCCGGGTTGGCAGCGGTGGTAGCTGGGTTGGCAGCGGTGGTTGCTGGGGTGGCAGCACTGGTTGCTGGGGTGGCGTCGGTGGTTGCTGGGGTCGCAGCGCTGGTGGGAGAGGGGACGCTGGTGGCGGACAAACTGGTAGAGCTGTCCGATGTGGACGTGGGTGGGGTCGCGGTGTCGCGGGTGCAGCCACCGATGGTGATCAGGGCAACAACGCCGACAAGAGCGAGTGGGCGGAGCGAAGAGGTCATCAGAGTTGTCCTTTCACGGGTTGGCTGGCATCAGCTCCCCAACCCCTATGAGAAGTCGCTGCCGGGACGATCCATCACCGTGACCCAGCTGTCAGCGCTTCCAATCGGCGAGGTTGATGTCAACCGATCTGAGATCAACCCCCATCTTTCCACTATGAACTCTCAACCGAGTGATGGCAAGAGACTCATCGGGTGACGACACGAGACTTTTTGTTTGCCTGGTTCGACAGTGAGGGGTCGTAGTCGTCGGCAAGGAGGGTCAACCGGGGCGGGCTCCTAGCCTGGCGAGGAGATGTTGCCGCTACGAATTGGAGACTTCACCCCCACGGTTCCGGTGATCCTGGCCCCCATGGCTGGGGTGACCAATCGAGCCTTTCGAACCATGTGTCGGATGTGGGGTCCTGGCCTCATCTATGTCAACGAAATGGTGATGTCTCACGCCGTGGCCTATCGCAACGCGAAAACCGAGGCCATGATCCAATTCGCTGCTGATGAGACACCGCGCAGCCTCCAGATCTATGGCAATGATCCAGCGATGATGGGACGCGCTGTTCATCGGGTGTGTGATGAAGGGCGAGTTGACCACATCGATCTCAACTTTGGCTGTCCAGCAGCCAAGGTCATGCGCAAGGGTGGGGGAGCAGCAGTGCCGGCAAAACCGGCCTTGTTAGCTCAGATCGTTCGCGCCGCGGTCACCGCTGCCGAGCCCTACAAGGTGCCGGTCAGCGCCAAGTTCCGGCACGGTTTGTGGGATGGGCTCCGTACCGATCTCACCGCCGGTCGAATCTGTGCCGATGAGGGTGTGGCGTGGATCGCCCTTCATGCTCGCACGGTTGAACAGCACTATTCCGGAGATGCTCGATGGGAAACGATCGGGGAGCTCAAGCAAGCGGTGACCTCGATACCGGTGATCGGCAATGGTGACATTTGGGAAGCGCGCGACGCGGTGGCGATGATGGATGCCACCGGATGTGATGGGGTGGCGATCGGTCGGGGATGCCTGGGACGACCGTGGCTGTTCGGCGATCTGATTGCCGCGATGACCGGTGGCGCGGTGCCTCCGTCACGCCGGCTCGGTGAGGTTGTCGACGCCATGGCTCGTCACGCCCGGCTCTTGATCGAACATCGCGCTGACTTTGGCGGTGAAGCGGTGGCGATGCGCGAGTTTCGTAAGCACACGTCGTGGTATCTCTCCGGCTATCCGGTGGGTCCAGCGGTGCGTCGAGATCTGTCCCAGGTGTCCACCTTGGACGAGCTTGATGATCGGCTTGGTCAGCTCGATGGTGATCTTGAGCTGGTTGCCGGTGGGGAGCGCATCCGTCGTGGGCACACCAATGGGCCGATTTCGGTCTCGCTCCCCGAGGGATATCTCGATGATCTTGATGACACCACCGTTCCCGATGAATCGGGTATCTCGTCGGTGTCTGGGGGATAGCTGGCGGTGTGATCGGTCACGTGCCGATAAGTGGCGTTGACGCTGATGACGTGGCAACGTTGAGGTGATGAGGTTGGTATTGGCGTCTGGCTCTCCCCGACGGCAGGAGGTGTTGGCCCGCTGCGGCGTGGCTTTTGACATCCATGTGGCCGATGTCGATGAGACACCGCGCCCTGGTGAAGAACCGGCCTCGTACACCGATCGGGTGGCCCGGGCAAAGGCGGCTGCCGTGGCAGCCATCATCGAGGATCCCGATGAGGCGGTGGTTCTAGCTGCTGACACCACGGTGGCGTTGGGCGGTCAGATCATGGGGAAGCCGGTTGACGACGATGATGCTCGCCGTATGTTGACCCTCCTGTCAGATCGGGCTCATCAGGTGCATACCACGGTGGTCGGTCGACGGGGGAGCGATGTCCATGCGGTCACGGTGACGACCGAGGTGACCTTTGTGCGACTCAGTCCTAACGGGATCGATTGGTATTTGAGTCTTGGCGATCATCTCGACAAGGCCGGTGCCTATGGGATGCAATCAGCTGGAGCGGTGCTGGTGCATCGCATCGATGGAAGCCCCTCAAATGTGGTCGGGTTACCCCTGGCTGAAACCGTTGGGGTGCTGCGGTCGTGCGGGTATGCGGTGGTATAGCCACGTCTCCGGGTGACCACGGGTTCCAGATCGGCTGGTGAGGCTCGATAGAGCTCTCGCACGCTCGCCAACATGGTCCCCGAAGCCGCCACAGCCGACACGGTCGACATCGACGCGGCGTGGGTTGATAAGGCGTCGCAGAGCGTCATCGGTACAACACCACTGTTGAACAGACGCCACCTTGCGTGATCAGCGGGATGGAGTCTGTCGCGTCTGAGACCCGCAGCCAAGAGTGTGGTCGAGTTGGAAAGAAATGGAGGAATGGGTGGTATTCGTACCCGAGTTGGTTTGGTGGCACTAGAATTACAAAGTTGGGTCCGTCATGCGGCGGACATAACGAAAGGAAGTTCCATGAAGAAACGTCTTGTTGCTCTGTCTGCCGCGGCGCTGTTTGCCTTGAGTGCGTGCGGTGGTGGCGGCGCTAGTGGAGACCAGGGAAAGGTCGCCGACAAGCTGATTGAGTCAGCGGCAGAGGAAGGTTTCAAGCTTGACGAGAGTTGTGTCAACGACGTGGCCTCGAAACTGAGTGACGAAGATGCTGCCAAGATTCTTGAAGCTGACGACATCGAAGCGGCTGAGCTCAGCGCCGAAGCCGAGAAGCTGTCGTTGGAGCTGGTGACCTGTGCTGATGTCGATGCCTTGGTCGACCAGATGGTGGCTGAGCTCGGTCCGGATGCTGCGGACATGATCGACACCGACTGCTTGAAGAAGGCGTTCAAGGAGCTCGATACGTCTTCAGGTGACCCCCAAGCTGCGATGGCCAATGCTGCTATGCAGTGTGTGAGCCTCGGCGGATGATCTAGCTGTGTGCTCGCCCTCAGAGGGCGACGTCGCAAGCCGCGACCGGGAGGGCTCGTGCCTGCCTGGTCGCGGCTTTTCGCGTTGTCCTGGTCGATCGGTGTGATGCCGATCGGTCGATCGATGAGGCGACGTTGTTTGAGGAGAGATTTGAAGCCGGCCTGGCGATGAACGACTGATCGTTTGAGTCATGAGCCGGGCTGCACAGGTCGAGGCGGTTCAGGGGCTGAGAACGGTGTCTCGCAATTCGAACAAGGACGGTTGAACCGGTCGCGTTGTCGCATATCGAGACCCGATTGCCGTGGATTTCAGCGTTGCGGTGTTCGAGACAAATCTGGCAACCTAGGCAGATGAGGCTCGCCATGCGGCGGGTATGGCGAAAGGAAACCCCATGAAGCGTCGATGTGTTCTGTTGACTGCGGCGTTGCTCGTCCTGACTGCCTGTGGTGGCGGCAGCGTTGGTGGAGACCGAGGCAAGGTTGTCGACCTCTTCATCGAGGGAGCCGCCAAGCAGAACCTCGAGCTCGATACGGCCTGCGTCAACGATCTGGTGAAGAAGCTGAGTGACGAAGACGTTGCCACGATCGTTGCCCTTGGAGACACCGAGGATCCGCAGCTCAGCCCTGAGGGTGAGGAGATCAAGTGGGGGATCATCGCCTGCATCGACACCGATGCGCTTGTTGACCGGATCATGAAGGAGCTTGGCCCTGGGGCTGAGGACGTGGTCGATGCCGAGTGCTTGAGGGAGGCGTACAAGAATCTTGATCCGTCGGCGCCTGACTTTGAGACCGCGATGGGCAATGCCACCATGGGGTGCACAACTCTGGACGGATGATCGAGCGAGCTGAGACCGGGGAGGTTAGAGCCGTTCTGGTCGCGGCGTGTTCGTGTGCTGTATGGCGATCCACATGATCGCTCCTGGAAGGCCGCACCAGATCAGTGCACCAACAGTGGCGCTTCGGCTACCGGTGTGTTCCATCACGAGACCGCCGATCATCGCTCCAACGAAGGCGGCGGTCACGCTCAGGGATTTCCAGAGCGACAACACCCCGCCCACCATGTCGGGCGGTGGGTCGCCGTGCATGTGTGTTGAGCTGGCGATGTTCCACGCCGATGAACCCAGACCGATGATGACAACCAAGAACCGATCAGTGGATGATCGGTCGACTGGTGATGTCGCTGGTGCTGTGGTGGCCGCTGATGGCTAGCACTCGTAGGTTGTGATTGCTAAAACGCCAGGTCTAGCATTGGCACTCCACTGGGTCGAGTGCCAATGACCCGGACCATCCGATCGGTCAGCGCACTAGGGCGCCCTTTGACGACGAAGCTCGTCGTGCACTTGAAGCCGGCGTTAACAAGCTGGCTGACGCCGTGCGCGTCACCCTCGGCCCCAAGGGCCGCAATGTCGTGCTCGACAAGAAGTTCGGTGCGCCGACGATCACCAATGACGGTGTGTCGATCGCCAAGGAAATCGAGCTTGAGGATCCCTTCGAGAACATGGGCGCCCAGCTCGTCAAGGAAGTCGCCACCAAGACTGACGACATCGCCGGAGACGGCACCACCACCGCCACGGTCCTCGCCCAGTCGATGATTCGTGTCGGCATGAAGAATGTCGCTGCCGGGGCCAACCCGATGGCGGTCAAGAAGGGCATCGAGAAGGCTGTCGTCGCGGCTGCCGACTCGATCTCCGAGCAGGCCAAGGATGTCGACGACAAGAGCGATATCGCCAGCGTTGCCACCATCTCGGCAGCTGATGCCTCGATCGGTGAAGTCATCGCCGACGCGATCGACAAGGTCGGCAAGGATGGTGTGGTCACCGTTGAAGAGTCCAACACCTTCGGCACCACCTTGGACTTCACCGAGGGTATGCAGTTCGATAAGGGCTATCTCTCGCCCTACTTCGTCACCGATGCCGAGCGTCAAGAAGCCGTTCTCGAAGACGCCTACATCCTCCTCAACCAGGGCAAGATCTCGACCGTTCAGTCGATGCTTCCCGTCCTCGAAGGTGTGATGAAGACCGGCAAGCCGCTGGTCATCATCGCTGAGGACATCGAGGGTGAAGCCCTCGCCACCCTGGTCGTCAACAAGATCCGCGGTACCTTCAACGCTGCCGCTGTCAAGGCCCCCGGCTTTGGCGATCGTCGCAAGGCGATGCTCCAGGACATGGCTGTCCTCACCGGCGGTCAGGTCATCAGCGAAGATGTTGGCCTCAAGCTGGAGAACACC
>PDSL01000063.1 GCA_002748455.1 Ilumatobacter coccineus
GATGTACCGGCCCTTGGCTGAAGCTGGCTTGGCCCGCTGGAGCTCATCGAGGACCGCTCGGAAGTTCTGCTGGAGCTTGTCTTCGTCGAAGCTGGCCTTGCCCAAGGGAACATGGACATTGCCGTAGCGGTCGGCCCGGTACTCGACCTTGCCGCCCTTGAACTCGGACACCGCCCGGGCCACATCGGCGGTGACCGTGCCGGTCTTGGGGTTGGGCATGAGGCCACGGGGACCGAGGATGCGGCCGAGGCGGCCGACGGTCGGCATCATGTCGGGAGCGGCGATGGCGATATCGAAGTCCATCTGGCCAGCCTGGATCTCTTCAGCGAGATCGTCGGCGCCGACCTTGTCAGCACCGGCAGCGCGAGCAGCATCGGCTGCTTCACCAGCAGCGAAGACCGCAACCCGGACATCTTTGCCGGTCCCGGCTGGCAGGGCGACAGTACCGCGCACCATCTGGTCGGGCTTGCGAGGATCGATCCCCAGACAGAACACGATGTCGATGTTCTCGTCGAAGCGGGCGGTTGCGGTGGCCTTGGCCAGACGCAGCGCATCGTTGGGGCCGTAGAGCATGTCGCGATCAAATTTCTTCATCGCGGCGGTGTATTTCTTACCGGACATAGTGTCTCCCTCAAGTCGTAAGGCTGCCGGGCGAGGTCGTCCCGGTCAGCGCGGTGGTGGGGCGTACCCCAGTGGATTAGCTAACGGCGATGCCCATGCTGCGGGCAGTGCCCCGAATCTGGAGCTTGGCCGCTTCGATGTCGTTGGCGTTGAGGTCGGGCATCTTGATCTTGGCGATCTCTTCAACCTGGGCATCGGTGATCGTGGCCACCGTCTCAGAACCAGGGTTGTTGGCGGCCTTGTCGATGCCAGCTGCCTGACGAATCAAGACCGCGGCGGGCGGGGTCTTGAGGATGAAATCAAAGGTGCGATCTTCATAGATCGTGATTTCGGTGGGCACCACGGTGCCGACCTGGGACTCGGTGCGGGCGTTGTAGGCCTTGACGAAGTCCATGATCGCGATCCCGTGGGGACCGAGGGCGGTACCAACGGGGGGTGCCGGGCTGGCCTTGCCAGCTTCGATCTGGATCTTGACGACCGCAGCGACTTTCTTCTTTGCCATCTTCTTTGTCTTTCCGTCTGAGCTCAGAGCTTGGATACCTGGCTGAAGTCCATCTCGACCAGGGTTTCCCGCCCGAAGATATTGACCAGCACTTTCAACTTCATGTGATCGGCATTGATCTCATCGATCGTGCCGAGGAAGTCAGCGAACGGTCCTTCCTTGACCCTCACACTCTCGCCTTCGGAGTAGTCGAGCTTGGGCTTGGGACGATTGAGTTCGGCTGCCTTGCCACCGGTGTCGGGGGCCAGGAAGGTACGGACTTCGCGGCGCCGCAAGGGGGTGGGCTTTTGGCCGCGATCGCTTTGGCCAACAAACCCGGTGATACCCGGGGTGTTGCGCACGCAGTACCACGACTCATCGGTCATGTGGCACCTCACCAGGAGGTAGCCGGGGAAGACCTTGCGTTGAACGGTTTGCTTCTTGCCGTTCTTGATCTCGACGACCTCTTCGGTGGGGATGACCACTTCGAAGATCTGTTCCTCCATGTTCATCGACTGGATGCGCGCATGGAGGTTGGCGGTGACCTTCTTTTCGTAGCCGGACTGGGTGTGAACCACATACCAGCGTCCGGGACGAGTCCAGGGATCATCCTCGATCTCGTCGGTCGCCTCGGGCACCTCGATCGCCTCAGCTTCGGTGACGACCTCGGTGTCTTGACCGTCGATCTCGGGAAGGTCAGCAGTGTCAGGAGTAGGGGTATCGCTCATGAGTAGAACCACTTCATGATGAAGCTCATGGCGTAGTCAAGTCCGCCGATGAAGGCGGTGAACACCACCACGGTCACCGTCACGATGATCGCATAACGAATAATCTCTGGCTTGGTGGGCCACGCCACCTTACGGATCTCGTCGCGAACCTCCCGCAAGTACTGAGCCGGACCGACTCGTTGATGGTCGGTGTTCTCACGTGGGGCGCGCACCGGCGCGCCCTTGTCGTCGAGGGCACCTTGACGCCGGAGCAGTCGGCGTTGTTCGCGGTTGAGATCGTCGAGTGACATGATCGATTCCAGTGTGATGTCGTGTGGCAGGGCAGGAGGGACTCGAACCCCCGACCGTCGGTTTTGGAGACCGGTGCTCTTCCAGCTGAGCTACTGCCCTCGGATGGGACCGCTAGCGTAGCAGCACCCGAGGCTCTTCAGCCCCGACGACTACCGCTCGATATCAGCGGGTCTCCTTGTGAAGGGTGTGCTTGCGCTCGTTCCGGCAGTACTTCTTCACCTCAAGCCGTTCACGGTTGTTGACCTTCGACTTCATGGTGATGTAGTTGCGATGCTTGCACTCGGTGCATTCCAGGGTGATCTTCACCCGCTTGTCATTTCGTGCCATCTCGGCTTCCTTACTGAATGCCGGTTACCCGGCAGTGGTGTAACGAACAGTGCGCCCGGGATGGGACCCGGGCGCCACACGCTCGTGTCGTACCCGACGCGAGGTCAGGTACTGACGTCGTACTTACTTGATGATCTTGGTGACGCGGCCAGCACCAACCGTGCGACCACCCTCACGAATCGCGAACCGCAACCCCTCATCCATAGCAATCGGCTTACCCAACAGTCGTCCTAAAGAAAAACTGCGGACGATAATTATTAAAGAACGGCTTATGACGACCACCCTCATCCTTCGTCAACACATACACCTGACCCTCAAAATTCGTATGCGGAGTAATCGAACCAGGCTTACACAACACCTGACCACGCTCCACATCATCCTTACCAGTACCCCTCAACAACGCACCAATATTGTCACCAGCCTGACCCTCATCCAACAACTTCCTAAACATCTCAACACCAGTACACGTCGTCTTCTGCGTCTCACGCAACCCAACAATCTCAACCTCATCACCAGTATGAATCACACCCTGCTCAACCTTACCCGTCACCACAGTACCCCGACCCGTAATCGTAAACACATCCTCAATCGGCATCAAGAACGCCCGATCCAAATCACGCTGCGGCTCCGGAATGTACTCATCACACGCCGCCATCAACTCCATCACCTGAGCCTGAGCCGCCTCATCACCCTCCAACGCCTTCAACGCCGACACCGCAACCACCGGAGCATCATCACCAGGGAACTCATACTCATTCAACAACTCACGAATCTCCAACTCCACCAACTCCAACAACTCATCATCATCAACCATGTCAACCTTATTCAACGCCACCACAATATACGGAACACCAACCTGACGAGCCAACAACACATGCTCACGCGTCTGCGGCATCGGACCATCAGTAGCAGCAACCACCAAAATCGCACCATCAACCTGAGCAGCACCCGTAATCATATTCTTGATATAATCCGCATGCCCCGGCATATCCACATGCGCATAATGCCGACCCTCAGTCTCATACTCAATATGAGCAATCGAAATCGTAATACCACGCGCCTTCTCCTCCGGCGCCTTATCAATCGTGTCAAACGCCGCGAAATCAGCCAAACCCTTCTCAGCCAACGACTTCGAAATAGCCGCCGTCAACGTCGTCTTACCATGGTCAATATGACCCATCGTCCCAATATTCACATGAGGCTTCGTACGCTCAAACTTCGCCTTACTCATTTACATACCCAAACATTTCGGACAGGGGCACCTGGGCTCGGATCTGCTGGACATTGCCGTTGGCTTCCATGCCCTCGATCCGTCCCCGGCGACTGTTGAGGTCGCCGATCACATCGCCCATGTATTCTTCGGGCGTCACGACCTCGACAGCCATGATCGGCTCGAGCAAGACCGGCTTGGCCTTCTGGGCAGCAGTGCGCAGACCCATCTGACCGGCGATCTTGAAGGCCATCTCCGACGAGTCGACATCGTGGGCCTGGCCATCGACCAGGCGAACCTTGACATCGACCATCCCATACCCGGCCAACACGCCGGATTCGAGCCCCGCCTGAATACCTTGGTTGGTCGGCTGGATGTACTCACGGGGGATACGCCCACCGGTGATCTCGTCGACAAACTCATAGCCCTTGCCCGGGTTGGGCTCCAAGCTGAGCTTGATGACGGCGAACTGGCCGGAACCACCCGACTGCTTGACGTGGCGGTACTCGACCGACTCCACCGTGCGGGTGATCGTCTCGCGGTAGGCCACCTGGGGCTTACCGACGGTGGCTTCCACATTGAACTCTCGCATCATGCGATCGACGAGAACTTCGAGGTGAAGCTCGCCCATACCCGAGATCACGGTCTGGCCGGTCTCATGATCGGTGCGCACCCTAAAGGTCGGGTCTTCATCGGAGAGCGACTTGAGGGCCTTGCCCAGCTTGTCCTGGTCGGACTTGGTCTTGGGCTCGATAGCCACATGGATGACCGGCTCCGGGAACTCCATCTTTTCCAAGATGACCGGATTACGACGGTCACACAGGGTGTCACCGGTGGTGACTTCCTTGAAGCCCAGACCGGCAACGATGTCGCCAGCCATAGCGGTTTCGAGATCTTGACGCTCATCGGCGTGCATCAACAAGATGCGCCCGATCCGCTCCCGACGTTCCTTGGTCGAGTTGTAGACCTCATCACCCTTATTGATCTCACCGGAATAGACCCGGAAATAGGTCAGCTTGCCGTAGGGATCGGCAACGATCTTGAAGGCCAGGGCCGAGAAATCGTCGTCCTTGGGGCCCCGCGTAGCCTCGTGCTCTTCGCCGCCCTTGGTGTAGACACCGGTGGCCGGCGGGATGTCGAGGGGCGAGGGCAGATAGTCGACAACAGCATCCAACATGGGCTGGACACCCTTGTTCTTGAAGGCTGAACCGCACAGGATCGGCACGAAATCGTTGTTCAGGGTGCCCCTGCGAATCGCTTCCTTGATCTCGGCCTCGGTGAGCTCTTCACCTCCGAGGTACTTCTCCATCAGGGCTTCGTCTTCGGTTGCCAGGGTCTCAAGGAGGAGGTCGCGATACTCGGCGACCTTGTCGGCCAT
>PDSL01000058.1 GCA_002748455.1 Ilumatobacter coccineus
AGAGACCCGCGACAACTTCCTCAACAATCTCAAGATTGGCGAGATCCGCGAAGGAACGGTGTCGTCGGTGGTCAGTTTTGGTGCCTTCGTCGACCTCGGCGGCATGGACGGACTGATCCATGTCAGCGAGCTCTCGTGGAAGCATGTCGATCACCCTGGTTCGGTCGTCACCGTTGGCGATCCGGTCAAGGTTCAGGTTCTCGATGTCGACTTCAGCCGCGAGCGCATCAGCCTCTCGCTTAAGGCGACCCAGGCTGATCCGTGGCAAGAGTTCGCCGAAACCCACGCTGTCGGCCAGCTGGTCTACGGTCGGGTCACCAAGCTCGTCCAGTTCGGGGCATTTGTTCAGGTCGCTGACGGGATCGAGGGTCTGGTTCACATCTCGGAGATGTCGGCCCACCATGTCGATTCTCCCGAACAGGTGGTCACCCCTGGCGAAGAGCTGTGGGTCAAGATCATCGACCTCGACCTGCCCCGTCGTCGTATCAGCCTCTCGATCAAGCAGGCTGCCGAAGGTGGCGAGCTGGCTGCCGAGTACCGCGAGCACTTCGAGATCGACGAGCAAGGTAACTGGGCCTCGTCCAACGATGAGGTTGAAGCGGCCTGGGCCGAGTTTGAGTCGGCCGACGCTGGTACTCCCGACGAGCAGAGCTGATCGGTTCCGATGCTCCTTGTCGGCGTGACCGGGGGGATCGGATCAGGAAAATCCACCGTCGCGGCCCTGCTGGCTGAACGCGGCGCGATCGTGGTCGATGCCGACCAGGTGGCGCGCGAGCTTCAGTCGCCAGGGTCGGACATGGTGTTGGCCCTCGCTGAGCGGTTTGGCCCTGAGATTGTGATGCCCGATGGTGCACTCGATCGAGCAGCGGTCGCCGCTCTGGTGTTTGGCGACAGCGATGAAGCGCGAGCCAATCTGGCCGAGCTCAACGCGATCACCCATCCAGCGATTCGCGATGAGATCATTCGCCGCATCGCTGCCCACGATGACCACGATGGGGTGGTCATCCTCGACCACCCCCTGTTGGCTGAGCCGAGTGGGGCATCGCTACGCGATGGGCTAGCCGGGGTCGTCGTGGTCGATGTGCCCACCGAGATCGCCGTTCAACGCTTGGTTTCGTCACGTTCGATGGATGAGAACGATGCTCGGCGGCGGATCGCCAGTCAGGTCAGCCGGAATGAGCGACTGGCGTATGCGACTCACGTGATCGACAACGGTGGCGATCTTGACGATCTGCGCCGTCAGGTCGATGAGCTCTGGGTTGAACTCACGATGATGGATGGAGTCTGATGATCGTTCTTGGGGTCGCGGCCGTGGCCGCGATCATCGATTGGTGGGCGGTGGCTCGTGAACAGCTGACCATCGAACGATGGGCCAAGCCGGCCACGATGGCCCTCTTGGTCGCTGTCGCGGCGACCTACGGCGAGGTGACATCGGATATCCGATCCTGGTTGGTCGTCGGCGCGATCTTCGGGCTGATCGGCGATATCGCCCTCTTGAATGATGGTGAGACGGCGTTCATGACCGGATTGGGTGCCTTCCTCATCGGCCATCTGGCCTATGTGATGGCAGCACTCGAAACCGGCTGGTCAGCCCGATGGGCGATCGGCGGTGCCGTGGTGATGATCGCCATCATGGGGGTGGCCTTCGTGCCCCGCATCCTTCCAGGGTCGGTGCATCATGGAGGTCCGATCTTGGCTGCTGCGGTGGTGGCGTATGCCGCAGTGATCGGGGCCATGGTCATCACCGTGTCGGCCACGGCGATCGGTATTGCGGCCCTCGGAGCGATCCTCTTCGCCCTCAGTGATTCGGTCTTGGGCTACCAACGTTTTGTCGGTCCGCTGTGGGGTGGCCGACTCTCGGTGATGATCCCGTATCACCTCGGCCAGGCCCTCCTGATCGTCGGTTTGGTGACCACCTAGACCGGCGCCAACAATCACACCGGGTCACCGTGTGGGGTGGTTACGCTGGTGGGCCGTTTCCGCATCCTGACGCGAAGAAGACACTATGAATCCCCCCTCTACATCGGTCTCTGGTGATGACCTGTTGGTCGCCTGGCTCAGCGCTCATGGCGATGAACTGATCGGTTGGCGTCGTCATCTCCACGCCCATCCCGAGCTCAGCTATCACGAATATGCCACGACCGACTTCATCGTCGATCGCTTGGAAGAAGCCGGATTGACGGTGAGGCGGTTGGAGAGTGGCACGGGGCTGTGGTGCGATCTCGGCCCGGCCGGCGAGCTGGCGGGGGAGCGGCTGGTCCTGCGAGCCGATATCGACGCGCTGGCGATGAATGATGACAAGGAGGTGTCCTACTGCAGCCAGACACCGGGTGTGTGTCATGCCTGTGGCCATGACGCTCACATGGCGATCATGCTGGGTGTGGCGTCCTTTTTTGGTCGTCATCCCGAGTTGGTTCCCGGACCGGTCAGGGTGCTCTTTCAACCGGCTGAAGAAGTGGTGCCCGGCGGTGCCGTTGGGGTGATCTCCGAAGGGGCGTTGGATGGAACCGGCGCGGTGTTTGGCTTTCATTGCGATCCCAAGCTCGATGTTGGCCGGGTTGGGCTGAGAGCGGGGGCGATCACCAGTGCCGCGAGCTCGGCAACGATCGAGTTGTGTGGCCCCGGTGGCCATACCGCTCGCCCCGAAGAAACGGTCGACATGGTGACCCTCGCTGCCCGGATCGTCAACCAGCTTCCTCAGCGGGTAGCCACGGCGGTGGCGCCCGGCGAGGTGAAGTATGTGTTCGGTGCCCTGCATGCCGGTGATGCTGCGAATGTGATCCCAACCCGAGCCGAGCTGAAGGCATCGGTTCGTACTCCTGATCCTGAGGTATGGGAGACCCTGGGGAAGATCGTGGAAGCTGAGCTTGAGCAGATCATGGAGGGGAGTGGGGCTGACGCCCAACTGACCTATGTGTCCGGGGTGCCGCCGGTGGTCAATGACCATGCCCTCATCGAGACGGTTGACCGGGCGGTCACCATGACTCTGGGTTCCTCGGCGGTCGCTGAGACGCCCCAGAGCTGGGGCGGTGATGATTTTGCCTGGTACGGACGTGAAGTGCCGGTGGCCTATGTTCGATTGGGCGTCCATCCGCCGGACACCGATCAGCCATGCCGTGATCTCCATGTGGGTGACTTTGACCTTGATGAGAGCGCCATTGCGGTGGGGGTTCGGGTCGCGGTGAGTCTGGTGATGAGCTATTTTGCTCGATGACACGAACATCTGTACCCTGCTAGGCTGAGCTGGTGACCGAACTCAGCGACGATCTTGCCTTTGCCGGACAGGACACCGATTCGGTTGTGTTCAGCGATCTCCAGGATCGGCCGTTCAAGGTGGTCTCAAGTTTTGAGCCATCTGGTGATCAGCCAACAGCGATCGCTGCCCTCTCTCGGGGTATCAAGGATGGGGAGCGCTTTCAAACCCTGCTGGGCATCACCGGCTCGGGTAAGTCGGCGACCATTGCCTGGACGATCGAAGAGGTCCAGCGCCCCACCCTTATCCTGGCTCCCAACAAGAGCTTGGCCGCCCAGCTGGCCCAGGAGATGAGGGAGTTCTTCCCTGACAACCGGGTCGAGTATTTCGTGTCGTATTACGACTACTACCAACCCGAGGCCTATATCCCGTCCAGCGACACCTTCATCGAGAAGGATTCATCGATCAATGATGAGATCGAGCGACTGCGCCACTCGGCCACCGCTGCCTTGTTGACCCGCCGGGACGTGATCGTGGTCGCTTCGGTGTCGTGTATCTATGGCATGGGTAACCCCGAGGAGTATCAGGGCCAGCTGGTCGACCTCTCGGTGGGTGTCGACTACGACATGCGCTCGATCCTGCGTCGCCTGGTCGATATGCAATACGACCGCAACGATGCCACCTTGGGGCGGGGTCGATTCCGGGTGCGGGGAGACACGATCGAGGTCCATCCGGCCTATGACGAGTCGGTGATTCGGATCGAGATGTTCGGTGACACCGTCGACCGGGTCACCCGGATCGATCCGCTCACCGGCGAAACCCTCGAGGTCATGAAGCGGGTCGTCATCTTTCCAGCCACCCACTATGTCGCCGGCACCGAGCGGCTGGCGACAGCGATGGCCAAGATCGAGCACGAACTCCAGGTCCGACTCAAGGAGTTTGAGAACGATGGCAAGCTTCTCGAAGCTCAGCGACTTCGGATGCGCACCCAGTACGACCTCGAAATGATCAGCGAGGTTGGCTATTGCAACGGGATCGAGAACTACTCGATGCATATCGATGGCCGTGACTATGGCGAGCCGCCCTTTACCTTGCTCGACTATTTCCCCGATGACTTCTTGATGGTGATCGATGAAAGCCATGTGGCCGTGCCCCAGCTTCATGGCCAGTTCGCCGGCGATCGCAGCCGCAAAGATGTCTTGGTCGACCACGGCTTCCGGTTGCCGTCGGCTCGCGACAACCGCCCCCTCACCTTTGATGAAGTGCTGGAACGGGTCAACCAGGCGGTCTTCTTGTCAGCAACGCCGGGTGACTACGAAAAGCGGGTCTCAACCCAGGTGGTTGAACAGATCATTCGGCCCACCGGTTTGGTCGACCCCGAGGTGATCGTGAGGCCGACCACCGGCCAGATCGACGACCTGATCGAGATGGTCAACGACCGGGTGACACGTTCTGAGCGGGTCTTGGTGACCACCCTGACCAAGAAGATGGCTGAAGACCTCACCGAGTACTTGCTCGAACAGGGTCTTCGGGTTCGTTACCTCCATTCCAATATCGACACGATCGAGCGAATCGAGATCTTGAGGGCGCTCCGCTTGGGGGAGTTTGATGTCTTGGTCGGGATCAATCTGCTTCGAGAGGGGCTCGACCTGCCCGAAGTGTCGCTGGTCTGCATCCTCGATGCCGATAAGGAAGGGTTCTTGCGTTCGGAAACCTCCCTCGTGCAAACGATCGGTCGGGCCGCCCGCAATGTGGCTGGCCAGGTGGTGATGTATGCCGACACCGTGACCGGGTCGATGGAGCGGGCGATCTCCGAAACCCAGCGTCGGCGTCAGCTCCAGCTCGACTACAACGCTGAGCACGGGATTGATCCCCAGACCATCCGCAAAGCGGTCGGCGACATCTTGTCGATGTTGCGTCCCGAATCGACCGCCCCGGTGCCACGTCGTCGTCACGAGCGTGACTCGATCGCCCATGAGGTCGGCAATCTCGCCACCGATGAGCTGCACCGCTTGATCCAAACCCTTGAAGCCGAGATGCACGATGCTGCTGCTGAGCTCAAGTTTGAATATGCCGCCCGGTTGCGCGATGAGGTGAAAGAACTCCGGCGGGAGCTGCGCGACGCTGGCTAGGGCTGGTGGTTATTCGAGGGCGTACACCTGTTCGCTGCTAGGCTCTCCCTAATGTCGACCCCACATCAGGTGTCGCCCAACGGGCCCATCATCGAGGTTCGTGGGGCACGCGAACACAATCTCAAGAACGTCAACGTCACCCTGCCACGTGATCAGCTGATCGTGTTCACCGGCCTGTCGGGATCGGGCAAGTCATCTCTCGCGTTTGACACGATCTATGCCGAAGGGCAGCGGCGCTATGTCGAATCACTGAGCTCCTATGCCCGCCAATTTCTGGGCCAGATGGACAAGCCCGATGTCGAGGTCATCGAGGGGCTGTCTCCGGCGATCTCGATCGACCAAAAGTCAGCGAGCCGCAACCCGCGTTCCACGGTGGGCACGATCACCGAGGTCTATGACTATCTGAGGCTGCTCTATGCCCGGGTTGGGATCCAGCATTGTCCCGACGATGGCACGCCGCTTCAGCGTCAAACCCCCCAGCAGATCGTCGATCGGATCATGACCTTCGAAGAGGGGACCCGGTTCCAGGTCCTCGCTCCGGTGGTGAGAGGGCGCAAGGGTGAATACAGCACCCTCCTGGCCGACCTCGCGGCCCAGGGATATGTGAGGGCTCGCATCGATGGTGAGACGGTCACCATCGATGAGTTCTTATCCCGCGACGAAGGCTTGGCGCGGTATGAGAACCACAAGATCGAAGTGGTCGTCGATCGTTTGGTGATGAGAGAGGGACTCGAACGGCGTCTCACCGATTCACTCGAAAGCGCCCTGGCGCTGGCTGACGGGGTTGCTGAAGTTGAGATCGTGTCCCGCGATCCTGATGCCGACGCCGAGATGCTGACCTTCAGCCAACACCTGGCCTGTCCGGTGTGCGGCACCAGCTATGACGAGCCAGCCCCGCGTAATTTCTCCTTCAATTCGCCCTATGGGGCGTGCAGCTCATGTGATGGGCTGGGTACCCGGTTTGAGGTCGATCCCGAGTTGGTGATTCCCGACCCTGAGGCATCGGTCAAGGAAGGGGCGATCGCCCCGTGGAAGTCAGCGGGCACTCGCTATTTCGCTCGCATGTTGTCGGCGGTGGCATCCACCCACGACATCGATCTCACCTTGCCCTGGGAGCAGCTTTCTGAACAGGATCGTGAGATCCTCCTCTATGGCACACCGGGCAATCTGGTCGTTCGCTACAAGAATCGCTATGGCCGGTCGCGCCAGTATTCCACCGAATACGAAGGGGTGATTCCCTGGCTCAAGCGCCGCCATGAAGGTACCGATAGCAATTGGTCTCGTGAGCAATACGAGGGCTATATGCGCCAGGTCCCGTGCCGAGCTTGTGGTGGAGCCCGTCTCAAGCCGTCCAGCTTGGCGGTCACCGTCGGGGGCAAGAACATCGCCGAGGTCAGCGACATGTCGATTGGGGAGTCGGCCCAGTTCTTGGCCTCGATCGAGCTGTCCGAGCGTGATCGTCTGATCGCTGAGCGGATCACCAAAGAGGTCAAT
The DNA here is from genome assembly GCA_002748455.1 of Ilumatobacter coccineus. GTDB lineage: Bacteria > Actinomycetota > Acidimicrobiia > Acidimicrobiales > Ilumatobacteraceae > Ilumatobacter > Ilumatobacter coccineus_A. Next base: position 6,820 of record PDSL01000058.1, read on the forward strand.
GCCCGCCTGGGATTCCTCCTCGATGTTGGTCTCGACTATCTCACCTTGTCTCGTTCGGCGGGCACCTTGGCCGGCGGTGAAGCTCAACGCATCCGGTTGGCCAGCCAGATCGGGTCTGGATTGGTCGGCACCCTTTATGTGCTCGATGAACCCTCGATCGGTCTTCACCAGCGTGACAATCGGCGCTTGATCGACACCCTCACCCGGCTGCGCGATCTGGGCAACACCGTCATCGTTGTCGAACACGATGAAGAGACCATTCGGGAGTCCGACTGGATCGTCGATATCGGTCCTGGGGCCGGTGAGCACGGGGGAGAGATCGTCTATAGCGGTCCGGTCGATGGTGTGACCACGGTGGAGAATTCGATCACCGGTGACTATCTGTCGGGGGCCAAGTCCATTCCAGTTCCCGCTGAGCGGCGGCCTGCTGGCGATCACCGGCTAACCATCCGAGGGGCTCGGGAACACAACCTGCGCGACCTCACCGTCGACATCCCGCTCGGCTGCTTCGTCGCTGTGACCGGAGTGTCGGGATCGGGCAAGTCCACCCTGATTCGCGACATCTTGTTGCCGGTCTTGATGCGTGAGGTGTACTCATCAAAGATGCCTGCCGGTCGCCACCGCCGCGTGGACGGGATCGACCATCTCGACAAGGTGATCGATATGGACCAGTCGCCGATCGGGCGCACTCCTCGTTCCAATCCGGCCACCTATACCGGGGTCTTCGACAGTATTCGCAAGCTCTTCGCCTCCACCAGTGAAGCCAAGGTGCGGGGATACAAACCGGGCCGATTCTCGTTCAATGTCAAGGGTGGGCGCTGTGAGGCCTGCGCTGGCGATGGGACGATCAAGATCGAGATGCACTTCCTCCCCGATGTCTATGTGCCCTGCGAGGTGTGCAAGGGGGCTCGCTATAACCGCGACACCCTCGATATCGAGTTCAAGGGCCGCAATATCGCCGATGTCTTGAATATGCCGGTGTCGGAAGCAGCGGAGTTTTTCGCCAACCAGCCTCGTATCTCTCGCTATATGACCACCTTGATGGATGTCGGGTTGGGCTATGTTCGCCTCGGCCAACCAGCTCCCACCCTGTCCGGGGGTGAAGCCCAGCGGGTCAAGCTGGCCACTGAGCTGGCCAAGCGATCCACCGGTCACACGATCTATCTTCTCGATGAGCCGACCACCGGGCTGCACTTTGCCGATGTGAGACGACTCCTCGCCGTCTTGTCTCGCTTGGTCGACCAGGGCAACACGGTGGTGGTCATCGAACACAATCTCGATGTGATCAAGAGTGCCGACTGGATTATCGATCTCGGGCCTGAAGGTGGCCATGGTGGGGGAGCGGTGGTCGCCGAAGGCACTCCTGAGCAGGTGGCCCGGGTGAAGGGCAGCCATACCGGCCACTATCTGGCCGATCTGGTCTAACGCATTTTCTTCGAGAGCTCGTTGAGTCGACGCTTTTCGGCCTCAGTCAAGGAGTCAAGCCCGTTGGCGGAGATCTTGTCGAGCAGGGCGTCGAGCTCGGTGTGGGCCGCGGCGGTCTCGGCTGGAGATACCCAGGGCCCGGTCACCACCGTTGGTTGAGCACTCGACCGGCGCCTGGTCTTCGGCGAGGGTCGACGGCCCAGCACGGCGTTGAGCTGGCTCAAGAACCCCCATCGCCGAACCATGATCAAGCCCAAGGCGAGCATGGTGATCAGGTGGAGCACCGACCCCCAATACCGCAATCCGATCAATTGGAGAAGGTCGAGTCCCAAGAAGAGCGCTGCCAGTACCCAGGCCGGAATCCCGCCAAAGAACATGAGCCGGGGATGCTCGACAGTGAACAGGGCAAAGAGCACCACCGACACATAGGTCAGCCCATCGCTGGGGGCGGCGGGGAAGCCGGTTGCTGGCAGGGGAGTGATGATGACCGCCGGGATGATGGTGATGGCGGCGACCAAGATGACAAAACGGCGGCGACCGACCATCTCTTCGACAGCGTGGCCGACAAACCAGAAAAACACCAGAGAGAAGATGGCGAAGAAGCCTGGCTGGTTGGCGATTGGCCAGGTCACCACACTCCAGTAGTGCCCAAGATTCCGCACGATCAGGGGGCTAAACCGGAGAGGTGTGATCCAGGGTGGATTGATCGCCCACAGCACCATCGAGATGACCGACGCGATCGTGATCGCTGAGGTGGTGGTGAGATCGAAATTGCCGATACGCATCCACCCATTGCGGGGAGCGTTGAACAAGGATCCTCGGGCCACGACGCCACGGTAGCGGGTATCGGCTCTGTCTCGCATCAGGGCCTAGGGTGGAGCCACCATGGTTCGACGTCCTCCCGCTGGAACGATTCCCGAAGATCCCGGGTCATATCAATTCCTCGACGGGAACGGGCGCGTGATCTATGTCGGCAAGGCTGCCAACCTGCGTCAACGATTGTCGAATTATTTCCAGTCACCCGACAACCTGGCACCGAGAACCCGCCAGATGGTTGAAGCCGCTGAGTCGGTCGAGTGGACGATCGTCGCCAACGAGGTTGAAGCGCTCATGTTGGAGTACTCCCTCATCAAGCGGCATCGGCCGCGGTTTAATATCCGCCTTCGCGATGACAAGTCGTATCCCTTCTTGGCGGTCACCGTGGGGGAGCAGTGGCCGCGCGCGATGGTGATGCGGGGCAAGAAGCGCCGCGGGGTGAGATATTTCGGCCCCTACGCCCACGCCTATGCCATCCGGGACACCCTCGATGTTCTGGTGAAGTCGTTCCCGGTTCGCACCTGTACCGCTACCACCTTTGCCGAACACGAACGACTCGGCCGTCCCTGTTTGCTCTATCACATCGACAAGTGCGCTGGGCCGTGTGTTGGGGCGATCGAGGAGATGGCCTACCGCCAGCTGGTCACCGATATGTGTGGGTTCTTGAGCGGCGATACCGATGAGATCGTGGCTCGTCTCCGCAGCGACATGACCGCCGCTTCGGATGAGATGGACTTTGAGCGGGCAGCTCGGATTCGTGACCAATTGGCTGCCGTCACCACCGCGCTGGCCAAACAGCAGATGATGGTCGAGAGTCGGGATGACATCGATGTGGTCGGGATTGCCGATGATGAGCTCGAAGCCTCGGTCCAGGTGTTTGTGGTGCGTCGGGGTCGCATGGTGGGTCGCAAGGGATTTGTGGTCGACAAGGTTGAAGATGTCTCCTCGGGACGGCTGGTGGCTCGGATCTTGGAGATGGTCTATGGCGAGGAACCAGCGATGGGCTATCCCCGAGCGGTCATCGTCCCTGCCGAACCCGAGGACCGCGAGACCTATGAGGAATGGTTGACCCAGATGCGCGGCGCCAGGGTCCAGATTCGGGTGCCCCAACGGGGAGACAAGCGAGCCCTGCTCGACACGGTCAACCGCAATGCTGTCGAAGCGTTCAATCGGCATCGGATGAAGCGGGCATCGGATCACAATGTTCGGTCTCGAGCCTTGGTCGAGATTCAAGATGCTCTCGGGCTCGCCGAGGTGCCATTGCGCATCGAGTGCTACGACATGGCCCATCTTCAAGGCACCGACTATGTCGGCTCAATGGTGGTCTTCGAAGACGGTCTGCCAGCTAAACGGGAATATCGCCGGTTCAAGGTCACGGTTCCGGGCAATGACGACTATGCGGCCATGGAGGAGGTCTTGACCCGTCGCCTATCGGCCTATCTGGATGAACGTGATCGACCGGTGGCTGAGCGGGAACACACCCGGTTTGCCTATCCACCTCAACTCATCGTGGTCGATGGAGGTAAGGGGCAGCTCGGGGTGGTGGCCAAGGTGGTCCGCTCGCTCGGTCTGGCTGACGAGATTCCGGTGGCAGCTCTGGCCAAACAGTTTGAGCAGGTCCATGTACCCCAACGGTCTGATCCAGTTGAGGTGCCGCGAGGAAGTGAAGCCTTATTCATGCTGCAGCGATTGCGTGATGAAGCTCATCGGTTTGCCAATTCGTTCCATCGGGAGCGGCGGTCAAAGCGGATGACCCGTAGTGCCCTCGACGGCATCGCTGGGGTAGGAGAAGCCCGCAAGAAGCGTCTGATCTCCGAGTTCGGCGGCGTTCGGGCGGTCAAGGCAGCATCGCTCGACGATCTGTTGGCGGTCAGTTGGCTACCTGAGGCGGTTGCCCGAGCGGTCTATGACCGGTTCCATCCTGATGATCACCAGCCTTCGTCGGGGTCGGGACAGGTCTAACGTGGGCCGGGTGAGCGATCGAGATCCATCCCGTGACCTGTGGGAAGCCCATGCCGATTGGTGGATCGACGAATTCACCGATGGGATCGATCCGGAGTACACCGACCAGATCATCCCCCTAGCTCTTGATGAGTTGGCCGGTCGCGGACGCATCCTCGATATCGGTTGTGGTGACGGTCAGATCAGCCGAGCCCTCGCCGCTGCCGGATCTGAGGTGGTGGGCATTGACCCGACCTGGAACCAGATTCGTGTCGCCCACGAGCGCGGTGGGGGACCACGCTATGTGCGAGCAACGGCTGACGAGATTCCCTTCCCGGATGGCTCTTTTGATGCCGCTCTCGTCTGTCTGGTGTTCGAGCACATCGATGCCCTCGACGCGGCGATCGCTGAGGTGGCCCGGGTGGTGCGATCAGGCGGCCAGTTCTCGTTCTTTCTGAATCATCCCCTGTCCCAAACTCCGGGATCGGGATGGATCGATGACCAGATCCTCGATCCTCCAGAGCAGTATTGGCGGATCGGCCCCTATCTCGCCGAAGCCGAGACGATCGAGTCGGTAGAGCACGGGGTCTCGATACGTTTCCTTCATCGTCCCTTGTCGCGCTATATCAATACCTTGGCCGACCATGGGTTGGTGATCGACCAGATGGTTGAGCCGGTACCACCAAAGCGATTCTTGGCCTTGGCGCCGGAATACACCGAGGCAGCCACGATTCCTCGTCTGCTCTATCTCCGGCTCCGGCGACGCTGACTAGGGTAGAGCCGTGGCTCAGATTGTGGTGATTACCGGTTTGTCGGGTGCAGGACGATCGGGGGCAGCCGATGTGCTCGACGATCTCGGCTATTACGTGATCGATAACCTGCCCACCCCGCTTCTCCCGACCATCGTTCAGCTGGCGATCCAGCCTGGCGGGGGGATCAATCGGCTGGCCTTGGTGTCAGGTCGCAATCACAGCGACATCCTTCCCGAGGTCGCCAAGCTCCGCGAGTCGGGGCACAGCGTCACGACGCTCTTTCTCGATGCTCGAACCCCAGTCTTGGTCCAGCGCTATAACGCCACGCGTCGCAAGCACCCGTTCTCCGACGAGTCGCATGGTCTTCTCGAGGCGATCGAGGCAGAGCGAGAGCTTCTGGCGAGCACCAAGTATCACGCCGATCTGGTGATCGATACCTCGGATCTCACCATCCACCAGCTCAAAGATCGGGTGATCGCTGCCTTTGCGGAGGCATCGAGTTCGCGGATGTATGTGTCGGTCCAGAGCTTTGGCTATACCCACGGTCTGCCCCTCAACGCTGACATCGTGATGGATGTGAGGTTCTTGCCGAATCCCCATTGGGATGAAGAGCTGCGTCCCCTCACCGGCCAGGATGAGCGGGTCCAAGCCTTTGTGCTTGGGCGCTCGGTCACCCAGAGCTTCCTCGATCGTTTTGAGCAGCTCTTGGTCGGCCTGATCCCCAATTACGAGTCCGAAGGACGCAGCTATCTCACGATCGCGATCGGGTGTACCGGTGGCAAGCACCGTTCGGTGGCGATCGCTGAGGAGATCTCTCGCCGTCTCGCCGATGCTGACATCGAGGCCCACACCTCGCATCGCGACGTGACCCGATCGTGAAATCTAACGAATCGTAAAACCTTCTTTGCGGTCTTGGGTGGTGACACCGATTAACCCTGGTAGGACGGATATGTAGCCCGACTGTGGGGCGACCTCGAATGTCATCTGAAAGGAATCATCTGTCATGACAGTGCGTGTGGGAATCAACGGCTTTGGCCGGATCGGCCGGAATCTCTTCCGGGCAGCAAAGCAGCTGGGAGCGGATATCGACTTTGTCGCTGTCAACGACCTGGGCTCGCTTGACCAGATGGCTCATCTTCTCAAGTACGACTCGGTCCTCGGCGTCCTGCCTCAGACCATCAAGGCCACCGACAAGGGCATCGATGTCGATGGCGACACCCTGACCGTCTTGTCCGAACGTGATCCCAAGGCCCTCCCGTGGGGCGATCTTGGTGTTGATGTGGTCATCGAGTCAACCGGTGTGTTTACCGCCCGTGACAAGGCCGCCATGCACCTCGATGCTGGCGCCCCGCTGGTGCTCGTGTCCGCTCCCTCAAAGGGCGCCGACCTCACCGTGGTCTATGGCGTCAACCACACCGACTACGACCCCGCCAAGCACAAGGTCGTCTCCAATGCCAGCTGCACCACCAACTGTCTGGTGCCGGTGGTCAAGGTGCTCGACGATGCCTTTGGTGTCAAGCAGGGCATGATGACCACCATTCACGCCTACACCGGCGACCAGCAGCTCGTCGATGGTCCCCACCGTGATCCTCGTCGGGCGCGCAGCGCGGCGATCAATGTGGTGCCCACCTCCACCGGTGCCGCTCGGGCGACCGCTCTGGTCCTCGAATCGATGGCCGGCAAGCTCGACGGATTGGCTGTTCGGGTGCCGGTGCCCACCGGTTCGCTGACCGATCTCACCGCAGTCCTCAATACCGAGGTCACCGCGGACGAGGTCAATGCTGCGTTTGCTGCCGCTGCTGCTGGCCCGCTCAAGGGTGTGCTGAAGTACACCGAAGAGCCGATCGTGTCGAGTGATATCGTCACCGATCCCCATTCGTCGATCTTCGACGCTGGGATGACGATGTCGATGGGCAGCTTGGTCAAGGTGGCCTCGTGGTACGACAACGAGTGGGGCTACTCCAACCGGCTCGTTGACATGATCAATTACGTCACCAGCAAGAAGAGCTGAGTCGCCATGATCGACGGGATTCCCACCCTGGAGGATCTCGGAGACGTCGCTGGCAAGCGGGTCTTGGTCCGTACCGACTTCAATGTGCCCCTGGGAGTTGAGCTCTTGGACAATCTCCGGTTTGATCCGGGTGAAACCGGCAATAGCGCCGAGTTCACCGACCGGTTGGTTGAGGGCATCGATTGTTATGTCAATGATGCCTTTGGCGCTTCACACCGGGCTCACGCCTCGATCGTCGGTCCCGCGAGTCGGGTGCCGTCGGCGATGGGGCGCCTGCTCCAGCGTGAGGTCGAGGTCTTGCTCGGGGTGCGCAACACCCCCCAGCGGCCCTTTGTCGCTGTCCTTGGTGGGGCCAAGATCTCCGACAAGCTCGGCGTGGTCGAAGCCCTTCTCGGAGTGGTCGACTCCCTGGTGATTGGTGGAGCGATGTGTTTCACCTTCTTTGCTGCTCGGGGGCAGTCGATTGGCGATTCCTTGTTTGAACCCGATCAGGTCGACACGTGTGGGCGCATCCTTGCCGAGCATGGCGACAAGATCCATCTCCCCACCGACATGGTCGGAGTTGATGCCAACGGTGACTACGCCGCCTTTGGTTCGGTCATTCCCGACGGTTGTAAGGGCTTCGACATCGGTCCGGGATCGGCTGCCGCATTCAGTGATGTGATCGCCGATGCCAAGACGGTGTTCTGGAACGGTCCGATGGGGATGTTCGAAGATGATCGGTTCGCCAGCGGCACCCGCACCGTCGCCCAGGCGATGGCTGACACCGCGGCCTTCACCGTGGTCGGTGGCGGCGATTCGGCTGCTGCCTTGGCGCGTTTCGGGTATGCCGATCAGGTTGACCATGTCTCCACGGGAGGTGGGGCCAGCCTTGAACTCATCGAATTGGGTGATCTTCCGGGCCTAGCAGCCCTGAGGGACGCCCCGAACGCACAGGGAGCATGACGATGGCTCGCACACCGCTCATTTCGGGCAACTGGAAGATGAACCTCAACCATTTTGAGGCGATTCAAACCATCCAGAAGCTCCACTACGGGTTGCCGACCTCGGTCTATGACCGAGTTGATGTGAGCGTTCACCCGCCCTTCACCGATATTCGCAGTGTTCAGACGGTCATCGATGCTGACGACCTTGACATCATGTTGGGAGCCCAGCATTGCCACGACCGCGACGCTGGTGCATTCACCGGAGAGGTCTCGCCAGCGTTCTTGGCCAAGCTGGAGGTCAAGTTGGTGATCGCCGGGCACAGTGAACGGCGCGACATCTTTGGCGAAACCGACGAGATGGTGAATGCCAAGGTCAAGGCGATCTTGGCCCATGGCATGACCCCGATCATGTGCTGCGGGGAATCGTTGGCTGAGCGTGAAGCCGGTGAAACCGAGGCCAAGGTGCTCTCCCAGGTGAGCGCTGGATTAGCTGGGGTGAAGGCTGCTGATGTGGCTTCGATGGTGATCGCCTATGAGCCCATTTGGGCGATCGGCACCGGCAAAACCGCCACCGCTCATGACGCCCAGGTGATGTGTGCGGCCATCCGCTCAGCGGTGCGAGCCCAGTTCGGCGATGATCCTGCCGACGCGGTTCGTATCCAATACGGCGGCTCGGTCAAGGCAGCAACAACCGAAGAGTTGATGGCCCAGCCCGATGTGGACGGTGCCCTGGTTGGCGGAGCCAGTCTGGACCCCGACGAGTTCTCCCGAATCGTCCAGATCGCCGCCGGCTGATCGCCCATCCTGAGAACTAGCCGCACCTAGCCGGGTATCGCTCTTGACGCGCGCCCGGCTGGGTTGGGCTGGGTTGGGCTGGGTTGGGCTGTGCTACGGTCAACGCTCGGACGTTTCGACGGGGAGGACGAAACGTTCCAACGGTGTCGTGCTCCCGGTCGCAGCGTAAGCACTGTCGGCGGCTTGGCATCATCATCACGTCTTCCCCGCATCCTTTGAGGAGGAATTACGTGAAGACGACCCGTAAGAGCACCAAGCTTCTTGCTGTGGCCGCCGCTGCGTCGCTCGTGTTTGCTGCCTGTGGTGGTATGAAGGTAGTGACGCGAGCGTGAGCGAAACCGAGGACGGCGATGAGGCCGCCGAGACGACCGAAGCATCCGGTTCGTCGGGCGGGATCTTGGTTTGGGCTCATGAGCAAGAGCCGGGCAGCCTCCACGTCGATGACCCCGAGCACAGTCTCGCGGCGACAGCGTGGTTGCGTACCGCGCTTCTTGAGGGTGCCTATGGCATCTCGTCAACGACCGAGTTTTTCCCGGAACTGCTGGCTCAAGAGGCCGAGATGGTCGACAATGGCGACGGCACCTTTACGGCGACCTACACCCTGCGTGATGGGTTGATGTGGTCCGATGGTGAGCCCCTCACCGCGAATGACTTCAAATTCACCTTTGACGCGATGATGTATGCCGATGGTGTCGACGATGAGGGCAACCCCAATTACGTCTACCTCCGTGGCGATCGCACCGGCTATGACACGGTCACCGAGATCGCTGTCCAGTCCGACACCGTATTCACCATCACCTGGTCCGAGTTCTTCGCCGGCTGGAAGGGCATCTTGGTCGAGGCCTATCCAGCTCACCAGTTCTCCGCTGATCCGGCTGAGGCTGCAGCCCAGCTCAATGAGGCGCTCAAGGAGTGGCAGGCTCCCGATGGCAACGTGATCGCCTCGTCGGGGCCGATGGTGTTTGATTCGTGGGAGAAGGGTGTCCAGATCAATCTGGTGCGCAACGAGAACTACCACGGTTCAACCAGCCCCGATGCTGAGAACAAGGGTCTCGCCTATGTCGATGGTGTCCAGATCAATTATGTGACCGACACCGATGCCCAGATCAATGCTCTCATGGCTGGTGAAGCCCATCTCGTCATGACCCAGCCTCAGCTCGCCTTTGAGCAGTTGGCTCAGAGCGAGGACTTCACCGTGGCCTCAACCGCTGGTCCGGTCTATGAGCACTGGGGCATGAATGTTCACAATGCCCACCTCTCCGACCCGTTGGTTCGTGAGGCCTTGGCGTTTGCGATGGATAAGTCCGAGGTCATGGCCGGTCTCTACACCCCGCTCTTTGGGGACTCGTTGCCAGCTGAGGGGTTGGGTAACACCTACTGGATGTCGAACCAGAGCCCATATCAGGACAATGCTGGCAATGCTGGCTACGGCAAGGGCGATATCGAGTCGGCTCAGGCCAACCTGGAAAAGGCTGGTTACACCCTTGGCGACGATGGTGTCTATGTCCATCCTGAGCGGGGTCGTTTGAGCCTGCGTGTTGGGACCACTGGTGGTAACAAGCTGCGTGAGATTCAGCAGCAGTTGCTCCAGTCCAAGTTCAAGGAAGCTGGCATCGAGATCACCATCGACAATGTCGAGGGTGGCGCCTACTTCTCCGAGCGTCCCTTCGCTCCGGGCTCGATCGAATGTTCCCAGAGCGGTGGTACCGCCGGTAACTGCGATATCTGGGACCTGGCCCAGTTCGCCTGGGTCGGTGGCCCGTGGCCTGGTGGCAACTCGGCAGTATTCCTGACCGGTGCTGGCAACAACTGTTATGGCTATGCGAGTGCTGAGTTTGACGCCAAGTCGGCTGAGTGCGACTCGACGGTTGATGATGCTGAGCGTGCAGCGTGCTACAACGAGCTCTGGCCAATGTGGTCGACTTTAAGTTTGCTGACTGAGTGAATTGTCCGTCTACGACGGATGAAAGATGGCGAGGGCCCAGCCGGGAATCCGGCTGGGCCCTCGGAGCGTTGGTGCCGGTGTCGTCGACGTCACGGAGACGTGGCACTCCGAACGGTGCTACCGTAATGGAATGCCCGTTTCGATCGGGGAGGACGAAACGTTGCAATGGTGTCTAGAAACCAAGTGGCAGTGAAAAGACTGCTTAGACCTATGTCACCCCGTTACCTCCCCACATCCTTTGAGGAGGAATCACGTGAAGACGACCCGTAAGAGCACCAAGCTTCTTGCTGTGGCCGCCGCTGCGTCGCTCGTGTTTGCTGCCTGTGGTGGTAGCGATGATGACAAGAGTGGCCCGATCTCCATCTCCACGACCCTGAGAACAACCTCGGTGCCACCGCCTGGCTCCGCACCGCTCTCCTCGAGGGTGCGTATGGCATCTCGGCGACGACCGAGTTCTATCCCGAGCTCTTGGCTCAAGAAGCCGAGATGGTCGACAACGGTGACGGCACCTATACCGCCAAGTACACCCTGCGTGATGGGTTGATGTGGTCCGATGGTGAGCCGCTTACCGCGAATGACTTCAAGTTCACCTTCGATGCCATGATGTATGCCGATGGTGTTGACGATGAGGGCAACCCCAGTTACGTCTACCTGCTCGGTGACCGCACCGGCTATGACACGGTCACCGAGATCGCTGTCCAATCCGACACGGAATTCACTATCACTTGGTCGGAGTTCTTTGCTGGTTGGAAGGCTGTTCTCGATGAGGTCTATCCGGCTCACCAGTTCTCCGCTGATCCCGCCGAAGCTGCAGCCCAGCTGAATGATGCTCTGCGCGAGTGGCAGGCTCCTGATGGCAACGTGATCGCGTCTGCTGGTCCGATGGTGTTTGATTCGTGGGAGAAGGGTGTCCAGATCAGCATGGTGCGCAATGAGAAGTACCACGGCTCGAATAGCCCGGATGCCAAGAACAAGGGTCTCGCCTATGTCGATGGTGTCCAGGTCAATTATGTGACCGACACCGATGCCCAGATCAACGCTCTGCTCGCTGGTGAGGCTCACATCATCATGACCCAGCCTCAGCTCGCCTTTGAGCAGTTGGCTCAGAG
>PDSL01000003.1 GCA_002748455.1 Ilumatobacter coccineus
TCCAGCTCGACTGGTTCCCAGAAGCCGAATACAGCGCCCTCTACGGCCTGATCGGCGATGGGTACACCATCGATCAAGAGAACATGACGGTGACCGGTCCCCTGGTTGACGGCGACCAGGACACCGGGATTGAGCTGAGCTTGCGCAGCGGTGGGCCGGCGGTGGGCTATTCGCCACCGCGGGTGGTGATGTATGCCGACGATTCGATCCATCTCGGCTTGGCCAATACCGATTCATCGGCCAAGTCGTTTGATGATCTGCCCCTGGTCGCGGTGATGGCGCCCTTGGAAAAGAATCCCCAAATGATCATGTGGGATCCCGAGGTCTACCCCGACGTGTCAACCCTGGCCGACCTGGGTACAGCTGGTATCGAGATCAATCTGTCGGGCTCGACCACCTTCGCTGACACTTTTGTGGCTCGGGGCATCTGGAGTGCCGACCAGATCAATCCGTCCTATGACGGTTCACCGGCCCGCTTCATCGCTGAAGGCAATATCGCCCAGCAAGGGTTCGCGTCGAGCGAGCCCTACAACTACGAGAAGGTGTTCGAAGAGTTTGGCAAACCGGTCGCCTACCAGCTCCTTCACGATGCTGGCTATCCGGCCTATAGCCAGGTGATTTCGGTCAAGCCGTCAGATCTCGATGAGCTGAAGCCGTGCTTGGAGCGCTTCGTCCCCATCGTTCAGCGTTCGGTGTTGGCAACCGCTGCGAATCCCGATCAGGCGATTGCGACCATCGTCGATGCGGTGGAGACCTTCGATTCGATGTGGGTCTACGATGCCGAGATCGGCCGCTATGCGGTGGACACCATGACCAAGCTGGGCATCATCAGCAATGGCGATGACGAGACGGTGGGCAACTTTGATCGTGACCGTCTGGCCACCATTGTGGACCTGCTCCGCGAGGCAGAGCTGCCGGTTCCCGATGATCTCAATCTTGATGACACCTTCACCAACGAGTTCATCGACCCCGCAATCGGGTTCTAGACGTCGACGACTGCACCTTCGCGAGTGGCGATCGGCGGCTTATCGCTCCACGGGAAATTGATCCACAGGCCAGTACGCCGCCACACATAATCACACTTCACGATCGAGTGGGGCTTTTCGTAGAGCACTGCTGAACGCACCTCGCCGACCTTGCCCTGGGTGAACTCAACCACGCTGGCCAGGGTGTGGCCGGTGTCGGCCACATCATCGGCGACCAGGATCTTGGCATTGTGGAGGTCGACAAAATCGGGTGCCGGCGGCAACACTCGGGGCACTTCAAGACGGGTGTGAACGCCGGTATAGAACTCGACATTCATGGTGTAGGTGTTCTTGATCGACAGGGCATAGCCGAGCGCGCCACCGATCAGGAGTCCACCGCGGGCGATCGAGAGAATCATGTCGGGCTCGTAGCCGTCATCGACAACCATTTGGGCCAGTTCGCGGGACGCTGTTCCGAACAGGTCCCAGGTCATGATCTCTCGCTGCGTTGACATAGTGACACGCTAGCCGGTGGCGGTCGGTGACTGGAATCTTGTCGGCTTACAGTTCATCAAGAGATTCGATCACCAGACCGTCGATGTCTTCGTCAGCATCGGGATAGCGGGGATCGATGTCTTCGAGATGGTGGCGGAGGATCTTGGCCACCACCAGGTTGCGTACCCACTTGCGATCTCCAGGCACCACATACCAGGGAGCATGCTTGGTGGAGGTTTCTCGGATCGCCTCTTGGAAGGCGTCCTGATAGTCATCCCAGCGGGCTCGGTCATCGAGGTCGCCGAGACGGAACTTCCAGCGTTCATCGGGGTCGTCAATACGGTCTTGGAACCGCTCTCGCTGCTCTTCAGAGGAGATATTGACGAAGATCTTGACCACTTGGGTTCCCGAGTCATGCAGGAGCGACTCGAAGTTGCGGATGTGGGCGTAGCGGGGACGCCAAATGGCTTCGGGGACGATGTTCTTGACCCTCACCACCAGCACATCTTCGTAGTGGCTGCGGTCGAAGACCCCGATCTGGCCCTTGGCTGGGGTGGCTGCGTGAATACGCCACAAAAAATCGTGGGCCAGTTCCTGATCGGTCGGCACGCCGAATCCTTGGACCTTGACCCCAGCAGGATTCAGCCCGGTCATCACCGAGCGGACGATGCCACCCTTACCCCCGGCATCCATCGCTTGAAGGGCGATCAAGAGGGAGCGTTGCTCTTCGGCCATCAGCTTCTTGTGGAGCTCGGCCACTGCAGCGTGTTCATCGACGAACTGGGCTTTGGCGACCTCTTTGTCCCAACCGAAGGTTTCTCGGGGGTCATGGTCAGCCAGTTTGAGATGGCTATCGGCCCGGCATGTGTCAATCACGTTCACGGTGTTGACGGTAGTCGACCGGGCATCAACCAGAGCTGACCGATCGGCGGTCGGGCTGAGTGGTAGGTTCTGGGCATCTCACTCGTGGGGGGAGGCGATGTATGGCTTGCCAGCGGCAACTGATCAGTGCAGTGATGGTGTGTCTTGTCGTCACCGCCTGCTCGGCTGGATCAACTGACTCAAGCGATACCACGGCTATTGCTACAGCTAACGAGCAACACGTATTCGGTCGTGCTGAT
>PDSL01000080.1 GCA_002748455.1 Ilumatobacter coccineus
GCACTTCCCAAGCCACTTCACCCGATCTGTGGCCGTCCCATGCTGACCCACGTGATCCACGCCTTTTCCAAGCTCTCACCCCGACAAACCGTGGTGGTCGTTGGCCACGAGTCCGATTGGGTAGCCCGCCAGGTCACAGCCAGTGCCCCCGAGTGGGCCAATGTGGTCTTCGCCCATCAACACGAACAACACGGCACCGGCCACGCCACCGCCAGCGGGATGAGCATCCTCGATCCTGGTGACAACACCGACAACGCGGTCGTCGTGGTCGTCCCCGGTGACGCTCCTCTCCTCACTGCTGACACCCTCAACGAGTTGGTCTCCACCCATGTGGCCAACAACAATGCCGCGACGCTCTTGACCAGTTTGCGCACTGACCCCACCGGATACGGACGGATCATTCGAGCTGGCGATGACCGGGTGATGCGAATCGTTGAGCAAGGCGACGCGTCCCCGGAAGAGCTTGATGTCAAGGAAGTGTGTACCAGCATCTATGCCTTCCAGCGCAACCTGCTCGCCCCAGCACTCGACGACCTCAACACCAATAATTCGCAGGGCGAGTTCTATCTCACCGACGTGATCGAAGGCCTCGCCGCTCAAGGGCGTCACCATGGTCGATCCTCGCCAAACCTTCATCGATGTCGATGTCACCATCGGTGCCGATGTGACCATCCATCCGGGCACCGTCTTGAACGGCTCTACCACGGTTGGCGATGACACGATTCTCGGTCCCCACACCCAGCTCACCGACTGCACGGTTGGTAACAACTGTGTGGTCGCCCACTCGGTTGGCGATGGGATCGAGATTGGCGACGGTGCTCGCGTTGGCCCATTCGCCCACCTGACCAGCAATATTCCACCCACTGTTCCCCAACCGGATTAGGCTTCGATCCGGCCACGAGACGAAAGTAGATTCATGGAGAAGGTCACCACCAAGAAACTCAGGGTCTACTCGGGCCGGACCCATCCTGGCTTGGCTGAAGAGGTCTCGACCTATCTCGGACAAGACCTCGGTGACCCCAATATTGTCGAGTTCTCCAACGGAGAGATCCGCCCCCGATTGGTGGAGAGCGTTCGCGGCTCAGATGTCTTTATCATCCAAAGCCACTACGGCATCGATGGCCACTCGGTGAACGATTCGATCATGGAGCAGTTGACCATGATCGATGCCACCTATCGGGCCTCAGCTAAACGGATCACCGCGGTGTGTCCCTTCTACGGCTATGCCCGCCAAGACCGCAAGGCTGAAGGGCGTGAGCCGATTACCGCCCGTTTGGTGGCCGACATGTTCCGGGCTGCCGGAGCCAAGCGGATGATCGCCATCGATCTTCACTCCGGCCAGATCCAGGGTTTCTTCAGCGGAACGGTCGACCACCTCACCGCCGGCCCGGTGCTCGAGCAATACATCCGCTCCCATGCCCCGGTTCCTCCGGTGATCGTGTCGCCCGATGCTGGCCGGATCAAGGTCGCCGAGCGCATGGCCCAGCACCTGATCGACATCGATGCCGATATCGCCTTCATCTATAAGCGCCGTCCCAAGGGCCAGATCAATGTGGTTGAGGCCAAGGAAGTGATCGGCCAGGTCGAGGGGCGACTGTGCATCCTGACCGACGACATGATCGACACCGGTGGCACCATCGTGTCCGCAGCGGAGATCTTGCTCCAACGGGGAGCGACCGAGGTGTGGGCGATGGCGACCCATGGTGTGCTCTCCGGTCCAGCGATCGAGCGGCTTGAAAAGGCCCCTCTGTCGAAGATCGTGTTGACCAATACCTTGCCCCTGCCCGAGCACAAGCGCCTCCCCAATATCGAGGTGCTCTCGGTGGCTGAGATCCTCGCCGAAGCGATCACCGCGGTCTTCGACGACACCAGCGTGAGCGATATCTTCGACGGCGAAAACCTCGCCTGATCTCGTCGATCGGGAGCTCCCGATCGACGCGGAATGTGCCAAGAGCCGTGGTGTAGGGGCTGGAACCGTCTAGCTTTAGGTCCCATGAGCACGAGAAGCGAACACCAGATCCATTTGTCGGAATCCGAAATGCCGACGACGTGGTACAACATCGTCGCTGATCTGCCGACCCCTCCACCGGCCCAGCTCCACCCAGGAACCCACGAGCCGGTAGGACCAGATGATCTTGCGCCGCTCTTCCCCTCAGCCTTGATCGAACAAGAGGTGTCGACCGAACGCTATATCGACATCCCCGGTGAAGTCTTGGATGTGCTGCGGATCTGGAGGCCCAGTCCCCTCTTCCGAGCTCATCGTCTCGAAGCCGAGCTCGGCACCCCGGCGCGCATCTATTACAAGTACGAGGGCGTCAGCCCGGCCGGATCGCACAAGCCGAACACCTCGGTACCCCAAGCGTTCTATAACCATCAGGAAGGGATCACCCGCCTGACCACCGAGACCGGTGCCGGCCAGTGGGGATCGTCGCTGGCCTTCGCCACCGCCCAGTACGGGATGGAGTGCGAGGTCTGGATGGTGGGTGCGTCCTACCGTCACAAGCCCTATCGGCGAGCGATGATGGAAGTGTGGGGCGCCAGTGTCCACTCCAGCCCCTCGATGGAAACCGAGTTTGGCCGCCAGCTCTTGGCCGAGAACCCCGACCATCCCGGTTCGCTGGGGATCGCCATCTCCGAAGCGGTCGAAGCCTGTGTTGCCGACCCCAAGGCCCGCTACGCCCTCGGGTCGGTACTCAACCATGTCCTGCTTCACCAGACCGTGATCGGCGAGGAAGCCCTGCTCCAGCTGGCCAAGGTGGGCGAAACACCCGATGTCCTGATCGGTTGTGTCGGCGGTGGCTCCAACTTCGGTGGCTTGGCCTTCCCCTTCCTGCGGGAAAAGCTCGCTGGCAAGATGGACCCGGTGATCCGGTGCGTCGAACCGGCCTGGAGCCTTGCGGTTTGCTCGCACCGAGGGCATCGTCCCCGCTCCTGAGCCGACCCACGCGATCGCTGCCACGATCCGCGAAGCCTTGGCGTGTAAGGAAACCGGCGAAGACAAGGTCATCGTCACCGCCTTGTCGGGCCATGGACATCTCGATATGAGCGCCTATGACAGCTACCTCAACGGCGGCATGGCCGACTACGAGCTGCCCGATAGCGCTATCGCTGACGCGATGGCCGATGTTCCCACGATTTAGACCAACCAGCGCGGTCGCCGGTGTTGATGCCGCCGGCGACCGCTAGCATGGTGCGTTGCTGTATCGACTTGCTTTGAGGCTGATCAATGTCTGAGACCGTTCTTGTTGCCGAAACCGGGCGCGCTAAGGGCAGCGCCAATTCTCGCCGTCTGCGGAGCGAGGACCGTATCCCTGCCGTGGTCTACGGCCAGGGCATGGACCCCTTGGCGATTTCCGTCAAACGATCCGACCTGCGCGTTGCCCTGTCGGGCTCGGCCGGAACCAACACCATCCTCGACCTGACGGTCGATGACACCGTCTATCCGGCAATCGTGAAGGAGATGCAACGCCATCCCGTGCGTCGTACCGTCCAACACGTCGACTTCATCCAGATCAATCTCGACGAGGACATCGTGGTCAGCGTGCCGATCGTGCTCGACGGCTATGCCAAGGCGGTGTCCGACGAAGGCGGCCTCGTCGACCTGGCGGCTAACGAGATCGAGATTCGTACCACTCCCCGCAATATCCCCGACTCGATTGCGGTTGATGTGTCGGAGATGACGATGGATTCGGTCATCACCCTTGCCGACCTGACCCTGCCCACTGGGGTGGAGGCGATCGGCGACGATGAGATGACGATCGTGACCGTC
>PDSL01000064.1 GCA_002748455.1 Ilumatobacter coccineus
GATGCTGAGCACCGGCAGGATGTCGCTGGGCACCGAATTGCCGACCATGGCAAAGCGGGTGGGGTCGATACCCCATCGGTCGAGCACTCGGCGATAGGTGTCGGCATCCTTGGTGGCCACCACTTCGATCTGATCAAAGTGGTGATCGATCCCCGAGGCGCGGATCTTGCGACCCTGATGGAGTAGGTCTCCCTTGGTGATCATCACTACCCGATGGGTTGAGGCCACGCTGGTGAGGGTGTCGATCACCCCATCGAGGAGTTCGACCGGGTGATCGAAGATGCGATAGGCCGAGTTGACCAGATCATCGATCACTGTCGCTGGCACCCGTCCATCGCTGGCTCGCACCGCTGCTTGCACCATCGATAGGGCGAAAGCGGTGACGCCATAGCCGGTCACTGGCACGCTTGCGGTTTCGATCTCGGTGAGCGTCGCCATCGGATCGATCCCCGGCGTTGCGTAGGGCGTGATCAGCTCAACAAAGCGTTGTTCAACAACGGTGAAATAGTCTTCGTTACGCCACAAGGTGTCATCGGCATCAAAACCGATGACATCAAAGCGACTGCCGTGGGTGCGGCGGTTCACCGATGGATGGCGTTGAGATAGTTGTAGACCGTGATTCGGCTGACACCCATCGCGTCAGCAACATCTTCGACTGCTCGGCGCAAGATAAAGGCACCGCGTTGATCGAGGAGACGGACGGCGCGCTGTTTGTCTTCCCGTGACAGTTTGGTCAGGGGAGCGCCCAGCTCGGTTTCAACGCCATCGATGAGACGGTCAAGGGCACCGTGAAGCGGCGGTGGTCGTACTGCTGCCACCGTGGTGCCGTCCCACACCAGAGGGATGTCACTGATATCGGCTTCATCGGCATCGATAACACATGCGCCAACAGCATCGAGGATCGGTTGGATCGCAGTGATGAGAGGATGATCGCTCACAACGCTGCCCCGCCGGCACGGATTTCGATACTGATGCGGTCCGCTCCGTGACGGAGCGCTTCGTTGACCACGGTGGATACCACCTGGGCGGTGTCGTCGTCGGCGACCACACAGGATGTCCCAAACGGTCCAATTTCTACGTTGACGCCGTGCTCGCGTAACACCTTGGCTGGAGCGGTGACGTGACGACCCGGGCTTCCTTCAACGAATGGTTCGATGGTGAATTCAACATGGTTCACCTCCCCAACTGTAGACCCAGTCTTGGGGTGGGGTCATCTCCAACCTGAGGGGGCTGATCGTGGGGCAACCTGATGAATCCCGGTACTGACAAGATCAAGGAAGTGGGCCTACGATCAGCGGTATGCGTCTTGACACCCTCCGCGATGAAGCACTTGCCATCCAACCCGACACGGTCGCACTGCGCCGTTCCCTCCACCAGAATCCCGAGCTCGGCAATCACTTGCCGGTCACTCGGCAGCTGGTCCTCGATGCTCTCGAAGGGTTGCCCTTGGACATCACCCTCCACGAGTCGACCTCGGGTATCGCTGCCTTGCTCACCGGAGGAAGGCCGGGTCCGACGATCTTGTTGCGTGGCGATATGGATGCTCTGCCGTTGCGAGAGGACACCGGGTTGGAGTTCGCGTCAACGATCGAGGGCCGGATGCATGCCTGCGGTCACGACACCCACACCGCCATGTTGGCCGGAGCAGCTCGGGTGCTCTGTGCTCACCAAGACGAAATTCCTGGCCGGGTCTTGTTCATGTTCCAGCCCGGCGAAGAGGGCGAGCATGGAGCTCTGCGCATGTTGGAAGAGGGCCTGCTCGATGTTCCGCCCTATCCCGATGGCAGCCCATCGCCGGTGACCGCCGCATTCGCGATCCATATCATGACCACCCAGCCGACCGGGACGATCATCACTCGCCCGGGCCCCATGATGGCCTCGGCCGACCGGTTTGAGGTCCATGTTCACGGTGCCGGTGGGCACGCCAGCGAACCTTTCCGAGCCGTTGATCCAGTGCCGGTGGCCGCTGAGATCGTGACTGCACTCCAGACCATGATCACCCGGCGGATCAATGTCTTCAATCCAGCGGTTATCACCGTTGGTCGTCTTCACGCCGGCACGACCCATAACATCATCCCAGCGCTGGCCGAGATCGAAGGCACGATCCGCACGGTCAGTGAAGAGACCCGGGCCTATGTCCACACCCAGATCGAACAGGTCGCCACCAAGATCGCCGAGGCCCACGGCACCACCGCCTCGGTCGAGATCGAACGAGGCTATGGGGTCACCATGAATGACCCGACGTTTACTTCCTTTGTGATGGACACCGCCGCTGATGTGCTCGGAGCTGACCATGTGGTCCTCCAGGAAGCGCCGATGATGGGAGCTGAAGACTTTTCGTATGTGGCCAAGGAAGTGCCGGGCACCATGATCTTCTTAGGTTCCACCCCGGAAGGGAAAGACCCCGCGGTCGAGCCGACCAACCACTCCAACCTGGTCATCTTCGATGAGGATGCCTTCCCGTATGGCGTTGAGCTCTATGCCCAGGTGGCCCTGCGCCATCTCGGTGTGACCGCATGAGCGGGTTAGCTCTGGCTCTGCCCGCTCGGTCGATGGGTCGATAGGGTCACCGTCATGCTGGTCTGGATGGACTTGGAGATGACTGGGCTCGATCACACATCGGACGTGATCGTGGAGATCGCCACCATCGTCACCGATGATGAGCTCAATATCGTCGCTGAAGGACCTGACCTGGTGATCCACCAGCCCGATGAGGTGCTCAACGCGATGGATCCCTTTGTGGTGTCGATGCACACCACCTCGGGGTTGTTGGATCAGATTCGAGCATCGACGATCACCCTGGCCGAAGCCGGTGATGCCACCCTGGCGTTCATCCAGGAGCATTGCCCCCAAGAGCGGACTGTGCCCTTGTGTGGGAACTCGATCGGCACCGATCGTCGGTTCTTGGCGAATTACTTGCCCGAGATCGAGAATTATCTGCACTATCGGTCGGTCGATGTGTCGAGCATCAAGGAGCTGGTTCGTCGCTGGTATCCGGCAGTCCTGTCCCATCGGGGCTATAAGCAAGGTGTTCATCGAGCACTCGACGACATTCGTGAGAGCATCACCGAACTCCAGCTCTATCGCGACCTGGTGTTTGCTGGTCCCGATGAGGTGGCCGAACGACTTGCCGCCACCACGGAACCATCCGACGAGGCTGAGGGCGAGACCTGATGCGGGCGGTCGTCATCACCACGCCTGGCGGGCCGGAGGTGATGCGACTGATCGAGGTGCCCGATCCAGCGCCGGGTCCTGAGGAGATCCTGGTTCGAGTGGCCCACACCGCGGTCAATCGGGCCGACATCGTCCAACGCCAGGGCCACTATCCCGATCCGGTTCGCCGCGACCACGACATTCCCGGTCTTGAATATGCCGGCACCGTGGCCGCGGTGGGGGAGCGGGTCACCCGATGGTCGGTCGGTGATCTGGTGATGGGGATCGAAACCGGAGCGTGCTATGCCGAGTTGGTGGTGACCCATGAGCGTCAGGCCCTTCGGATTCCCGACGGTCTTGACCTGGCCGACGCTGCAGCGGTTCCTGAGGTGTTCATCACCGCTTGGGATGCACTGGTGGTGCAGGGCGGGCTGACCAGCGGACGATGGGCCCTGGTCCACGCTGGCGCATCCGGTGTGGGCACCGCAGCGATCCAGATCGCCAAGGCGATCGGGGCTCGGATCGCTGTCACCTGCTCTCGGCCCAAGATGGATGCTTGCCGTCAAGCGGTGCGACCTGGAGGATCGATCGTCCAGGTTGGGGTGATGGGAGGGGCGACCACCTCGGTTCGAGTTGGTGTGCTCCTGGTCAAACGGGTGCGCTGGATCGGGACGACCTTGAGATCACGTCCGATCGAAGACAAGATCGCGCTCAGTCAGCGGTTCACCAGGGAGATCTTGCCCCGATTCGACAGTGGTGAACTCCGACCGGTGATCGACACCCGGTTCCCGATCGCCGATGTCGCTGCCGCCCACCGTCACATCGAATCGAATACCACCATCGGCAAGGTCCTGCTCGATCTCTGAGCGACATCAGATGTCGGTCTCGGCTTAGAGATAGCCCAAACGATTGGCATCAGCGCGTAGTCGGTCTCGGTGATCGGGGTGGGCGATCGCGATCAGGGCGCGCGTGCGTTCGCGGATCGATCGTCCTCGGAGTTCGGCAACTCCCCATTCGGTGACCACCTTGTCGACGATGTTCTTGGGTGTGGTCGCTACCTCGCCAGCAGCCAGTTGTGGGACGATCCGGCTCGCGCCCTGAGAGGTGGTCGAATGGAGGGCGACAAAGCCCTGGCCTCCGCTGGAGTGGATCACGCCGCGAGCAAAGTCGGTTTGGCCGCCCGATGACGAGTGATAGGTCCCGCCGATGGTCTCCGATGCACACTGGCCCAAGAAGTCGACGCTGAGCGTGGCATTGATCGAGACAAAATTGTCGTGACCGGCGATCGTGGCCAAGCTGTTGACCGAGCTGACCGGCCACATCTCAACCTCGTCATTGCCGTCGAGAAAACGGTGAAGTCTCCTGGTCCCCAGGGCGAAGGTAGCCACGATCTTGCCGGGGTTGAGCGTTTTGCGAGCTCCGGTCACCGCTCCCGACTCGATCAGGTCGACCACATTGTCGGACAAGAGCTCGGTATGGATGCCAAGATCACGATGGTCGGTCAAGAGCTCCATGACCGCATTGGGGATCGTTCCCACCCCGGCCTGAAGGGTGGCTCCGTCGGGGATCCGCTCAGCGATATGGACAGCGATGGTCTTGTCGATCTCGTCAGGCTGGCGGGGTGCCACATCGGCGAGGGGACGATCGCTGCGGCACCATCCAGCAAGCTGGCTGAGATGGATCCGGTTCTTGCCGTTGGTGTGGGGCATCTCTCGGGTCGCTTCAACAAAGAAGCGGGCCTGGCCGATGAAGCTGGCGACATAGTCACAGGACACCCCAAGGCTGACATAGCCTTCGGCATCGGGGAGCGACGACGCCACCACCACCAGGGGATCGGTGGCCTGCGACCTCATCACCGCGGCCGAGTCAGAAAAATCGTTGGGGACCAGGTCGATCGTGCCTCGGTGGAAGTAGGGCCGCGACACCGAGGTCAAGAAGTAGGCCACGTGCTGCAAGCTGGTGCCACCACCCAGGTAGGCGCGGTCGTGGAGGGCATACATCTGATGGAGGCGCACAGCGTTGAACCGGTCGCTGTGAGCCTCGATCGCGTCGATCACTGCGGTCGGTTCGCCATTGGCCATGCCGACGATGATGTCGCTGTCATCGTCGAGATGATCGAGGACCGCGGTCGGAGTATCTGGTGAGGTCACCCAATCGACATTACTGAGACCGCCGGATCCGATCGCTACGGTGGCAGGGATGACCGATCTCCCTCGTCTTCGAGCCGATGCTGTGCCGGTGAGGCCAGCGGCAACAGTCATGCTGGTACGCGATGGCGAAGTCGGCCTGGAAGTGTTCATGGTCCAGCGCACCCATCGGGCGGCCTTCGCCCGGAGCACATACGTGTTTCCCGGCGGACAACTTGATGATGCTGATCACGGAACGGTGTTTGAGTCGATCAGTGACCACTGCGATGATGCCAGCGCATCGGCTCGCTTGGGCCTCGACCACGGGGGGTTGGCTTGGCTGGTGGCAGCGATACGAGAGTGCTTCGAAGAAGCGGGGATCCTTCTCGCCCGCCGAGTCAGAGACGATGAGCCGATTCGGTTTGACACCGCCGAGGTGATCGACCAGTTCACGCGGGCCCGTCGCGGCATCCACAACGGTGAGGTGTCCCTGGCTCAGCTGTGTCGCGACCACGAGTTGCGGTTGTTGGTCGATCGCATCCATCTGGTCGATCATTGGGTGACGCCGCTGGGAGAACGACATCGATTCGATACCCGGTTTTTTCTCGCTCTTGCCCCAGCCCACCAGCGCCCGCTTCACGACCACACCGAGACGATCGCTAGCTGTTGGATCCGCCCCGCCGACGCCATAGCCCGATCTCGGAGCGGGAAGATGGCCATGTTTCCGCCCACGATCCGGTCGCTGGAGTTCATCGCGAGCTATGCCACCGTGGCCGATCTGGTCGAAGATGCCAGTCATCTGCCGATCCCGACACCGATCGTTCCCCGACTGATCACCGATGATGAGGGTCGGATCGTCGAGATCAAGAATCCCGGGGACGAGGGCTACGACGAGGTGATCGACCCGGAGTGGGTCATCGGTCATCACCGCTGAGGGGGGAGCCGGTGGCTAGGTCGAGACCGGTCGGGCGGTGTCATCCTCGGCATCGTCGAAGGCAGCATTGACCGAATCGAGCAGACGAGTGGCACATCCGACGGTCGGGTCGTCATCGGCAAGGTCGGTGGCCAGTCGGCGAGCGATCGCCACGAACTCGCCGGCCGCGGGGCTGTCGCTATCGATCACCACCGGACGGCCAGCATCGTTTCCCGCGGCCACCGCCGGTTCGATCGGAATCGATCCCAGGAGGGGAGCATCGATCGCCTCGGCGAGGGCAGCACCACCACCGGAGCCAAAGAGGGCATACGACTCGCCGTGATCACAGGTGAAGGCACTCATGTTCTCGATCACCCCAAGGATTGGCAAGAAGCCTCGCTGGGCCATGTCGGCGGCCCGCTGGGCAACCTTTTGAGCCGCGGTGGCTGGCGTGGTGATGATCACGATTCCGGTTTGGGGCAAGAGACGAGCCAACCTCATCTGAACATCGCCGGTGCCGGGGGGCATATCGATCAAGAGATAGTCGAGCTCACCCCAGGCCACATCGACCAGGAATTGCTCGACCGCCTTGGAGAGCATCGGTCCGCGCCACATCAGGGCGGTCGATTCGTCCACCAAGAACCCGGTTGAGACCACTTCGAGCGTGCCGGTCCCCATCGTGAGTCGGTTGGGAATGATCTTGGGCGAGTCGGAATTCTCAACCCGTTCGGCTTCCATCCGGGTGCTCATTCCTAGCAGACGCGGAATCGAGAACCCCCAGATATCGGCATCGAGGACGCCAACGGTGTAGCCCTCGCCGGCTAGGGCGATCGCAAGATTGGCGGTCACGGAGCTCTTGCCAACCCCGCCTTTGCCGCTGGCCAAGGCGATCACTCGACAGTCAGCAGGGATCGAGGTGGTCGGGGCATCGGACCGAGCATTCCACCGGGCTTGAGCCATGGTGGCCGAGCGTTCGTCGGGGGTCATCTCCCCCCACTGGACGGTGACCCCGCTCACCCCGGGATGGCGTTCCAGCACCCGGGTGACTTCACGCTGAATGACCGATCGTAAGGGACAGCCGCCGATCGTCAATTTGATGGTCACATCGATCGCCCCATCATCGGTGATCGAAATGTCGGGCACCATGCCGAGGGTGACGATGTCGGTACCCAGCTCGGGATCGTCGATCATTCCCAGTGCTGAGAACACCTCGTCCCTGGTCGGTGGTGCACTCGTCGGCATCGGTCCACCTTAGCGATCTGGGAGAACCCCTGCCGGGGTGTACTACGATGGCTCTCTGGCCTGTTCACCAGGTCCGCGTAGTTCTCTAGTGACAAAGGAAACCCCCGGATGATTACCTTGACCGATACGGCCGTGTCAAAGGTCAAACAACTTATGGATGCCGAAGGGGCCGACGAACATGCGCTTCGAGTGGTCGTGCATCCGGGTGGTTGCAAGGGATTCGCCTATGAGATGTACTTCGACAGCTTGATCGGAGACACCGACGCGCGGGCCGACTTTGCTGAGGCGGTCACCGTGGTTGCTGATGAGTCATCAGCCCAACTTCTGGTGGGGGCCACCCTCGACTATGTCGAGGGGAACGAGGGCAGTGGATTTGCGATCACCAATCCCAATGCCACCTCAGGATGTGGATGTGGCCGTAACGGGTCCCACTGATACAGCTCGATGAGTTCGTTGGCCGGTCAGATTGGCATCGGTTGTGTGTAGGAATGATGACGCGAGTTGTTGGTTGGGGTGCTGACTTGAGATCGTGGTGCCAATGAGCTCTGAACGACCGCGTCGACTGGGATATCGGCACCGGATCATTGGATTGGGTGCCGTGATCGCGGTCGTCCTCTATGTCATTGGGGGGTTCTTCTATCTGCGCGGTGTCGAACACGATCTTGAAAACCGGGTGCCTCAGGCGATCGCTGAGGGCGGATACGGCGAGGTCGAGGCATCGTTCTCCGGTCAAGATGGTCGCGTGATCTGTGAGACCCCACTCGACGATCCAGTGGCCGCCGAAGAGGTTGCTGCTTCGGTGTGGGGTGTTCATCAGGTCGAACTTGATCCGAGCTGTCGGGTGAGGACCGAGACCACCCCGGTCGCCACATCGGTGGTTGATCCCGACGATTCATTTGAGTCCGTCGTTGATGTGCTCGACTCGAATCCCCAGTTTGAGCTCGTGGCCCGCTTGGCCAAAGATGGCGGACTCGACGACTTGATCGGCGCTGATGCTGAGGGCCCGGTCACCCTCTTTGCTCCAACTGTCGCCGCCTTCGACAGTCTCCCCGCGGAAGCGTTGGCTCGTCTTGATGCCGACCCCTCACTGATTCGTCGGATTCTTGAACACCATATGGTCGAGGGTCAGCTCAGGTCGGCCGATCTGGCCGATGGGCCCTTGGACGCCCTCGATGGAAGCACTCATACCGTGGCGACCGGCCCTCCGGTCATGATCGACGCGGCGACGGTCACCGAAGCCGACCTGGTGGCCCAGAATGGCGTGGTCCACGCCATCGATCGGGTCCTTCTTCCTGATGACATCGATCTCACCACACCGGTGCAGCGAGAGACCACGACCACCGCGGCGGCCACCACCCCGCCGACCACCACTCCGCCGACCACCGACAACGCGGCCGAACAAGCAGCCGAACAAGCGGTCGAAGTCGAGGCCGCGCTCAATGGCTATGTGGCTGCCAATCCGATCCTGTTTAGCAATGGGTCGGACACCCTCGATCCAGCATCTGGGTCGGTGCTTGACGAGATCGCTCGTCAGCTCGGTGAACTGGAGGCGATGACCATCGTCGTCCATGGCCATACCGATAGCTATGGCAATGACGACAACAATCTTGCACTCAGCCAGCAGCGTGCCGACGCGGTCAAAGATGCCCTGATCGAACGGGGTGTCAACGACGAGTCGCTGACCGCGGTCGGTCACGGAGAGTCGGAACCCATCATCGTTGACGGGGATGAGGATCATGCTGCTAGTCGTCGGGTCGTGTTTGAGATCACCGCATCCTGATCGGTGTGCTCTCGCTTGAGAAAGGGAAGAATCCAATGCCGTACACCTTGGCCAAAGGACTCTTTTGGTTTGTACTTGCTGTCTTGTTGGGGGTGGTGATCGGATGGTTGCTTCATCAGCTTGTCGCCCGGCGCGAGGCCCGTCGGTGTCGAGTGATCCAGGCCGAGATGAACAAGTGTCGAGCTCGGGTCCGCGAACTCGAATCGATCGTTGATGAACGGGATCGCCTGGCAGCTCAAAAGGAGGCCTTGACCTCGGAGCGGGATCGTCTCTTGGCCCGTCTCGGTCAGACACCGCCAGCGACGTCACCGACTCCTGAGATCGCTGAACCAGTTGACGATGAGTCCCAAGATGCTGTCGAGCCGGTGGAGGAGTCAGAGGATGTTGAGCCGGTGGCCACCGATGACCAGGTTGCGGCGTCGGGTGACGACAGTGGTGACGATGAGCCGGAATCGTCCACAGCTCAGCCTGCTGAGGATGATCAACCGGTCATTGACCTGTCCGCTGCCGCTGAGATCCTTGGTCGTCCGGTCCGCGCTGATGATCTGACGGTTGTCGAAGGGATCGGTCCCAAGATCGCCGAGTTGTGTCATGGGATCGGGATTCATACCTGGGCTGATCTGGGATCGACCGAGGTGTCCTTGCTGAAGACCATGCTGGTCGATGCTGGTCCACGGTTCCGTCCCCACGATCCGGGTACCTGGCCCGATCAGGCCAAGCTGCTCGCTGCCGGTCAATGGAAAGACTTTGTCCGGCTGACCGACTCGCTGCGCGGCGGCCGCTAGTCACGCGTCGGCCGCTACGGTCACCGAGTATGACGACACCTCTTGGTCCCTACAGCTCAGTAGCTCACGCTGGAGTCTTTGTTTTTACCTCTGGTCAGATCGGGATGCTTGATGGCGCTTTGGTCCCCGGTGGCGTGGCCGCCCAAACCCGTCAGGCGATCAGCAATCTGAGCGCCGCGCTGGCGGCGCATGGCGTCGGCCTTGATGCGGTGGTCAAGACCACCTGTTTCTTGGCGGACATGGATTCGTTCTCCACCTTCAATACCGCCTATGCCGAGGGGTTTGGCGAGAGTCGTCCGGCCCGGTCAACGGTGGCAGTGAAGGAACTGCCCGCCGGCGCGCTGGTCGAAATCGAGGCCATCGCCTATCAAGAGCGCTAGACGATCTCGGTGATCCGGCTGGAGCCGTTTCATCTTGAGGCGCGAATCGAAGAGCCCCGTCGTCGCGCAGTAGCCTGGTCTCATGCTTGGTGCCATTGCGATCGTGATCGTGCTTTTTGCGTTTGCTGCATCGGTTCCTGCACTCGCTGGAGCGTTGGCTGCAGCGATCGGCACCCTGCTCCAGCGCGATGGCGAACGTCGGTTTGCCGACAGCGAGCTCTTAGCTCTCGACGATTGACCTGTCGCTGAGGTCGGCCCGGTGCTGACCGCGACCTCATAGTCGCATCCTGAAGTGGGGGATGTCACTCCGAAGCACCTGGGAGCGGCTACCGTCGTGGCGTGAACGACCTGGTGATCTATAACGCACGGACCGTCGCTACCTGTGATTCGCAACGTCGCGAACTCGATGGGGGATGGGTAGCGATCAAGGATGGACTGATCGACAGTGTGGGATCAGGTGATCCGCCTCCAGCAGCGGAACGGATTGATGCTGGTGGATGCTTGGTGACCCCCGGCCTGATCAATACCCACCACCATCTCTACCAAAACCTGACTCGGGCCTATCCGCCGATGACCGACAAGCCCCTCTTCGGATGGCTCCAGTCGCTCTATCCGCTCTGGGCAGCGCTCGATACCGAGTCGATCTATGTGTCCACCTGGATCGGTCTCGCCGAGTTGGCGCTGTCGGGATGCACGACCTCAACCGATCATCTCTATGTTCATCCCCACGGTGCCGGCGACTTGCTCACCGCTGAAATCGATGCTGCCCGCGACTTCGGGATGAGGTTCCATCCGACCCGGGGTTCGATGTCGTTGTCGGAGAAAGATGGTGGTCTGCCTCCCGACGATGTGGTCGACGATGATGACGAGATCCTGGCTGCCAGCGAGGCGGCGGTGGCCCGCCATCACGATCGGTCGTGGGGAGCGATGACCCGGGTGGCGTTGGCTCCCTGTTCGCCCTTCAGCGTGACCGAGTCCTTGATGGTCCGCACCGCCGAACTTGCGGAACAACTCGATGTTCGGCTCCACACCCACTTTGCTGAAAATGCCGAAGATGATGCGTTCAGCGTGGCGACCTTCGGATGCCGACCCACCGAGTATCTCGAACGGACCGGGTGGGCGACCGACCGCACCTGGGTGGCCCACTGCGTGATGCCCAATCCCGACGAAGTCAAGCGGCTCGGTGCTGCCGGCATCGGCGCCGCTCATTGCCCATCCAGCAATCTGATCTTGGCATCCGGCATTGCCCCGGTGGTCGACCTGAGAGCGGCCGGGGTTCATGTCGGGCTTGGGGTTGATGGATCGTCGTCAGCCGATTCAGCCTCGCTGTGGCTGGAAGCCCGCCAGGCCATGTTGTTGGCCAAGCTCCGCAATGGGGCTGATGCGGGTACCGCTCGCATGGCGCTTGAGGTAGCCACGCTCGGTGGTGCTGCGTGTCTGGGCCGAACCGGTGAACTGGGCGTTCTCGCTCCTGGCGCGGTCGGCGATGTGGCGATCTGGTCGTTGACCGGTCCAGCATTCGCCGGGGCGATCGCCGATCCGATCGAAGCCTGGTTGCGTTGCGGTCCGACCGGGGCTCGTGACACGATCGTTCATGGTCGAGCGGTGGTTCGCGATGGGCGGATCGTCGATCCCCGTCTGGAAGAGCTCCTGACCGCCCATGATCGCCTGACCACCAAGATCCAGCGTCTCTAGATCGACGGGTGTGATCGTGATGATCGACGTGGAGATCGAGTTGATCATCGGGGTCGCAATCCGGTCGATGTTGGCAGACTGATGGGCATGAGACGTGTCGCTCTGGTTTTTGTGGTCATCATGATCGGTGTGTTGGTGTCGACCCAGGCTGGAGAAACCGATGATGCGCTCTCGGTGACCCGTTCGGCAGCGTTGGGAGATGTGTCCGGATCCGATCAGATGCCGGTGTCATCGGTGACCCCGGTGACGACTGCAGTGCCATCATCGACGGTGGCGCCGGTGATCGTGCCTCGCTCAGTGGTTGTGGTCGGGGATTCGCTGACCGCGTCGGCACAGGGCAAGATCGAAGACCGCATCGCCGCGGCTGGTCATACGGTCGTCGCTATCGATGCCGTCTCCGGTCGTCGGATGGCATCGGGCAGTCATCGGGTCAATTCGGGGATCGATGCCATCCGAACCCTGCAAGCACAAGGCGTTGCGCCAGAGATCTGGGTGATCGCGTTGGGCACCAACGATCTCGGCGATTCCGGTATTGGTTTTGCTCAGGCGATGCAAGCGGTGGTCGACTTCCTTCCCGATGGGGTGACCGTGGTGTGGGTCGATACCTGGATCGAGGGACGCGATGCCGAGGTTGAGCGAGCCAACCAGAACATTGTGGAGATCGCCGATAAGAACGACATCTTCGTCGTCGAGTGGAGTGACCGGGGCACTGAGCCAGGGTTCTTGATCAGTGATGGGGTCCACCTCACCGAAGCTGGCAAAGATGCGTTCGCTGACCAGATCGTGGCGGGCATCAATGCGGTATCAAGTCGCGAACCAGTGGTACCGGCTCCAACGTCGACGACAGCGGTCGAATCGACGGAATCGAGCTAGGGCGAACGTGGAGGAGTTTGCCAGCGGGATTGGCCAAGCCGATAGCCGACGCTGCGCACGGTGGCGATCAGGCTGGCATCGGTGTCGCCGAGCTTGACCCGCAGGCGTCGGATATGGACATCGACGGTGCGAGCACCGCCGTGATACTCGTATCCCCACACCCGTGACAAGAGGGTTTCACGAGTAAACACTGTTCCAGGGTGCTGACACAAGAAGGCCAGCAGCTCATATTCCATATAGGTCAGCTCGATCGGTTGGCCAGCCAGGGTGGCTTCATAGGTCGTTCGGTTGAGCTTCAGGTCGCCGTATTCGATGATCCGGCTTGCGGCGATGGGGGGTTCAGAGCGGTCCCACACCAGATGACGCAGGCGGGTGTTGAGCTCTGTGGGATGAAACGGGGCGACACAAAAGTCGTTGAAGAGCTCATCACGCAATTCGAGATCACCAATCTGGGTGCCGTTGACCAGGATCAAGATCGGGGTCGCCGGATCGTGCTGGCGCAAGGCTCGAGCCAATGACCAGCCGGTTTCAGTGATCGCTCCCAGTTCGATCACCGCGGCGCGCCACGGGGTATCAGGTGCGGTGGCGTGAGCTTCATCGAGGGTGCGAACGCCCGACCAGTGGTAGCCCCCAAGGTCGAGGGTGCGAGCCAGTTCAGGGGTGATCGGATCGCCATAGACAAGGATGAGGCCCGGATCACCGTTCTTCACAGTGGTTCAGAGAGTAGCCCACCGCCAGGCTTTCATGATGGCCTGGTCTTGAGCGAGTGAAGACGATCAGAGCGATCGGGTTCGCCGAGTGGGAGAACCGGTAGCTTCACACACGATCTCGGTAAAGAGCCGAGCCACCACATAGGGATCGATATTGGCGTTCGGTCGACGGTCTTCGGCATAGCCTCGTCCGTCTTTTTCGACCTGCCACGGGATTCGGATCGATGAACCACGATCGGACACCCCATAGCTAAACGAGCTCCAATGAGCGGTTTCATGGGTGCCGGTGAGACGATCTTTGAGCCCGTGACCGTAGTGCTTCAAGAGCTTGTCGGTGTTGGCTCCGATCGCTTCACAGGCAGTGATGATGGCGTCATAGCTCTGGCGCATAGCGATATTGGAGAAATTGGTGTGGCAGCCAGCTCCGTTCCAGTCGCCCTTCACCGGTTTGGCGTCGAAGCTGATGATCACATCGAAGTCTTCAGCGATGCGCTGGAGTAGCCAGCGGGCCACCAAGAGCTGGTCGCCGATAGCGGTCGGGCCGAGGGGACCAACTTGGAACTCCCACTGGCCGGGCATGACTTCCGGGTTGGTTCCCGAGATCGCCAAGCCAGCAGTCATACAGGCTTGGGTGTGGCGTTCGATGATGTCGCGGCCCATGATGCGTCCGGTGCCGATCCCACAGTAGTAGGGACCTTGGGGAGCGGGTTCGGAGCCATCTTCGTTGAATCCAAGGGGAGTACCGTCCCGGCGGAGCATGGTGTATTCCTGCTCGAGGCCAAACCACATCTCGTGGTCGGCGTACTTGCGCTCAACGCGGGCACAGGCAGCGCGGGCATTGGTCTTGTGGGGACGTTCATCAGAGGCGACCAAGACATCACACATCACCAGAATGTTGCGTCCACCTCGCAGGGGATCAGGACACTGGAAGACCGGTCGCAAGACACAGTCGGAGCGGTCGCCGGTGGCCTGGTTCGTCGAGGAGCCATCGAAGCTCCACAGGGGAGGTGTTGAGACCTCGTCGTGGAGAATTCGGGTCTTGCTGCGCAGGAGGGCAGTCGGCTTGGTGCCGTCGAGCCAGATGTACTCGGCTTGGTACATGGACGTCCTTTGGTCGTGGGCGAGTACGGAAGGCTCAACCTAACCAGGATTCGATGTCTCCCGGATTCGAGAAGTGTGAACGCTGTGTTACGAGAGCTTGATGGAGCGGGTCAGCTCCGCTCCATCGGGTCCTATTCGGGCTTTTGGAGCGGCAGCTCGGTGCGCCAGATGCCATCGATGGCATGGAACGCTGCTGCCACCGCTGGAGCGGTGGGAACCAGTCCGATTTCGCCGACTCCCTTGATGCCATAGGGCGAATTCGGTTGGGGCACCTCGACGATGCGGACCTCGATATCGGGCACATCGCGGGGTCGCAAGATCGCCAACTGCCGCAGGGTCGAAAAGACCGGGAATCCAGTCTCGGGATCGGTCGGGAACGACTCGGTGAGGGCATAACCGAGGCCCATATGGACACTGCCTTGGACCTGGCCTTCGACGAGGAGGGGGTTGACCGCCTTGCCGACATCGTGGACCGCGGTCACCTTCTCGATCTTCTTCTTCTCCGGATCAGCGGTCACCATCTGGGCGGCAAAGCTGAAGGTCGAGTGGATGACCGGGTTCTCCACATCGGGGTCGTTCATGTTCTGGGTCCAGTCGACGACATATTCGGCATGGTGGTCGACATCGGGCGCACAGTCGTTGTCGAGTGCCACCTTGCAGGCTGCTTGGACCGATCCGGCGGTCATCAAGGTGCCTCGCGATCCGGTGGTCTGGCCGAGACCCAGCTCGCGGCTGGTGTCGACGATGACATCGATTCGGCTGGGGTCGATACCCAGCTCGTGGGCAGCAACCTGGAGGGCGACGGTGTGGACACCCTGGCCCATCTCGGTCCATCCGTGGCGAACCTCAACCCGGTCATCGGTGCTATGGAAGCGCACCACCGCTCCGCCGACTTCACGGAATCCGTTGCCGAGCCCAGCGTTCTTGAGGGCCAGTCCCAGCCCGACCGCCTTGCCATCAGCGATGGCCTGGTCATAGTCGTCCTTGATGGCATCGAGGCAGGCTTCGGCTCCGCCGGCCCCCGAG
Source organism: Ilumatobacter coccineus (assembly GCA_002748455.1). Lineage (GTDB taxonomy): Bacteria > Actinomycetota > Acidimicrobiia > Acidimicrobiales > Ilumatobacteraceae > Ilumatobacter > Ilumatobacter coccineus_A. The sequence goes on from PDSL01000064.1 coordinate 15,785, forward strand.
TCCATGATCTGGCCAGGGCCCCACTCCTCACCGGGTTTGATCACATTGCGTTTGCGAATCTCCCAGCCGGAGATGCCGACCTGTTCGGCGAGGCGATCGAGAACCCCTTCCATGGCGAACTGGGCCTGGTTGGCGCCAAAGCCGCGGAAGGCACCACACACCAGGTTGTTGGTGCGCGCCGCGATCGCTTCCACATCGAGGGCTTGCCACCGATAGGGGCCGCAGGCGTGGCCGGCAGCGCGTTCGAGGACCTTCATGCCGACGCTCGCATAGGCACCCGAATCGCCGATGGCTCGTACTTCAAGTCCGGTGAGATGGCCATCGGCATCGCACCCAGCTCGGTAGTGGAGGGTGATCGGGTGGCGCTTGCCATGCATCCGGAAACTCTGGAGACGCGACAGGGTGCACTTGACCGGTCGGTCGAGGATCCAGGCTGCCAGCGAGGCGTGGGCCTGGTTGGACATGTCTTCCTTGCCGCCGAAGGCGCCGCCGTTGGAGACCAGCTGGACGGTGACCCGGTCGTTGTCGATATCGAGCATCGAGGCGATCTGGTTGCGGTCGTCCCACACCCCTTGGCCACCGGAATAGACAGGCCGACTCGGCCAACACCTTGGAGACGTCTTCGCCTCGCGTATAGGAGCTCAGCGACAATTGGTTGGAGTCGGTGCCCCACACCGCCAGCGGGCTTGATTCGTCGAGGGCAGCAACCGGATCGGTCACCGGGGTGTGAACGTCGTAGTCGGCGGTGACCAGTTCAGCCGCGGCGCGGGAGGCTTCCTTGGTCGTGGCGACCACCACAGCGATCACGTCACCGGCAAAGGAGGTGGTGCCTCCGATGGGGATCATGACCGGCCAGTCCTTGTAGATGATGCCGACCCTGAGCTCGCCGGGGATATCGGCAGCGGTCAAGACCGCGACCACCTCATCGTGGGCTTCAGCTTTGGAGGTGTCGATCGAGGTGACGGTGGCTCGAGCGTGATCGGTGAGCACCAGGGTGGCGTGGAGCAGGCCCGGCACCCGGATGTCATCGACATAGCCCCGGTCACCAAGGGTGAGGCTTTGGGCTTCGTACTTATGTCCCTTGCCGCCAACTTCACCGGCGAGGATCGGCTCGGAGGGTGCGGATTGGGCAACCGATTCGATGGCATCGAGAATCTTGACATAGCCGGTGCAGCGACAGAGGTGGGCCCCCAAGTGGGGTTTCATCGACTTGCGGGTGAGGTTGGAGCCCTTGGCATCGATTTGGGCCTTGGCTCTCATCACGATGCCGGGAATGCAGTAGCCGCACTGGGTGCCGCCATGGGCGGCAAAGGCGTTGGCGAAGGCTTCCCGCTCAGCGGGGTCAACCCCTTCGAGGGTGGTCACCTCGGCTCCAGCGATCTTTTCCAACGGCTGGGTGCATGAGGTCATCGCCTTGCCATTGATGATCACGGTGCAGGCGCCGCACTGGCCTGACGGGGAGCAGCCGTCTTTGGGGGCGGTCATATTGAACTCTTCACGCAACGCGGCCAGGAGGTGGGGGTGTTGTCGGGTCACGGTGACCTCTTCGCCGTTCAACGTGAAGGTGATGGGGTTCTCGATCAAGGTCACGTTTACATTTTGTCAAGAATCGATTGATGCAACAAAACCGAGGAGCCGTTTAGAGCAAGAAATCGTTGAAAACATCCGCAACGCCACCGGTTGGTATCAGTGTGAGCGCGCCGGTGCGGACACGACCGGAGCGCGTGCAGAGCCGAGCATGGCCGTTAGCGTCACATCGATGACTCGCGATCGCCCCGAGATCATCGCCCAGGGCATCTGGCGGTCGCGGTCGCTCTATGTGTGGGGATGGGATGGCGAACGGCCAGCCTCGGTTGCTTGGCTCTATCGCGGCCCGCTCGGTGATGTCCTCGATGCTGAGGGATCGGTCTCACCGATCATGATCGAATTGCCCGATGGTGGCAGCCGAACCGTTCCCGCTGCCCGCCTTGGGGCGATGACCGCGATCAGCTGGCTCGATGATCTCGCTCATGATGTGCTGTCGCCATCGCTGGCCTGGTTCCGAACCCTGGCCGGCCATGCCCGGCACCTCATCCTCGCTGGTCGTCTGCTCCCGACCCTGATCGAGAGCGAGGGTGAAGCTCGCTGGAGCCTGGCGCTCACCGCTGCCGACCACGACGTGATCGCCTACGCGGCATCACTCGCTCCGGCCATTTGCCTCAACGGGTCTCATGTCTCCACCGCCGACCTGGTGGGCATCTTCGCTGACGCGATCGCCCGAACGGGACTTGAGGGCTGGAGTCCTGATCTCGATGGTGGTGACCGGGTCCTGGGTCGGGTGATGGCTGCCCTGTCTCAACCGGACGCCCGCCTGAGGGGAAGTTCGACCCTCGGCGGGCTCGATCTGGGCTCGCTTGACCGTCAGTTCATCCGATACCGCGGTCGGCTCATCGACCAGCCGGTGCGATGGCCTCGCCTACGCCTCCATCTTCCTCTCGATGCCCTCGATCCGTGGCGGCTCGAACTCGAACTGGTCGACGATGCTGACCCCGGCCGATGGTGCACGGCGGATCAGGTCGCTCGTCGGGCTCCCGAAGCGGTTGAGATCGCTGGGCATGCCGGAGGTTGTGGCCTTCTCGACGACGAGATCGCCGCGGCGATCACCACGCTCGCGTCCCAGGTGCCCGGCTGTGCGGCGATGGCGCCCGATGATCCCAACGCTGGGGAGACGTCCGGTGTAGTCGAATTCGATCTTGACTCAGCCCAAGACTTCCTCGATGAAGCTCCCGAAATGCTGGAACGGTTAGGCATCGACCTGCTCGGTCCCGAACATCTGGTCACGGCTCCGGTCAAGATTGCCGCTCGGGTTCGATCAGCTCCACGGGATGAGTCGTTGAGTCGATTTGGCAAAGAAGCCCTGGTCGAGTGGTCGGCCACCGTCGATGACACCGAGGTGTCACTCGCCGAGATCGCCCGTGCCGAAACGATGGGGACCACCTTGATGAGGTCCGGTCATCGATGGGTCCGTCTCGATCGAGACGGTCTGCGTCGTGCTCGGACGGTGATCAGCGACCACGACATCACCAACCGACGGATGAGCCCGATAGAGCTGGTCCAGTTGGTGGGTGACCTCGACCCCGATATCGACCTGATCACCGAATCGGGGGTCGATCCCGACGATGACTGGGTGGCTCGATTGACCGGTGATCTGGGCGATGACCATCTTCGTGAGGTGACGGAATCTCCCGGATTTGACGGCACTCTGCGTTCCTATCAGCGCCGGGGGTTGTCCTGGCTTCAGTTCTTGGGGCGTGCCGGACTGGGCGGCTGCTTGGCCGACGATATGGGGCTGGGCAAGACGGCGACCGCACTGGCCTACCTCTTCGACCGTCCCGGTCCCCACCTGGTGGTGTGTCCCCTGAGCGTGGTCCACAATTGGGAATCTGAAGCGCGCCGATTCACCCCATCCCAGTCGGTGATGATCCACCATGGCTCAGGACGTCAGTCGGGGGAGCCCGCCCTGATCGGTCTCGATGACCACGATCTCGTGATCACCACCTATGGGCTCTTGCCGCGCGATCTTGACACTCTCGGAGCGGTCGAGTGGACCACGGTCGTCTTTGATGAAGCCCAGATGATCAAGAATCCGGCCACCAAGGCAGCTCGGGCTGCTCGTTCCTTGACTGCAGCCCAAAAGGTTGCACTCACCGGTACTCCGGTTGAGAATCGACTGTCCGAACTCTGGTCGATCCTCGATGTCTGCAATCCGGGACTGTTGGGTTCGCGCACCCAGTTTCGCCAACGGTTTGCTCGCCCGATCGAGAACCATCACGACGAGACCGCTGCGGCGACACTGCGTGCGCTCACCCAGCCCTTCATCTTGCGGCGCACCAAGGCCGATCGAAGCCTGATTCCCGATCTACCCGACAAGATCGAACAGATCGCCTATGCCTCACTGACCTCCGAGCAGGCCACCCTCTATCAAGAGGTGGTCAACCAGCTCCTCATCGATGCTGACCAGTTTGAAGGTATGCAACGTCGCGGTCGGGTCTTGACCGCCCTGCTGCGACTCAAACAGATCTGCAACCACCCCGCTCAGGCTCTCAAGGACGGGTCGCGCCTGGCGGGCCGGTCGGGCAAGCTCAACCGGTGCGATGAGCTGATCGATGGGATCGTCGACCTTGACGAACGGGCCCTGATCTTTACCCAGTTTCGGGAGATGGGCGAGCTCTTGGCTGATCACCTCGGTCAGCGATGGGGAATCGATGCTCCCTTCCTTCATGGTGGGGTGTCACGTCCCCGGCGTGACCGGATGATCGCCGACTATCAATCAGGTGTCGGTCCGCCACTCCTGATCATCTCCCTCAAAGCTGGCGGCACCGGGCTCAATCTGACCGCCGCGAACCATGTCATCCATTACGACCGGTGGTGGAACCCAGCGGTGGAAGACCAAGCCACCGACCGAGCGTGGCGGATCGGCCAGGACAAGACCGTCAATGTCCACAAACTGGTCTGCACCGGCACGGTAGAAGAAAAGATCGGTCAGCTCATCGATGACAAACGCGCCATCGCCGACGCGGTGGTCGGGCGGGGTGAAGCCTGGCTGTCCGAACTCACCACCGACCAGTTGGCCTCCCTGGTGACCTTGGAGGGGCGAGGATGAACGGGTTTGGTCCTCGGTCTGGTCGGCGCTCGGCGGGTATGGACTCGATGAGGTTGAAGCTGATCGCGATCGAACGCTGTCAGGGCCGTCGCTTCCGCCACGCCAAGCGATATGTCGCCGACTCGGCAGTGGCCGATCTGGTGACCGGTCCTGGGGTGGCGACCGCTCGGATCTATGGTGAACGCTCAACTCCCTATGAGGTCACGGTCAGCGTCCTCCCCGGCGAGGGTGTGCCTGACAGCAACGAGGTCGTTGCGGTGTGTGATTGTGATGATCGATCCGATGATCCTGTCGAGCTGTGCGCTCACGCCGCTGCCGTGGTGCTGGCGTTAGCTGCCGAGGCCGAGGTCGATCCGGATCTCATCGAACGTTGGCGCTCAGATGGGGTGTCCAACCGGCGTCGCCCCGACATCGTCGGGACCGGTCGGCCGGTATCGAGGCGTGGCCAGGAGCCTGATGAGCCAGGTGGGGACAAACCGGACGATCACGGTCTCGCTGAGGTGATTTCGATCATGGTGGCAGCCCCTGGTGGGGTCACGGTGGGCGAGTTGGAGCGTCCGTCATCGCGCTCGGTGTCGCACCCGGTTGGTGACCGGATTGCCGAGGTGCTGGCATCGGCCAACGATCATCTTCGGCGCCATCTCGAACGAGATGATGCCTAACCGTCAGCCGACGTTCCCGATCACGTTCTCGCTTGGTCGCTTGAGGTCTTGATGATCTGGTCACGCAGTTCCCGCTTGAGGAATTTGCCGTTGGCATTGCGGGGGAGTTGGTCGGTGCGGAACCAGACCTGTTCGGGGATCTTGAACTTGGCCAGATCCTTGGACAGGAAGTCCGCCAAGCTGGCCTCATCAAGGCTGGAGCCCGGGGCGGTGACGATCACCGCAGCAACCTTTTCGCCCAAGCGATCATCGGGAAGTCCAAAGACCGCAGCTTCAGTGACATCGGGATGCTGATAGATGGCTGCTTCAACCTCGTTGCAATAGACGTTTTCGCCGCCGCGAATCACCATGTCCTTGCTGCGGTCGACGATATACAAGAATCCATCCTCATCGATCCGGCCGATATCGCCGGTGCGGAACCACCCATCTTGGATCGCGTCGGCGGTTTCACGAGGTCGATTGAGATAGCCCTTGATCACCACTGGGCCGCGCACACAGACCTCGCCCACGACATCAGGGCCGGGTTCGAGGACGGTGCCATCGGGCTCGATGAGGCGAGCATCAAGGGTGGGGACAAACCGGCCGGCCGAGTCGGGTCGGTCGAGATACGCGGTGCGGATATTGGCGGTGGCGATACCGCAGGTTTCGGTCAGGCCGTAGCCGGTAGAAGGACCACCATTGGCGAGAGCCTCATCGATCTTGCCGACCAGATCGGGTTGGAGCGCCGCTCCGCCGCCGCCCATGCCTCGGATCGTTGACGTATCCCGGCGTTCCCAGTCGGGATGGAGCAGCAGTTCCCGGCTCATCGTGGGGACGCCAGAGAAATTGGTGACCCCCTCGCGCTCGATGAGTTCCAGCGCCCGAGCGGTGTCCCACTTGTGCATAAAGACCACCTTGCCGCCGGTCACGGTGGCGGGATGGAAGACACAATTGTTGGCGGTGACGTGGAACATCGGGGTCGGGGCCATAAAGACCAGAGTTGATCCGGGCTCGGTGGCTGCCACGGTGGGCTTGTCGAGGTCACCGGCTTCGACCGCTTTGGCTTCAGCGAGCTCGTTGACCACGGTCATGAACAAGAGATTCATCACATTGTGCACACTGCCTCGGTGGGTGAGCTGGGCTCCCTTGGGGGTGCCGGTGGTGCCCGAGGTGTAGAAGATCGTGGCATCGTCATCGGGATCGATGGTGGCCGCAGGGAGTTGGTCCGGAGCGGTCTCAGGGGTGACCACATCGCTCCAATAGACAGCATCGTCAGGCAATTCGCGATCGGATCGGACAGCGACCACATGGAGCGGTCGAATCCCGCGTATCTCGTCGAGGACCGGAAAGAGACGTTCCAGGCGTTCATCATCGGCCACGATCACGGTGGCCTCAGAATCGACAATGCCAAACCTCATCTCGGAGGTGGTCCACCAAGCGTTCATCCCCACCACGCTGGCGCCGATGGTGGTCGTCGCCCAATAGGCGATCACCCACTCGGGATAATTGCGCATGGCGATCGCCACTCGTCCGCCTTCGGCAATTCCGCAGGTGTCGCGGAGATAGTGAGCAAACGACCGAACGGCGGCATCGATCTCGCCGTAGGTGTAGGTCTCATCTTCAAAAACCACATACGGGTTGGCATCGAAGGCCCGGGTCATATCCCACATCGCTCGCAGGGTGGGTGGAGCGTTGGTGAAGACCCTCATGGGAATGCCGCGAACCGTGGTGGTCGAGATGGCGAACATGGACCCTTCCGAGCTGAGCTCGGTCCAGGCGGCATTGAGATGATCGATCATCTCTCTATTGTGACTCGGGTCACCTGAGGAAGACGAAGTGGAAGAATCAGACCTCGAGGTGGGTACGAACCAGGTCGCGTACTCGATCGATATTCACCTTGTTGGCTGAACTGACCCACACGATGTCAGCGACCTCAAGATCACAGCGAGCTGCCAGATCCCGCTTACGGGTGCGTTTCTTGGACGACTTGACCTTGTCCATCTTGGTCGCCACCACGGTGTGGGGGAGTTCATTGGACCGCAGCCAGTCGAGCATCTGGGAATCGAGCGTGGTTGGCCCGATTTCGCCGTCAACCAAGACGAAGATCATGGTCAACTCCTCGCGTTCGAGGAGATAGCCCTCGATCATGTCGGCCCACCCAGCTCGAATACGGCCCGGCACCTTGGCATACCCATAGCCGGGCAGGTCGACCAGGGTCCCGCCGTCACCAACCCGGAAGAAATTGATCAGCTGGGTGCGGCCTGGCGTATTGGACACCCTGGCGAGCTGGCGACGATGGGCGACGGCATTGATCAAGGAGGACTTGCCCACATTTGATCGGCCGACAAAGGCCACTTCGGCATCGCTGGGGGGCAACTGGTCGACCCGACTTGCCGATGCCACAAATTCCACCGCGAGGGGTCGAGAAGACATGGCGTCCTAGTGTAGGCCGAGCCCTCAACCTCAGCGGTTGCGAGCTTCGTTCGCAAACGCGGTGTAGCGGCTGCGGAACGCCAGATTGATCTTGCCGGTTTCGCCGGAACGGTGCTTGGCCACGATGACCTCGGCCGACCCCATCTGGGGTGACTGATCGTTATAGACCTCATCGCGATACAAGAACATGACCACATCGGCGTCCTGTTCGAGTGAACCGGACTCACGGAGATCGGAAAGCTGGGGACGCTTATCGGCGCGGGATTCAAGGCTGCGACTGAGCTGGCTCAAGGCCACGATCGGGACATTGAGTTCACGGGCCAGAATCTTGAGGTTTCGGCTGATCTCGGAGACTTCAAGCTGGCGGTTTTCAGCCCGAGTGTTGCCTCCCATCAGCTGGAGATAGTCGATCAGGATCAGCCCGAGGTCGCCGTAGCGAGCCTTGATCCGTCGGGCTTTCGCCCGGATCTCCATGACGGTGACCTGGGGGTTGTCATCCAAGAAGAGGGGTACCTCGAGTCGTCGCGTCGCTCGATTGAGCTTCTTCCAATCTTCATCGGTGAGTTGACCGGTACGGAGCTTCTTCGAGTCGATCTCGGCTTCGGCCGACAGGATGCGCTGGCTCAGTTCGAAGTGACCCATCTCAAGGGAAAACACCAGGACTGGCTTCTTGTGTTCGTGCTTGGCTTGTTCCTTGGCGACATGGGATGCGATCCCCAACCCGAAGGCGGTCTTACCCATCGCTGGACGGGCACCGACGATATAGAGAGCGCTCGGCTGGAGCCCGGAGAGCAGGTCATCGAGGTCGTAGAACCCGGTGGCGATGCCAGTGATCGAATCGCCCTTCTCGTAGCGCTCTTCGAGAACGCTGATGAAGCTGGGAAAGATGTCTTGGATCTCTCGGGTGGTATCGGCAACCCGATTTTCGGCGATGGTGAAGACCTTGTTCTCGGCCTCGTCGAGGGCCATCGAGACATCGGCCGGTTCGCTATAGGCCAACTCAGCGATATCACCGGCGGCATAGATCATCTGGCGCAAGAGCGCCGCATCTTGCACGATCTTGGCGTAATACCCGGCCGATGAAATTGCTGGGGTGGTGTTTTGGAGGGTGTGGAGCGCGCTCTGACCGCCGATTTCGTCGAGCATGTTGTTGCGACGAAGCTCATCGGCAACGGTGACCGTGTCGGTGGGCGATGCACTCGAATAGAGCGACCGGATGGCGTCATAGATCAGACGGTGCGCCGGCCGATAGAAGTCGCTCGAGGTCAATCCAGCTTCACCGACGATGCCGATCGCTTCCGAGGACAGGAGCATGGCCCCGAGGACCGATTCCTCGGCTTCGATGTTGTGGGGCGGCACCCGGCCTCGCGAACCCGTCGTTGACGGCGCCGGACGAGGTGAACCGGAGGTGTCGACGGGGAAGAAATCATCGCCTGGCATCAGGGGTCTACCTTGTCACGCGATCCTGTGGATCAGTTGGGGACAAAAGAAAATCGCGAGGGAGAACCTCGCGATTTCTGTGGGTTAGGTGGGGAGATCGTCGGTGATCGGAACCACCGACGATCGAGCTGCCTATTCGGAAGCGACCACCTCAAGACGGATCGGGAACGACACATCGGTGTGCAAAACCGCGGTGACCGCATGATCGCCGACGGTCTTGATCGGGTCATCGATCTGGATCGCCTTACGGTCGATCTCGATCCCGGTTTGCTCAGCCACCGCCGTCGACACGTCAGCGGCGCTGACCGAGCCAAAGAGACGGCCTTCGTCGCTGGCCTTGGCCGAGATGGTGATGACCTTGGGCACCAAGGCCGATGCCACCGCGGTGGCGGCCTCGCGGTCGTTCTGCTCCTTCAGGTCGCGAGCCCGACGCATGCGGGCCGCTTGGGCGATCGTGCCCGGTGATGCCTTGATGGCATGACCTTGGGGGAAGAGGAAGTTACGGGCATAGCCAGGAGCCACATCGACGATATCGCCACGCTTACCCAGCCCTTCGACATGGTTACGAAGCACTACCTGCATGATCAGCCCTCGCTCTCAGGGGTCTCAGGAACCGCAGGGGTCTCGGGAGCTGCGACCGCTTCAACGGCGTCGTCGGTTGGGGTCTCCTCGACCTCTTCAGCGGGTGCCTGCTCGGGAGCGTTCTTGTCTTCGCGCTGGCCACGACGGTCGTCACGGCGGCCGCCGCGAGGGGCTGAAGCCACTCGCTTGGCGTAGGGGAGCAAGGCCATCTCGCGAGCGATCTTGATCGCGTGGGCGACTTCGAGCTGCTGCTGCCGGTCGTTGCCGGTGACCTTCATATTGCGGATCTTGCCCCGGTCGCTCATAAAGCGGCTGAGCAGGTCGACATCCTTGTAGTCGACATACTCGACGCCTTCGATGATGAGGGGGCTGGTCTTCTTCTTGTATTTACGCGGATTCTCGGGCTTGTTCCGGCCGCGCGAGCCTTTCTTGGCCATGTTGTGTCAGGTCCTTTAGTGAACGAGGTGAGAAAAAATCAGAACGGCTCTTCGTCGCCGTAGATGGGATCGGGTTGACGGGCGGCACCGCCACCAGACGGGGCACC
>PDSL01000065.1 GCA_002748455.1 Ilumatobacter coccineus
ATGGTCTCAGCCAGTTCAACGCCGACGGGTCAACCGTCGAGATGATCGGGGCCGAGCATTCACCAGGAGTGGAGACCACCACCGGGTCGCTGGCCCAGGCCCTCAGCCAAGCCGGAGGTATCGCTTTGGCCCGCAAACGCCGTGGCGACACCGGCAAGGTGTGGGTGATGATGTCCGACGGCGAGTTCCAAGAAGGCCAAACCTGGGAGGCGATCGAAGCCCTGGCTCGGTTTGAGCTCGACAATGTGCGGGTCATCGTCGACAACAATGGCCAGCAGTGCGATGGGGCCCTCGAAGGTGTCCCCACCCAGGCCCCGCTGGCCGATCGCATCATCGCGTTCGGGGCCAGCGCCGATTCTGTTGACGGTCACGATCTTGATGCCCTCGATGGCGCCATGACCCGGCTCACCGGTCGTCCCCACTTCGTGATCGCCAACACCAACCCTGTGTGTGGCCTGGACCTCTTTGGTGAGCGAGCCCCGGTGCTGCACTATCTGCGCTTCACTTCCGATGAGGAACGCCAGCGCTATGTCGAGGCCTATGACGAGTTGAAGGAGATGATCTGATGGAGCTTGTCCGCCGACCCCATGTCAACAGTTTCATCGAGTGGTGTGCTGACAAGCCTGAGGTGGTCGTGATGACCGCTGATCTCACCAATTCGTGTGAAGTTGGTAATTGGGCCAAGCACTATCCCGATCGGTTCTTCTCGATGAAGATGGCTGAGCAGAACATGATGGGATTTGCTGCCGGGATGGCCCGCGAGGGCTATCAGCCCTGGATCCATACCTTTGCGGTCTTTATCTATCGACGTCCCTATGACCAGTTGGCGATGTCGATCGCCTATCCCAATCTGCCAGTCCGCTTGGTCGGCTTCCTACCTGGGATCACCACCCCGGGTGGGGTCACCCATCAAGCGATCGAGGACCTCTCGGTGATGAGGGCAACGCCAAATATGACCATCCTCGAAACCGGTGATGCCACCGAGGTCGAGAGTGTGCTCGATGTCGCTCACGCGATCGATGGACCGGTCTATGTCCGCATGCTTCGCGGCGAGATGCCCCGTCTCTTCCCCACCGATGAACCGATGGAACTCGACCGGGTACGGATCCTGTCCGAAGGCGATGATGTCACGGTGTTCACCGCCGGCATCACCACCGAAGAGGCGATGCGAGCCGCCGCTCCCCTGGCAGCGGCCGGGGTCGGGATCACCCATGTTCACGTTTCCACCCATAAGCCCTTTACCGATCCCTTGATCATCGACTCGATCCGCCGGGCTCGCCACGGAGTGATCACCTTTGAGAACCACACCATCATCGGAGGGTTGGGTTCGGCGGTCGCTGAGGTGATCGCTGACCATGGTCTGGGGACTCGCCTGATCCGTCTTGGATTGCGCGACACCTACGCCCATGGGGCCAGCCGGCCCTATCTGATGGCCGAATACGGGCTCGATGCCCCAGCCTTGGTAGGCGGTGTTGAAGAACTGATCGGGCGCTCGACTGGGGTAACCGAGGATGATCTCGCCGCGGTGCGCATTGAACCCACCCACAGCTTGGCCAAGGCCGAAGCCCTGTGATCGAGCCCACCACCCTGTCCTTGTCGGGCGATCGTTTCGGCGCGATCTATGAGTTCGATGCCGGCCATGATGAGGCGATTGGGCGAGCCAATGCACTTCGTGTGGAGCAAACGATCGAGTTTCCCGCCGATCTGGTGCCCGACGACGATATCCAACATTCGATCATTGGCCGTATCGAGGACATCGTTGAGATCGCTGATGAACTGACCCGGGTGAAGGTCAGCTATGCAGTGGAGACCTCGGGGTTTGAGCTCACCCAACTCCTCAATGTGTTGTGGGGCAATAGCTCGATCCTGCCGGGTATCCGCCTGGTCGATATCGATCTGCCATCATCGATCACCGATCTCTTCCCCGGTCCAACCTTTGGCGTGGCCGGGCTCAGAACGCTCTTCGATGCCCCAACACGTCCCCTGCTGGCCACGGCGCTCAAGCCGATGGGGTTGTCCGCTCAACGCCTAGCGGACCAAGCCGAAGCCTTGGCTCGGGGCGGTATCGACATCATCAAGGACGATCACAGCCTGGCCGATCAAAGCTTTGCTCCCTTTGCGGAGCGGGTCGAGCGGTGCGCTGCCGCGATTGAGCGGGCCAATGCCGATACCGGTGGTCATTCGATCTATATGCCGAGCATCAATGCCCCCTTCGACCAGGTCGAAGAGCGCACCCGCCTAGCCCTCAACGCTGGCGCTGGAGGTCTCTTGGTCTTGCCGGGCCTGACCGGCTTTGATCATTTGCGCCACGTGTGCGCAACCTCGGATGTGCCGGTGATGGCCCATCCTGCCTTCCTCGGCTCGTTCTCGGCCTCCGGTACCGCAGGACTTGCCCACGGGCTCGTATACGGCACCCTGATGCGTCTGGCGGGAGCTGACCTCTCGGTCTACCCCAACTATGGCGGCCGATTCAGTTTTTCCCCGCAAGAGTGCGCCGAGATTGCTGCCGCCCTGGCTCGTCCTCTTGGTGATCTAGCCGCTGCCCTACCTTCACCAGGAGGAGGGATGACCCTCGACCGGGTTGATGAGATCGTCGACTTCTATGGATCCCAAGTCACCCTCTTGATCGGTGGAGACCTCCACCGCGGTGATGATCTCACCGCTCGGGCGGCCGCTTTCCGCGCCGCGGTCGAGTGATCGCCTAGGCCGACGCGTCGAGCAAGGCCCGAGCAAGGGTGTGGTCGATGGCCAGTTCATCGATCACACCGGCAGCCAACGCTCCAAGGACCGCTGCAGTCTTATCGACCCCGCCGACCGCGGCGATCACCCGCTGACACCGACCCAGGTCCTCGAAGGTCAGCGAGATCGGATGGAGCACATCAGTGCAGATCCGATTCCCTTTTCGGTCGTAGTACCGCCCGAAGATCTCTCCGACCCCACCGGCCCTGATGACCCGTTCCATCGCTGACGAATCGAGATAGCCAGCGTGGTGCAAGAGCGATTCGGTGCCCACCACCCCGATCGAGATCACGACACAATCGGCGCGGCGAGCGACATCGAGGGTTGATGACACCGAGTCGGCCTCATAAAAGGTGTCAGCAATCCGGGCTTGGGGAGCGAAGCCTGGCGAGGGGATATGGATCACATCGGCATCGAACTTGTGGGCCAGGGTATTGCTGACCTCCACCGCTGGGGCGATGTCAGCGGTGGTCGTGTGGCCAAAGGCATCGACCACGGTCACACCATGGGTGACCATGGGACGAACCCGCTGAGCAGCGGTTCCCAAGGTCCGACCCCATCCAGCGGCGATCGTCATCGGACCTGATGCAACCATGCTCTCAAGCCGTCGTGCCAGCGCTGTTGCCGCTGCATCTCGTGGGAGATCGCTATCGAGAGTGAACTCGACCGTGGCTCCGGACAGTTCGAAGCGTTCGATCAGGTCGTCGGCCAAACTGGCGGTCTCCGGCAGGGGTTCAGTCACGATGACCCGGACGATCCCTTCGTGTTCGGCATCGCTCAGCAAGCGACTCACCGTCGACCGGGAGATGCCCAACCGGTTGGCGACCGCTTGTTGATTGAGGCCTCGCTCGTGATAGAGCCAGGCAGCGCGAATGACCTGTTCACGTCGAGACTCGGAGCGGGAATTGCCGGTAATCATGCAGTTCGGTACTGTAGCGGCGTCACACCTTCAGATGTGCACATTCGTGCACAACATGTGATGGACAGGAGAACCCGATGAAACGCTCTGGTGTCATCCATCCCCAACTCCTTGAGGTTCTCGCCGCCGCGGGCCATGGTGATCTCATCGTTCTGGCTGATGCTGGGCTGAGAATCCCGTCCCATGCCCGACGGATCGATCTCGGGATCACCTGTGGGGTGCCGACGATGGCCCAGGTGCTGGCTGCAGTCTCGACCGAGCTGGTCATCGAAGCTGCCGAGGTGGCCACCGAGTTTGCCGACTGGAACCCCGATGTGTATGCCGAAGTGATGTCGGTACTCAATGTCGAGCCCTCTGACCGACCCCATGTCGAGCCCTCTGACCGACCCCATGGCGAGCTGATGGCCGACATGGCGGAGCGGGCCTATGCCTATGTCAAGACCGGTGACTGTTCGGCCTATTCCAGCGTGGTCCTGACCTGCGGGGTCAGCTATTTGGATGAAGCGATCGCTCTCTACGATCGCCTCCACTCCTGAGCCTTAGTCCATTCGCGGCAAGATCTTGAGGCCAAGATCGGCCAAGTGAGCGGGATCGCCCTCGATGGGGGCATCGGTCATGGGATCTGATCCCGACTGGGTCTTGGGGAAGGCGATCACTTCGCGGATGTTCTCTTCTCCTGCCAAGATGGCCACCAGGCGATCGATGCCCACAGCGAACCCGCCATGGGGCGGCGCACCATAGTCGAAGGGATCGAGGAAGAAGCCAAACTTGCGGGCAGCTTCGTCTTCGTCGATGCCCAGCGCGGTAAAGATCCTCTGCTGCAGCTCGGGTTCGTGGATACGGATCGATCCCGATCCGAGCTCCCAACCGTTGAGGACGAGGTCGTAGGCGATCGAGCGCACCGAGAGCGGGTCGGCCTCGATCTTGTCGATGTCATCGGGATGAGGCCGGGTAAAGGGATGGTGACCGGGCTTGGGCAGGCCGGTGTCCTTATCGACACCGACAAAGAGCGGAAACTCAACGATCCACACGAATTTGTAGGGGCCCTGATGAACCGGAGGACGGCCGAGATCGTTGCGCAGCGCACCCAAGACTTCACAAGTGGTCATCCAGGTATCGGCAACGATCAAGATCAAGTCACCGGTTGATGCCTTAGTCGCGTTGCGGATCGCTGCACTCTCGTCGTCGGAGAGGAACTTGGCGACCGGCGAATCGAATCCATCATCGGTGACCTTGAGCCAGACCAGGCCTTTGGCTCCGAGCTTCTTGGCCCGATCGGTCAGCTTGTCGAGTTGGTTACGCCCGTACTGTGATGCCCCGCCAGGCACACAGATGCCCTTGATCGCCCCATCATCGGCAGCGACCGCACCGGAGAATGCCTTGAACTCGGTGTTGGCAAACACCTCGGTCAACTCGACCAGTTCCATCTCGAAACGCAGGTCAGGCTTGTCGATACCGAACCGGTTCATCGCCTCATGCCAGGTCATGTGGGGAATCGATTCGAGGCGTTCACCGGTGACCGCCTCAGCGGCATCGAGGACTGCCTCGCTGATCGCGTCGAGCACATCGTCTTGGGTGACAAAGCTCATCTCAACATCGAGCTGCATGAACTCGTATTGGCGGTCAGCTCTGAGGTCTTCATCGCGCAGGCATCGAGCGATCTGGTAGTAGCGATCGACACCGCCGACCATCAAGAGCTGTTTGAAGAGTTGGGGCGACTGGGGCAGGGCATAAAACGAGCCAGGTTCCTTGCGTGATGGCACCAAGAACTCCCGGGCCCCCTCGGGGGTGGAAGGCACCAACATCGGGGTTTCCACCTCAGCGAAGCCTTGACGCTCCATCGCCTTGCGCATCGAAGCGTTGACCTGGGATCGGATACGCAGGTTGCGTTGCATCCGCTCCCGACGCAGGTCGACATAGCGGTACTTGAGCCTCAGATTCTCATCGACCTCATCGGCGCGGGCATCCACGGGGAAGGGCGGCGGGGTGGCCTTGCGATAGGTCTCGACCTCACATTCGCCAACCTCGATCTCGCCGGTGGGCAGATCAGGATTGACCGTCCCCTCGGGACGTTCCCGGACCACACCGGTGATCCTGACCACATACTCCGAACGGATATCGACATCGTCGTTGATCACGCACTGGGTGATTCCGGTGTGGTCGCGCAAATCGACGAAGGCGAGATGCTCACCATGTTCACGACGACGGGCGACCCAGCCGGTCAAGGCCACGCGCTGGCCAACATGTTCTCGGCGCAATTCGCCGCACTGGTGGGTTCGCAAGGACGTAGAGCTCATGAGGGGGTTCCTGACAGATGGTTAGCGATGGTGGATACAAGTTGGTCACGGGGCACCGCACCCTGGGTGCCCTCGGCCAGATAACGAAGGGTGACGGTGTTGGCGGCGACCTCATCGGTGCCGACCAAAACAGCCAAGCTGGCCTGGCTTCGATTGGCTGCCTTCATCTGGGCTTTCATGCTGCGCCCGCCATAGGCCCGATCAGCGCTGATCCCGGCGGCTCGCAGTTCGGTGGTCAACCCAAGGGCCTCTCCTCCGCCGGTGGTGTCGACGACAAAGACATCGACCGAGGTATCGGGGGCAGCGAAGACGCCTTCGTCATCGCAGGCCAAGAGGGTCCGGTCCACGCCGAGGGCAAAGCCGATCCCGGGGGTGGGCGGCCCGCCGAGCTCTTCGACGAGGCGGTCATAGCGGCCACCCCCGCCAAGGGCGTTCTGGGCTGAATCGAGGGTGCCGCCGACATATTCAAACGTGGTGCGCCGGTAATAGTCGAGACCTCGCACCAGCTTGTGGTCGATCACATAGGCGATGCCGAGGCGATCGAGGCCCGATCGAACCATCTCGAAGTGGTCAGCAGCCCCATCGGACCAGTAGGCATCGATGGTCGGGGCGGCAGCGATGATCGCAGCGTCTTGAGCACGTTTGGAGTCGAGCACCCGAAGCGGATTCTTCTCTAGGGTGGCCTGGCTCTGGGGGCTGAGATCGCCAAGGTGAGACCTCAGATAGGTGTCGAGTGCAGCAACATATCGAGCCCGGTCGTCGGGCTCACCAAGCGAATTGAGGATGAGTGACACCTGGGTCAATCCAAGACGTCGGTAAAACTCCCAGCCGAGAGCGATGACCTCAACATCGAGATAGGGATCGTCAACCCCCAAGACCTCAACACCGACCTGGTCAAATTGGCGGTATCTCCCCCGCTGAGGCTTCTCATAGCGAAAGTTGGGCCCCGAGTACCAGGCTTTCCAGGGTGTTACCGGACGATGCTGGGCAAAGGCTCGGCACACGCTGGCGGTCTGTTCGGGTCGTAGAGCCATCCTTCGACCGCCCTGGTCGACAAATTGGTACATCTCCTTGGTGACCACATCGGTGGCTTCGCCGATCCGGCTAAACACACCAAGGTCTTCCATGATCGGGGGAATGATCTGTTCGTAACCAGCTGGCTCGACGGTCTCGGCAAACAGGCGGGTGAATTCCCGCCATCGAGCGGACTCGGGTGCCAAGATATCCCTCATCCCGGGACTGGTTTGGAACGATGACATGACCAATCAGGCTAGCGGTCTGGACTTGCGCCCGATCCCTCATCAGGGCTTTCGTCGCTTGTGATCGCTCGACTACCAGCACCGGGCAAGACCCGGTGAACGTCATAGACCGATTCGATCCGCTTGATCGTCGCCAGGACTGAGGAAAACTGGGCTGGATTGGACATCTCCAGCTGGAAGGTCATCCGGGCGACCCGGTCGTTGCCGGTGGTGGTATCACACGACAGGATATTGACCCCCAGATCGCCCAACGCGTTGGCCACATCGCGAAGGAGTCGGGATCGGTCGAGGGCGATCACTTCAACGCGCGCCGTGATCAGATGGTCGGTGCGCTGGCGATCCCAGTCGACCTCGATCATCCGGGTGGCTTGCTCCACCCCCAACGAGGCAGCATTGGCACAGTCGACCCGATGAACGCTGACCCCCCGCCCCCGAGTGACAAAACCGATGATCGAATCGCCCGGAATCGGGGTACAGCAGCTCGCCAACTGGACCAGGACATCGTCGAGACCTTCGACATGGACCCCGATATCTCCCCCACTCGGGGCGTGGCGCCGGTCGGTGCGACGGGTGTAGACCGTGGAGGGAAGCTGCTCTTCAGCGCCTTCGCCCCGGTAGGCATTGCCCACCTTTTGGGCGATACTGCGAGCCGACACGTGGTGCTCACCGATCGAGGCCAAGAGGGTGTCGAGATCGCTATAGCCGATATCGGCCATCACCTCCCGGAACTGGCTCGATGACCAGACCTTCTGAGACGGCAGCCCTTCTCGACGGAACTCGTTGTTGAGGTCATCGCGGCCAGCCTCGATCATGTCGACCCGACGCTCCCGGCTGAACCACTGCTTGATCTTGTTGCGAGCCCGCTGGGAGGCGACAAAATTCAACCAGTCTTGGGAGGGGCCGGCGGACTCAACCTTGGAGGTGATCACCTCGCAGGTGTCACCGCTGGCCAGGCGGTAGTCGAGCGAGACCAGTCGGCCGTTGACCCGGCTTCCGACGCAGGCATGACCCACCTCGGTGTGAACCGCATAGGCGAAGTCGACCGGGGTGGAGTCGAGCGGCAGGGTGATGACCTTGCCTTTCGGGGTAAAGACGAAGACTTCATCCTGTTCGAGATCGGTCTTGAGATTCCGCATGAACTGGTCGGGATCGTCAACTTCTGATTGCCAATCCATCAACCGGTTCAGCCAGTCGATGTCAGCCGGTTCGCCGTTGGACTTGTAGGCCCAGTGGGCCGCCACGCCCCACTCAGCCCGCTGATGCATCTCGTGGGTGCGAATCTGAACCTCGATCGGACGGCCCATCGGCCCGATCACTGTGGTGTGGAGGCTCTGGTAGAGATTGAATTTGGGGACCGCAATATAGTCCTTGAACCGTCCGACGACCGGGCTCCAATGGCCGTGGATATTACCCAACGCTGCATAGCAGTCGACCGGGGTGTCCACGATCACCCGGACCCCGACGATGTCGAAGATCTCGTCGAACTCGCGCCCCTTGAGGACCATCTTTTCGTAGATGCTCCAGAGATGTTTGCTCCGGCCGGTCACGACCGCATCGATATCGAGCTTGGCCAAACGCTCGCTCACCTCGGCAACCGCTCGGTCGATATAGAGATCGCGCTCCGGCGACCGGGTGGCCACCAGATGGTCAAGCTCGGCATAGCGACGCGGGTGGAGCGCAGCGAAGGCCAGATCTTCGAGCTGTTGCTTGATCTCTTGAATGCCGAGACGGTGGGCCAGCGGCGCATAGATGTCGAGGGTTTCTTGGGCGATGCGTCGCTGCTTGGTTGCCGGCATCCCCGCGAGGGTGTGCATATTGTGCAGCCGATCAGCCAGCTTGATCAGGAGGACCCGAAGGTCGCGGGCCATCGCCACCAGCATCTTGCGCATGGTCGCTGCCTGTTGGGCCTCGCGCGAGTCGAACCGGATCCGTTCGAGCTTGGTGACCCCATCGACAATCCAGGCCACTTCGTCGCCAAAGTCGCGGGTGATCTCATCGAGGGTGAGCTCGGTGTCTTCGACAGCGTCATGGAGCAGGGCAGCCACGATCGAGGTTTCATCAAGACCGATCGAGGCCACGATCCCGGCGACCGAGAGTGGATGGTTGATATAGCTTTCGCCACTGGAGCGTCGCTGGGTTCGATGAACATCAGAGGCGACTTCGTAGGCCTGTTTGATCGTGTCGATGCGAGCCTTTGGATGATGGGCTCGATAGCTCTCCAGAAGCGAAATCAGTTCGGGAGCGACCGCGTGATCCCCATGTCGCCGCCACGGGAGAACACGGTCGACAGCAGCCATCGTTCTTAGTAGCGAACCATCGATTCGACTCGATACCCGGTCAACTTGCTTCGGCCACCGAGGTCATCGAGCTCGATCATGACCCCGACACCGACCACTCTGCCGCCAAGGTTCTTCACCAAACGGCACGTGGCTGCAGCCGTACCGCCGGTGGCCAGAACATCATCAACGATGAGAATTCGCTCATCGGGATGGATGGCATCGCGATGGATCTCCAGTTTGTCGACGCCATATTCGAGTTCATACTCTTCACGGGCGACCGCCCACGGCAGCTTGCCCGGCTTGCGCACCGGGACAAATCCAGCCCTCAGCCGATAGGCGACCGGGGCGGCGAGGATGAAGCCTCGCGACTCGATACCGACCACCCGGTCAACTTCGATGTCGTGAAAGAGGGTGACCAGGTCATCGACCGCTCGACCAAACGCTGCTGCGTTCCCCAACAGGGGTGTGATGTCGCGAAAGGTGACACCCTCAACCGGATAATCGTCAATGGACCGAATATGTGGCCGGATCCATGCCAGCTCAGTAGCCATGATGTGAGGCTATCGAGCGGTCACCATCCGATGACGCACCGATGGGACTTAGCGCTTCTTCTTTTTGCGTGGCCGCGGCGGATGGGACAGCCCGGACGCTTGAGGCAGGGGCACACCACCCGTTTCGGTGGCCGCTTGTGGGGTGTGCCGACTGCGTCGACTGATCGAGCCAGCGATCACCATGCGACGCAGTTCTTCTCCGGTGGCCCGCTCCTTGCGATGGGGGTTGAGACGATGCTTGCGGTTCCGCAGCCAGGCCAGGAGCGGCGAGGCGACCAGGATCGAGGAATAGGCCCCGGTGACCATGCCGACGAGGAGGGCCAGAGCGAACTCGGCCAACGTGCCTTGTCCAAGAACCCCAGCACCGATCAGGAGCAGGGAGATGACCGGCACAATCGAGGAGAAGCTGGTGGTCAACGACCGCATCAACACCTGGTTCATCGAGACATTGACCACATCATCAAAGGGTGGTTCCTTACCGGCGTAGCGGGATTCGTTCTCTTTCACCCGGTCAAAGACGACGATGGTGTCATAGAGCGAGTACCCGAGGATCGTCAAGAAGGCGATCACGGTCGGCGGGGTCACGATGAACTGGAAGATCGAATAGATCCCCACACTGACCAACACGTCATGGATCATGGCGACGATGGCACCGATCGCCATCCTCCACTCGAATCGTAGGGAGATAAAGATCGCCACGATCAGGATGAAGATCAGCAGGGCTCGGACCGCCTTATCGGTGATCGCACTCCCCCAGGTCGAACTGACCAGGTTGACATTGACCTCGTCGGGAGCGACCTGGGCTTCTGAGGCAAAAGCGACTCGCAGGGTTGCAGCAACCTCTTCGGGTTGATCGGCAACCTGGATCTTGACGATATTGCCCTCTTCGGAGACCCGCTCCTGGATGCGAGCACCATCGACAGGAATGCCTTGCTCGGTGAGGAGTCGGGAAGCATCCTCGGTGGTGAACCCATTGGCGGTGGGAACATCCCACGAAATACCACCCTCAAAGTCGATGCCCAAGTTGAGGCCTTGGACAAAGAGGGAGATCACCGTCGCCACGATCACGACCGACGAGATGATGATCCCGACCTTGCGCCGACCGATGAAGTCGATCGCGGTTTGGTTTTCGCTCAACCGACCCCAGGCGCTGGTACGGATCGGTTGGTTGGTGGTCATCTGGCTCATGCCAACGCTCCGATCTTGTCGTCGGTCGCTTGTCGATCAAGCCATCCCTTGCTGGCCAAGAGATAGACCGCTGGACGGGTGTAGAAGTAGAACACGACCAGGTCACACACCGTGGTCAATCCGAGATAGAGGGCGAACCCCTTCACCGATCCCACGCTCAACCAGAACAGGATCAAGGAAGCCATCAGCGACACGAGGTCGGCCGACAGGATGGTCCGCCAACTGGAGGCGAAACTGCGCGGCGCTGCATTGGCCATCACCCGACCGTGACGCATCTCTTCGCGCAAGCGCTCGAAGAAGACCACATAGGTGTCAACGGTGACGCCGACAGCGACGATGATGCCGGTGGCTCCGGCCAGGGTGAGGGCATAGTTGGTCGACCTCGAGACCCAGGTGGCCAGGGCGAAGACCAGCGATCCCCACACCAAGAGACCCGACACGATGACCACCGAGAGACGGCGGTAGTACCAGATCATGAAGGCCAACATGAGGGCCACCCCGATCAAGCCAGCAATGATCGCTGCCTTCAGGGAACCTTGGCCAGCGGTGGGCGAGACGGTCTCAACCCGCTCTTGGTGTACCTGGACCGGGAAGGCTCCGCGGTTCAAGACACTGGCCAGCTGGCTGACTTCTTCTTCGGTGAACGAACCGGAGATCTGGACTGAACCGGAGAAGGTTCGTGCCTGAACTGTGGGGGCCGACTGGATGACATCATCGAGGACGATGGCCAGCTGACGGGTGGGGCAGGCCGATGAGCCGGCGTAGCACTCGGCCGCCAGCTCGTTCCAGAGCACTTCGCCATCAGAACGAAGGTTGACCGTGACGACCCAGCCCCCGGTGAACTGGTCGATGCCGGCCACAGCGCTCTTGCGCTCAAAGACTTCGCCACTCCCACCTGATGGGCCGACAACGCATTCCAAGCCCGCTCCGGGATAGGGCAACTGGTTGTAGCCCTCCGGAAGCTCAGCGGGAACCGAAGGTTGCGATGTGGGGGTCGAGTCGGCAGCCGGGGCCGTGGTCTCGGGCACGGTGTCCAGATCGATCGAATCGACCGGAACCGAATCGTCGACGATCGAGCCATCGGTGTTGCCCGGCAAACTCAGGACAACCTCACCCTCATCGGTGGTCACCGGTGGCGATGCGAGTCGCCGGGCCACACGGGCTGAGTCATCGGCGGAGTGAAGGCTGGGGAAGCTCTGCTCATCATCCTCGTCGACCACGGTGGTGGCCGGAGCAGATGTTGCCGTCGGGGTGGTCGACGCTGGCACGGTTGAGCCGGTGACATCCGGGGTGGCGATCGGGGCACAGGCCAAGACCGGACGGAGCGAGACGATACCCGACACATTGAGAGCGGCGAACGCCTTTTCTTGATCGGTGACACCGGGCAGGTCAGCGATGATGTTCTGCCCCTCAACCCGAACATCAGGCTCAGCGATACCAAAGCTCTCCAATTGGTCCCGCATGAGGTCTTGGACCAAGATCAGCTGGTCATCATCAGCAGGTTCGTCGGGGGCATAGATGACCGAGAGGCCGCCCTGGAGGTCAAGCCCTAACAGCGGGCTCCCACCTACGGCCAGACTGGTTCCCAAGGCGGCG
>PDSL01000088.1 GCA_002748455.1 Ilumatobacter coccineus
ACGCGAAAGTCGCGACGCTCAGAAACGGTGTTGGACATGACAGCCTCCTGCTCAATCGCTACGAGCCGGGGCCACCTGGCACCGTTCAGTTCGGCTCAAATATTCAGACTAGCGGCTGTCCAGGTTCGCACCGCTGGCCCAGCAACACCGGTCAAACTCAGGAACCAAACGTGGGCGTGATCTCACCACGCTCGATCATCTGATCGAGTTCACCAGCTCGCTTGTCATCGATGATCTTCGACTCTTCGACCAACATGACCGGGATTCCGTCACGCACCTCATACACACACCGCCGACGAGGGTTATACAAGAGGTCATCGGCGACAACATAGTAGAGCGGCCCATGATCGGCGGGGCATGCGAGGAGGGAAAGCAGGGTGGGTGAGATCGTCATCGGTTGTCCTCGTCGTAGTCGTCGGCGGTGATCAAGGAGAGTACTTCTTCGACGCGGCGATCACAGTCGTCGCGGGTCACCGCTTCGAGGTTGAGACGCAGGAGCGGCTCGGTGTTTGAGGGCCGCAGGTTGAACCACCAGTCATCGAACGAGATGGTCAACCCATCAAGATCATCTTGGTCAGCGGCACCATAGTGACCGCTGATCCGCTCCAAGATCGCCGCCACATCATCAACCTGGGTATTGATCTCACCACTGGCGGCATAGCGCTCGAAGGGCTTACGGAAGACCGACATCTTCTGACCTGATCGGCTCAGCTCGCTCAAGACGAGAACCAGGGCGATCAGTCCGCTATCGGCTCGGTAATTGTCGGCGAAGTAGTAGTGGGCCGAATGCTCACCACCAAACCGTGCCGCGGTCTTGGCCATCTGGTCCTTGATGAAGGAGTGACCAACCCTGGTGCGCACCGCCACTCCCCCGTTCTCCCCGACAATCTCGGACACCGACCGGGAACAGATCAGGTTGTGAAGGATCGTCGCTCCGGGATGAGCCCTCAAGACGCCGGCGGCGAGCAGGGCGGTGGTCGTCGATCCACTGATCCCATGACCCTCTTCATCGACCACAAACACCCGGTCGGCATCACCGTCGAAGGCGGCACCCAAATCGAAGCCACCGGTGACCACCCGCGCCCTCAAGTCGGCCTGGTTAGCCAGCTGCAAGGGATCGGCGGGATGGTTAGGGAAGGTCCCGTCGAGCTCGCCATACATGACCTCAAGTTCGATCTGAGGCAAGCGTTCGAATACCGCCGGAACCACCAGCCCGCCCATCCCGTTGGCGGTGTCGACCACCACCTTCATCGGACGAATCTGGTCGGGGTCAACAAAGGACATCACATGGTCGACAAAGGCATCGAGGACGTCCTGCTGTCGAACCTGTCCCCGACGATCGGCGGGCGCTGGTCCCACGCCGTCGAGCACGGTTGACGCGAGAGCTCGAATCTCGGCCAACCCGGTATCGATCCCCACCGGACGAGCCCCCGCCAGACAGAGCTTCATTCCGTTGTAGCGGGCCGGGTTGTGCGAGGCGGTGATCATGACCCCGGGCAGATCGAGCGAACCGGACGCGAAATACATCAAGTCGGTTGATACGAGCCCGATATCGATCACATCGACGCCGTGCTCGTTCACGCCAGCAGCGAAACTCTCCGCCAAGCTCTCTCCCGAGTGACGCATATCGCGCCCAACGATGATCGCCTCAGCCCGAGCAAAGCGGGCGAATGCCACCCCAAGGGCGTGAGCGATCTCCGGATTGAACTGGTCAGGGACCGTTCCGCGGACATCGTAGGCCTGCACGATCTGATCGAGTGTGTTCATGGCGCCGTCTTGACCCTAGCGCTCATCGTCATCGGTCGAGAGCGCGACCGGCGATGAGGGATCGTCATCACCGTCGGAACCGGGATCGTCGTCTCTGGCCGAGCTGTCGAGATCAAGGTCTCCCTCTCGTCTCCACCAGATACACAGTCCGATACCGATCAGGGTGAGCACGATCGAGATCAGGTCAACCCCTGACCGTCCATAGTGAAGCTCGACCTGGCGATCGGTTGGCACGACCACCATCATGTTGGGCCCAATCCGATAGGGCCCATCAGCACCGGATGCCTTCCAATTGGGGAAATAGCTCACCCGAACCAAGACCGGCACCCCGACTTGATCAACGCTGAAGCTCAGCGATTGTTGTTCGATCACCAGATCGGTGATCTCAACCTTGGGCAGGTCAACCGGCTGGATCGTCTCGGCGGGGACCACGATGTCAACCCGCGGACCACCGGGCTCACCGGCGACCAGCTGGCGATCGAGGTCGACCATGACATCGATGTGCTGCCAGGTATCGGGTCCGTTATCAGCGGGCATAGCCGCCCAATCTTCGGGTTGCTGGAACCATGATGTCCCGGTTTCGAGTCGACGTTCTCGCTGGTCACCGGGACGAGGATTGACCACCACCGGTTGGACATCAAGCCCGGTCACCAGTGCGGTGTCAGCGACCTCATAGATCTTCCACGGCCCCGATGAAGCGACCTCGTCAAGCTCAGAACGGCTATCGGCAGCGGTTTGGGCTTCTGGAGTGCGCAGCATCACATAGCGAACCCCGAGATCGTGAAGGTGACGAACCCCGATCTCAGCATCGTTGTTGACATAGCGCAGCTCGCGCACCGGGTTGGATGAACTCTTTGACATCGCCGCGGTGGTGAGGAAGTGATAGGGCGTCGTCCCAGCACCTTCAAAGAAGAGCCCCTCCATCGAACCGATACATCCATCGGTCCAGAACGGGAGCAACATGAGCGACATGGTGGTGCCATAGGTCCCGTTGTCGCCGCTGTTTTCCCACATCGCCCGACCGCAACCGTGGGCTTGATCGCTGCCGAGAGTAGCCATGGTTTGGACCACGTTGTAGTACTCGGTGTAGTACTCGTTGCGACCTTCGTAGCCCATGAAGTTGTAGCGCGACCAGCCATCACCCTGGGCGTCCTTGTTGGTGATCGACGCGTTGATCGGCCCCCATCCATACACGGTGTGGGTTTCTCCACCGGACGTCACCGACCGGTACGACCCAAACGGGAGCTCTTGATAAAAGAACCCCAGCACCGCCAAGATGCCGACCGCACCGACCACAGCGATAGCGGTATTGGCCTTGGTGCCGATATCGGCCAGCACCTTCTGGTTGCGCACCGCGTTGACCGCCAGCGACCCGAGCTCGGCGATCCCGATCGCCATCAGGAGGTAGCGCACCAGATAGAAGAACGGAAGCACGCGGGGATTCCACAAGAGCCCGATCACCGGCAAGCTGTGACGAGCAGCGAAGTCCGCCGGCACGAGGAGGATGCCGAGCACCGAGAGCGCGATCCCGGTGCGGTGACGCCTCAGCACCACCGAGGCCACCCCCACGATCGCCAGCCCGGTCACGATCCAATTGAGGGGTGCGGTGAGGGGGAAGAACATGAACCAATACGAGTCGGGATGACCGTCAAAGGAGCCACCGGGGCGAGGGCCGTATTTCATGTCGGTCATCGAGGCATGGTTCATCAAGAACGGCCCCAGCCACCACATCATCAAGAGAACACTGGTGACCCCAACGGTGATGATGTAGCGAATCCGTTGACGATCAAGCCAGGCCAAACTGATCACCACCGCTGCCAGGGCGACAAAGATCATCACAATCCCGTGGGACAGCCCAGCAGCGGCGATCAGGACCGCGGCCCACACTCGATATTTGCCGGTGCGTAGCCCCGCGGCGAGAACGCCGAGGGCCAGGATCGCCAAGGACAGCGCGATCGAGAACGAGAACTCTCCAGCCATGGTCGATTTGAGATTGCCGCCATAGATCTCGAAGGCAACCCCATCATCGAGAACGAAGACCAAGCCAGCAAAGGCCATCAGCTGGGGGATCGGATAGCGAAGCTGGCTGAGGCGACCGAAAGCCCAGGCTGAGGCGGGGATGGTGAGCACCCCAAGCACGCTCACCAGTTTGAGGGCCACCCCATAGGGCAAGATCACATCGACAGCGACCACGACGAGAGCCGGGAGCACCATATAGAAGTTGTATGCCGGCATACCGGCATACCAGTCCATGGTCCAGCCGTTGAATCTCAGCGAGGGCAGCAAGACATCGCGCAAG
>PDSL01000089.1 GCA_002748455.1 Ilumatobacter coccineus
GAGAAAGAACAGGCTCAACGGCGCATCACTCCCAAGGCTCCAGCTGAAGAGACCGCTGCGACTGAGCAGTCGGATCATGTCAACGATCTGATGGCGTTCTTGAACTTTGTGAGCTCATCTCCGGTGGGTACTCCGGTTACCGCCACCGTCGACTCCTATTCGTCCCACGGCGCCTATGCCCGTGCTGGCGAGCTCTTGATCTATGTGCCCCTGCGCTTGATGGCTGACTCGCCCCCTCGTAGCGCTCGATCGGTCTTGACCGTCGGCGATGAGGTTGAGTTGGTCATCGTGGGGTTTGTTCCCGAGCGGTGCAGTATCGATGCTGCACTGGCGGGAACCACGGCTGCAGCGCAGGCGCAAGAGAGCAGTGGCGACAGCGGTGAGGACGATCTCGATGGCGATGATGAGCGCCGCCCTGATAAGGCGGAGGTCATATCGGGCGATGCTGCCGAGTCGGCTGTGGCCAAACAGCCGGCCAAGAGGTCAGCTCAGCGGCGAGCCCCGACCGCGGGGGCGGCCCCAGCCAAGACCTCGCTTCGGGTGCATCAGCTGGCCAAGGAACTGGGGATGTCCAATCGAGATCTGATCGCCCAGTGCACCTCGATGGGGATCACGGTCAAGAGCCATGCCTCGTCGCTCTCGGTTGATCAGGCTGATCAGGTGCGTGAGGCACTCACGGCTAGCGCGCCGATGGCGAAGCAGTCAGCCAAGAAGACTCCGGCGAACAAGCCCGCGGCGAAGAAGACTCCGGACAAGAACACCCCGGCCAGGAAGACTCCGGCCAAGAACGCTGCAACGAAGAAGGCTTCGGACAAGAAGAAACCAGCCAAGACACCTGCAGCCAAGAAGACGGCAGCGAAAAAGACCGCGGCGAAGAAGGCTGCATCAACGAAGGCGCCAGCCAAGAAGACGCCAGCCAAGAAGGCCCCGGCCAAGAAACCGGCAGTGAAGAAGGCCCCCGCCAAGAAACCGGCGGCGAAGAAAGCTCCCGCCAAGAAGCCCGCGGCGAAAAACGCTCCGGCCAAGAAAGCTCCAGTCAAGAAGGCCCCGGCCAAGAAGCCCGCGGCGAAGAACGCTGCGACCAAGCCAACGTCATCGAGTTCGGACACCCCATCGTGAGACTGGCAACCTGGAACGTCAACTCGCTACGGGCTCGCATGGAGCGGGTGGAAGCCTGGCTTGACGATGTCCATCCCGACGTGGTCTGTCTCCAAGAGACCAAGCTCGCCCAGGATGCCTTCCCAACCGAAGCATTTGCTGCCCTCGGCTATGAGTCGGCTCACTATGGTCAAGGACGCTGGAACGGGGTAGCGATCCTGTCCCGAGTCGGTCTGGATCAGGTAGTCACCAATTTTGCCGACGGGATCGAACCCGATCCTGATGCCCGGATCATCACTGCCACCTGTGGTGGGGTGCGCACCGTGTGCTGCTATGTCCCTAACGGGCGAGCCCTCGACAACGACCACTATGTCTACAAGCTGAGCTGGCTTGATCGCTTGGTCGATCACCTCCAGCGCGACACCGATCCCGGTAACGATGTGGTGGTGACCGGCGATTTCAATATCGCCCCCGATGACCGTGATGTGTATGACCCGGCAGCCTTTGTCGGTTCCACCCATGTCAGCGAACCCGAACGTGAACGTCTTGCAGCGATCGAAGGTTGGGGACTGGTTGACCTCTTCCGTCACTGTCACCCCGATGTCGAGAAGGTGTTCTCGTGGTGGGACTATCGAGGCGGCGACTTCCATATGGGTCGAGGGATGAGGATCGACCTGGTGTTGGGTTCGGCCTCGGTGGCTGATCGGACCGGGATGTGTGTGATCGATCGCAATGCTCGCAAGGGCACCAAGCCCAGCGATCACGCCCCGGTGATCGTCGAGATCTAAGCCTTGAAGCGTCAGCTATCCAGGGCAGCGGCGATGCCCTCAAACCACCGATTGGCGGTGATCGGCCCGATCCCGGTGACAGTGGAGAGCTCGGTTGCCGAGCTCGGTTGGGCATCGGCGATCCTGGCCAAGGCCTGATCGCTACAGACCGCTTCGGGCAGGATGCCACTCACCTGAGCGGTGGTCGATCGCCATGCCCGGAGCCGATCGAGGATCACGGAACGTTCTGATCGAGATGGCCAGACCAGGCTGTCGGGTCGCGGTACTGCTGGCTGACGCTCGATGGTCAACCCCTCGAGGAAGGGGGTGCAGCGTCGCTGATAGTTGGCTCGACGTCGGGACCAATGGATGGTGAGGCGGTCGGTGGCGCGGGTAATCGCCACATAGAGCAGGCGAGCTTCTTCAGCCTTGGTCGCCACCGTGGTGGCCCGTCGGTGGGGAACCAAGCCGGTTTCGCACCCGATCAGGTGGACGGTGTGCCACTCGCGCCCCTTGGCGGCATGGAAGGTTAAGAGTTCCACTCCGGCTTGGGTCATCGAG
>PDSL01000090.1 GCA_002748455.1 Ilumatobacter coccineus
GCGCGTTCTTCTCCCCACCGTCCTCGGGCTTGTTGGGAACGATCGGGCACGCGCCACCTCCACGGTGATCGTGGGGAGCCAACGGCTCGATCAGGGGCCGCTCATCAGAGCGGCAACCAGCTCAGAATTCGCGCTTTTCGCGAACCTTGGCCGCCTTACCGATGCGGTCACGCAGATAGTAGAGCTTGGCTCGACGCACATCACCACGGCGCACGACTTCGATCTTCTGAACGGTCGGAGCGTGGAGGGGGAAGGTCCGCTCGACGCCGACGCCATAGCTCAGCTTGCGAACGGTGTAGGTCTCTTGAAGACCGCTGCCCTGACGACGGATCACATTGCCCTGGAATACCTGGACACGTTCTTTGCCACCTTCGACGACGCGCACATGCACCTTGAGCTCGTCACCGGGGAAAAACTCGGGAATATCGTCGCGCAGCGAATCTTGGTCGATGAGGTCGGTCGTCTTCATGGCGTTTCTCTCAGGTCAAAAGGGCCTCACGGGACATCAGAGGCGGATCAATGATACGGGAGTGCTGGGAACTCTTCCAACAAGTCACTCTCGGTTTCGCTCAACCCACCGCGGGCTTCGATCAAATCTGGCCGGACCGCGATCGTGCGATGGAGGGCCTGAGCGGTCTTCCACCGGGCGATCAAGGCATGATTCCCGCTGCGCAAGATCTCCGGCACGCTATGGCCACGATAGGTCGCCGGACGGGTGAACTGGGGTTCTTCGATCAGGCCGTGAGCACCAAAACTCTCATCGACCGGGCTTGCAGCATTGCCCATCGCTCCCGGCAGGAGGCGACTCACCGCTTCGATGATCAGACAGGCAGCGACCTCACCCCCATTGAGGACCACATCACCAACGCTGATCTCACCGTCAACCAGGTGCTGACGCACCCGATCATCGATGCCTTCGTAGCGGCCGCAGATCAGGGAAAACCCGTCACGATCAGCCAATTCGTGGGCCAGATCCTGGTCAAACCGGCGACCAGCAGGACCCAAGAGGTAGAGCGGTCGAGGTGGATCGACAGCATCGACGGTGTCAAACAGGGGCTCGGGCTTCATCACCATGCCCGCTCCCCCACCAAAGGGCGTGTCGTCAACGCTTCGGTGGACATCGGTGGTTTGGTCGCGCGGATCGTGGACCCTCAGGTCGACGATCCCGCCCTGGCGGGCCTTGCCGAGTAGACCAACCGAGCAAAAATCATCCACCATGGCTGGAAAGACCGAGATGACATCAATCCTCATCGTGGTTCATTCTCACTCACGCGTCTAGAGCTCGAAGAGTCCGTCAGGCGGATCAATGGTGACCACCGCTGGCGTTGAGTCGGTGTCGACCTTGACGATAAAGACCGCGGGCACCAGGGCGCCTGAGTCGAGCTCGACCAGGTCGGACGCTGGATTATCGATCATGGCAACGCACCGACCTCGTCGTCGTCCATCGGTGTCGATCACTTCAGCGCCGATGACCTGATGAACCCAGATCTCATCGGGATCATCGATCGGTTCGGCATAGACCGTTTCCCCGGTCAGGGTCTCGGCCTGACTGCGATCATCGATACCGGAGAGATGGATGCGCCAGCGGTGAGCAGCTGGCGATGACCGCTCGATGGTGTGCCACTGACCGGCGATAGAGAGCCGCTGGCCCACCTGGGCGCGCTCGACTCGATCGGTGGACAAGGAAAGGAAGAGGTCGCCTCTCACACCGTGAGGACGGCCGATGGTGCCGACATCTAAGAGATCAGCCATCTCGAGTTCTCCGATTGAGTAACGGTCGAACCTGAGTGTTCAACCGGGCAGGATCTCGCTGAGAGGAATTCAGTCGAGGAATTCGATGTCGAGTTCGACACCGTCTTTGGCAGCTGCCGCCCTGGTCACGGTGCGGATGCTGGCAGCGGTACGACCACGACGGCCGATCACGCGCCCCAGATCACCTTGGCCAACCCGAACATCGAGGCGGTGGCGGCCATCGTCGGTGACCTCATCAACGGTGACCGCGGAGGGATCATCGACGATCGAAGTCACGATATGAGTCAGCACCGCAACAGCGGTGGGAGCCGACTGTTCGCTCACGATCCGGCCTTGAACTGTTCCATCGCACCCGAGATTTCGAGCAGCTTGGCCACTCGCTCGGTGGGCTGGGCGCCCTGACTCAGCCACTTGACGGCCTTGTCGTTGTCGACGGTGAGCGCCGAGGGATCCTGGCGCGGGTCATAGTGACCAAGAATTTCGATGAACCGGCCATCGCGCGGTGAGCGCGCATCAGCGGCCACGATCCGGTATTGGGGCTGCTTCTTCTTGCCGACCCGAGTCAGGCGCAGCTTGACTGCCATATGAATAGTCTCCTGGATGCAATTTGAGAACCCCAAAAGGTTATCGGGAATAGGCAGCGATCACCCCTCATCATCGGGGTC
>PDSL01000066.1:2500-23615 GCA_002748455.1 Ilumatobacter coccineus
TAGAGCACTGATTGGGCTAGGGGGCCTACAAGCTTACCGAACTCAGTCAAACTCCGAATGCCGATACTCCAGAGCGCAGCAGTGAGTCCACGGGGGATGAGCTTCGTTGGACGAAAGGGAAACAGCCCAGACCATCAGCTAAGGCCCCAAATTCTGAACTAAGTGGAAAACGATGTGGGATTGCCCAGACAGCCAGGAGGTTGGCTTAGAAGCAGCCACCCTTGAAAGAGTGCGTAACAGCTCACTGGTCGAGTGATCCTGCGCGGACAATGTAACGGGGCTAAGTTCAGAGCCGAAGCTATGGGTTCGTACGAATGTACGAGCGGTAGAGGAGCGTTGATGCTGCAGTGAAGCCCGTCTGTAAGGACGCGTGGAGCGGTATCAAGTGAGAATGCAGGTATGAGTAGCGAGAGAGGGGTGAGAAACCCCTCCGCCGGAAGCCCAAGGATTCCTGAGGAAGGCTTTTCCTCTCAGGGTTAGTCGGGAGCTAAGGCGAGGCCGAAAGGCGTAGTCGATGCACAACTGGTTAATATTCCAGTACCACCGTGTCCGCGCCAGGTCCAATAGTGGCAACGTTGGGGCTGTTCACCACCATTGGTGAGCGAACTGACCGAGCTGCTGGCGGATAGCTGAAGGGGGACGCAGGAGGGTAGGTGAACCGGGGCGATGGTAGTCCCCGGGTAAGCGTGTAGGCGGATTCTGATGAGAGTTAGAGTCGTAACGCCGAGACGTGATGCCGAGACACAAGTCGAAGTCACTGATCCCATGCTGCCAAGAAAATCCCAGCAGTGAGCTGACACGGTGCCCGTACCCCAAACCAACACAGGTGGGCAGGTAGAGAATACCAAGGCGATCGGGAGAACTATGGTTAAGGAACTCGGCAAATTACCTCCGTAACTTCGGGAGAAGGAGGACCCTTGATGGTGACAATCCTTGCGATTTGAGCTGTTGGGGGTGGCACAGACCAGGGGGTAGCGACTGTTTACCAAAAACACAGCAGCGTGCGAAGCCGTAAGGCGCTGTATACGCTGTGACGCCTGCCCAATGCTGGAAGGTCACGGGGAATGGTTAGCTCTTTTGAGCGAAGCTATGAACCTAAGCCCCAGTGAATGGCGGCCGTAACTATAACGGTCCTAAGGTAGCGAAATTCCTTGTCGGGTAAGTTCCGACCTGCACGAATGGCGTAACGACTTCCCCACTGTCTCAACCATAGACCCGGCGAAATTGAAGTACGAGTAAAGATGCTCGTTAGCTGCGGAAGGACGGAAAGACCCCGTGAACCTTTACTATAACTTGGTGTTGAGTCTTGAACTGCGTTGTGTAGGATAGGTGGGAGACTGTGAAGCATTAGCGCTAGCTAGTGTGGAGTCATCGTTGAAATACCACCCTGCGTATTTTGGGGCTCTAACTTGGGTCCATTATCTGGATCAGGAACAGCGCCAGGCGGGTAGTTTGACTGGGGCGGTCGCCTCCCAAACTGTAACGGAGGCGCCCAAAGGTTCCCTCAGACTGGTTGGCAATCAGTCGTTGAGTGCAATGACACAAGGGAGCTTGACTGCGAGACTTACAAGTCGAGCAGGTACGAAAGTAGGGCATAGTGACCCGGCCATTGCTTGTGGAAGCGTGGTCGCTCAACGGATAAAAGGTACTCCGGGGATAACAGGCTAATCTTTCCCAAGAGTCCATATCGACGGAAAGGTTTGGCACCTCGATGTCGGCTCATCGCATCCTGGGGCTGAAGCAGGTCCCAAGGGTTGGGCTGTTCGCCCATTAAAGCGGTACGCGAGCTGGGTTCAGAACGTCGTGAGACAGTTCGGTCCCTATCCTCCGCAGCCGAAGGAAGATTGACGAAGGCTGTCCCTAGTACGAGAGGACCGGGACGGACGGAGCTCTGGTGTGTCTGTTGTCCTGCCAAGGGCACTGCAGATTAGCCACCTCCGGAAGGGATAACCGCTGAAAGCATCTAAGTGGGAAACCCGTTCGAAGATAAGTCTTCCCATACGGTTAACGTAGTAAGGCCCGTGGCGAGACCACCACGTTGATAGGCCGGAGGTGTAAGCATGGCAACATGTTCAGCCGACCGGTACTAATCGGCCGAGGGCTTGGTTTTGTACGATCGTTTTGATAGCTCGTGCTCGCTCTGGAGTCCTCAGGTGTGACACCTGTTGACAACAAGTTTCCGGTGGCCATGGCGAGAGGGTCACACCCGTTCCCATCCCGAACACGGAAGTTAAGCCTCTCAGCGCCGATGGTACTTGGGGAGTGATCCCCTGGGAGAGTAGGACGCTGCCGGATTTGTTCTGAGACAAGAGCGTCGCCTTCGGGCGGCGCTCTTCGTCGTTTTCGCCGTAGCATGGACAGCTATGCCGTCGTCGGATCGTCCATCTCATTCATCGCGTGGTCGCGGCGGTTCGTCGCGCCCCAGAGGGGGCGGTGGTGCTCGCCGTCGAGACGGCCGCCCATCAGGTGGCCAGGGGCGTGGAGGTCGAGGTCGCCCCGGTGGTGATCGTCGTGGTCGTCCCGGCGGTGATCGTCGGGATCGTCGTGGTGGCGACCGACGCGACGATGGTCGTCGTGATGATGGCGATAGCCGGCGTTCTGGTGGTCGGGGCCGCCCAGATGGTCGCCGTGGCAGCTCACCGCGTCGTGATGGTCGTCCATCAGGCGGCCAGGGGCGGGGAGGTCGAGGTCGCCCGGGTGGTGATCGCCGTCGTGACTCGCGCTCCGGTGGCGGATATGGGCGCGGCGGCCAACGCGGCGGGCATCAAGACCGTGGTCGTCCCGAGCCTCGCACCGAGGCCGAACGTCGCGCTGCTGAGGTTCGCAAGCGCCGAGGGCCGCGCCCTGAGCGGTCGCCCGAAGATGAACGCGCCAAGATCGAGTCCCGCGAACTTGACACCTGGATTGATGAAGGCTCAGTGCGCGATGAGGCGATCGCTGCCACTCAGCGAGCATCAGGTGGGCCGTCATCATCACGGCGTCCCCGTGAGCTGGCCCCTGAAGTGGCTATCGAAGTCCAACAAGCGGTTGATCCCCAGCGGGCCAAGCGCTTGGTCGAACGGCTCGCCGCCGCCTCTGACGCTCTCGATCGAGAACGGTATGAGCAGGCTCGCCGAATGGCGACCGCCCTGGTGAAAGAGCTGCCCACGGTGGCCGCAGTTCACGAGGTGAAGGGCCTGGCTGCCTACCGGCTCGGCCGATGGAAGGAAGCCTCGAGCTCTCTTGAACTCGCTCTGGAGCTTCGAGAAGAAGCGAGCCTCTTGCCGGTCTTGGCCGACTGCTATCGAGCCCAGCGCCGATTCCTCGATGTGGATGCGGTCTGGTTGAAGGTCCGTCAGATGTCGCCTTCACATGACATCATGGCCGAGGCTCGCATCGTCGCCGCTGGAGCGCTTGCCGATCAGGGCAACCTGGCCGGTGCGATCGCCCTGATGGAACCGGCCACCTCATCACCCAAGCGGGTGCGGGATCATCATCTTCGCCAGTGGTATGTGATTGCCGATCTCTACGACCGGGCCGGCGACACCATGTCGGCCAGTCGCTGGTTCACCACGATCTCGTCCCACAATCCTGAGTTCTCCGACGTGAAATCGCGGCTTCGCTCGCTCGGGCGCTGACTACTCTGTTGGCCATGGCAAAAGCTCATTTTCGTGCTGGCGTGGTTGCGGTCGTCACCCGCCCTGACGGTGCGGTGATGGCCTTTGAGCGCACCGACACACCGAACTCGTGGCAGTTGCCCCAAGGCGGTATCGAGGGAGACGAGTCGCCGGTTGATGCGGTCTGGCGAGAGCTGGGCGAAGAAACCGGGCTTGGTCCCAATGAGGTGCGCCTGACCGGGGAGCATCCCCATTGGACGGTGTATGAGTGGCCCGCCGGGGTGGCATCAAAAGGTCGTCGACTCGGCCAAGCCCACCGCTGGTTCTTCTTCGAGCCGCTCCAACCTGATGTTGAGCCGCATCCCGATGGATATGAGTTCCGCGACTGGACCTGGATGAGTCCAGCTGATCTGACCGCCCAGGTGGTCGAGTTCCGGCGTCAGCCCTATCAGCAGGTGTTTGGTGTCTGATCTGTTTAGCGCTGCAGCTGAACGGCGGCTCCGCTCGGCGGCTCCGCTGGCGGCTCGCCTGCGCCCAACCACCATCGATGATGTGGTTGGTCAAGACCACCTTGTCGGTGCCGGTCGTCCGCTCCGATGCTTGGTCGAACGCGACCGCTTGACTTCAGCCATCCTGTGGGGGCCACCGGGCACTGGCAAAACCACCTTGGCTCTCGCCATCGCCGGGTCGACCAGCCGAGCGTTCGAGCAGTTGTCGGCGGTGACCGCTGGGGTGCGCGATGTGCGTGAGGTAGTCGAACGAGCCCGCCAGCGACTCGGGGAGCGAGCCCAGGGCACAATCCTCTTCCTCGACGAGATTCACCGCTTTTCCAAAGCCCAACAAGATGCCCTCTTGCCAGCGGTTGAAGATGGCACCCTCACCCTCATCGGGGCCACTACCGAGAACCCGTTCTTTGAGGTCAACCCACCATTGCGCAGTCGATCGACCCTGTTTCGCCTTGAACCTCTCGACCGCGACGCGATCGCGACCCTGGTGCAGCGAGGCCTCGCTGCCGAGTTGGCCACCGCATCGGACGACGCGATCGCGCTCTTGGTTGAACGCGCCGGCGGCGATGGGCGACAGGTGCTCACCTCACTCGAAGTGGCCTGCGCGTTGGCTCATCCCAACCCGGTTGGTCTCGACCATGTCGAAGCCGCCTTGGGCACCAGCTCGCTGCGCTACGGCCGTGACGACCACTACGACGTGGTCAGCGCCTTTATCAAGTCGATGCGCGGGTCTGATCCTGATGCAGCGATCTATTGGCTAGCTCGGATGCTCGAAGCCGGCGAAGATGCTCGCTTCATCGCCCGGCGGATGATCATCTTTGCCAGCGAAGATGTCGGCCAAGCCGATCCAACCGCCCTCATGGTGGCGGTAGCGGCTGCCCAGGCGGTGGAGCATGTCGGTCTGCCCGAAGCCCAACTCAATTTGTCGCAAGCAGCGATCCATCTGGCCACTGCACCCAAGAGCAATCGGTCAGCGCTGGCGATCTGGAACGCCCGCAGCGAGGTGACCGCTGGAGCAACCGGCGAAGTGCCGGCCCATCTCCGCGATGCTCACTATTCAGGAGCAGCTGAGCTGGGCCACGGAAAGGGATATCGCTACCCCCACGACGATCCTCGCGGGTGGGTTGAACAGGCCTATCTTCCCGAGGAGCTCGCCGACCGACGCTGGTACCGTCCCAGTAGACATGGAGCCGAAGCCGAGATTGCCGATCGCATGGCAGCACAAACCCGCACAGGAGATGAACGATGACCACCGGTGAACTGGCGATGGTGATCGTTGGGGTGTTGGGGGTGATCGCGTTTGCTGCCCTCGTGGTGGCCTTGGTGAGAGTGCTCGACACCCTCAACGCGGTGCGAGGAGAGATCGCCACCTTGCGAGCCGACACCGATGACCTGCTCCGTGACATGCAAGCCACCACCGACGCGGCGCGGGGAGCGGTCGATGAGGCTCGCGACGATCTTGAACGGTTTGATCGAGTACTCGGATCGGCTGAGGCCATCTCATCGGCAGCATCTCGGCGCTCAGTCAAGGTGGCGCGAATCGCGCTGTCGACACCGATCATCAAGGCGGTTGGATTAGCGTCTGGAGTCCGTCGCACCGCCAGCCAGCTCCGGCGGCGACCGGCACATCTTGAGCTTGACGATCCCGAAGCGAGGACATGATGTTGAAACGGGTGACCTGGTTTAGCGTGGGAATGGCTGTGGGATCGTTCACCATGGGCATGACCTTCAATCGGATCCGCCGCCGAATGATCCAACTTGCGCCGCCGGTCATGGCCCGCTCGATGATCGACCGCACCCGGTCGTTTGGTTGGCGGGTGCTGGATGCTGTCAAGGCTGGGCGACTCGAAATGGAGTCCACCGAGGCGGGGCTCAAGGCTCGTCGTGACCACCATGTTGAGCCGATCGACGATCGGCTTGAGCCGGGAGATCAGGTCTTGGTCGATGGCCGTCCCGTTGATGCCAGTCGGATCGTGGTCGTCACCGACCGCTGAAGCCATCACCACGGGACACACCCGATGATCGACTCGCGGCCCTATGTCGACACCCCGGTGATCGATCTCGACGTTGCTGACCGGGCCGCCACCAGCGCAGCTCGCCAGTGGGGATTGCCGGCTCCTCAACGCCTGCGGGCCGGGATGAACGTGCTCTACCGAGCCGGATCGGTGGTCATCAGGGTCGGGTATCCCACCTCATCTCCCAGTGCTGGACAACGATTGGCGACCGCTCTTGCCACCAACGGGATTCCGGTGGTCATGCCGGTGATCGGGCTGGCTGGGCAATGGGAAGGCTTTGGCGTGAGCGGATGGGAAGCGGTCGATCGGAGCGATCATCTCATCGATTGGGAACAGGTGGGGGAGTCGGTGCGACATCTACACCAGCTCAGCGCTGACGTGATCCCCGATGACTACCCAGTTCCATCCCCAACCGTCTTACCGTGGTGGGACTTTGATGCTCGCCTCGCCGAGGTTGCCGATGAGATCGATTCGGCTGCCCGGGCCGGGATGGATGCCGCCGTAGCGCGCCACGCTGGTTGGAGGGACCAGGTCGCTCACGGCGCGGTCATCTGCCATGGTGACATCCATCCCGGAAATGTGGTTGCCGATGGCACCGTGAGCCGGATCGGTGACTGGGATCTGATGTGTGTGGCCGCTCCGGGGTGGGACCACTCGTTCTTGCTCACCTATGCCGATCGATGGGGTGGTGACCCCGATGTGTATCGAGCGTTTGCCAGCGGCTATGGACGCTCGTTTGTTGACGATCCACTCGCCATCGGGCTCGCTGAGCTGCGCAATCTGGCTGCCACCTTGATGAGGATCATCGCTGGACGCGCCAGCGCAACGGCTGCTGCCGAGGCCCGCCGCCGACTCCGGTACTGGCGTGGCGACCCCGATGCTCCAGCGTGGCGCGCTTCCTAGTCATCGCCTTAGGACGACCGCGCTGATGGCACCCAATGACAGGAGTTGATTGGGTGTGTCCCGTAGGTGGGTCCAAACCTCGATAGCTGCTCAGAAGAGCTTGCGCAGAATGGCTCGCCCCATCTTGGTGTAGGGCGGATAGGCCAGCGAGAGATCCGGGCTGGTGGGGCGACGCAGCACCGGCTGATCATGGCTAAAGGTGTTGAACCCCGCCTCGCCGTGATAGCTGCCCATCCCACTGGTGCCAACCCCGCCGAACGGCATGGTCGGCACCGTCAGATGGAAGAGGGTGTGATTGACCACCACACCACCGGCCAAGGTGGCCTCAATGATGGCCGTTGCCTCATCAACATCTTCGGTGAAGGGATACATCGCCAACGGATGGGGACGAGCATTGACGAACTCAACCGCTTCATCAGCACTGTCCACCCGAATCACCGGCAAGATCGGACCAAAGATCTCATCAGCCATCACCTGGGCTTCAGGTGACACCCCACCCAGGATCGTGGGAGCGATATAGAGCTCCGCCCGGCTCCCGGTGCCGCCGGTGAGCACCTCGTCATAGCCCTCCCCATCGAGCAAGGCCATCAACCGATCGTGGTGGCGGGTATTGATAATCCGGCTGTAGTCATTCGACTGGGCCGGATCATCGCCATAAAACCGCTTGACCGACTCCACCAGCGCGGCCTCAAACTCATCGGCCACCTCAGCATCAACCAAGACATAGTCGGGAGCCACACAGGTTTGGCCAGCGTTCAAGAACTTGCCCCAGGCAATGCGGCGGGCAGCGACAGCCACATTGGCCGACCGGGTCACGATGGCCGGGGACTTGCCACCCAGCTCCAAGGTGACCGGAGTGAGGTGTTCAGCTGCTGCTTTCAACACGATCTTGCCCACGGTGGGGTTGCCGGTATAGAAGATATGGTCCCACGGCTTCGACAAGAGCTCGGTGGTCTCAGCAACGCCCCCGGTGACCACCTTGACCACATCACTGTCGAGATACTCGGGGATCAGCTGGGCGATCAGCGCTGCCGTCGCCGGCGCAACTTCGGAGGGCTTGATGACCGCAGTATTGCCGGCAGCAAGAGCTGGAATCAGGGGAGCCAGCACCAGCTGGACCGGATAGTTCCAGGGAGCGATGATCAAGACCGTGCCCAGCGGGCGGGGGAGGATTTGGCCGGTTCCCGGACGCTGATGGGTCGGGAGCTTGACCTTGCGAGGTGAAGTCCATGCCTTGAGATGTTTGAGGGCGTAGTCGATCTCGCTGATCGTGAACCCGATCTCGGTGGTGTAGGCCTCATGGGCTGACTTGCCCAGATCAGCACGGAGGGCCCGAGCCAAATCATCGGTGTGATGAACCAATAGATCACGCAATCGGGTGAGTTGGTCACGCCGGCGATGAATCGACGACAGCGTGCCGGCCGTAGCACCAGCGCGCACCGCGTCACACGAGGCGCTGATCGAAGCGAGAACATCGGGAGCAAGCATGGCACCACCCTAGGGCTCTGGCAGGGGAAGCGATAGTCGGTGCTCTGCATACCGGTAGCACAGGCGACCGGCAGCCATTCGGTGGTGGTTGGGTTTAGAGGTTGCCGCCGCGGGTGGTGATTTCCCAGACGCTGATGGGGTGTTCGGTGGTGAGGGTGATGTCGGCGCGGCGTCGGTAGAAGCCGACGCTGGTTTCTTCTTCGATCTTCCAGGTGGTGGTGATGGTGATGGTTTTGTCGCCGAGGTCGTCACGGGGATGGGGGTTCCGAACACACCGCCGTGGTGTTTATTGCAGACGACGGTGTCGCCGTTGCCCATGTCGAAGGTGGTGGAGATCGCGGTGGCGGTGACTTGGGCCCAGGCCCCAGGTATCTCAGCGCGAACCACCAGCGGGTGTGGGTCGAGTGGTTCGACGGCCATCCAGAGTCCGAGGTTGATGTACATGTCTGTTGTTGGGCTCATGTCGGGCACGGGGTCATAGATGGTGCCGACCGCTCGGTCATATAGGGATGGGAGTAACACGCTCGGGTTCGGAGGCCCAACTTCGTCGTAGAGCTTGTCGCCTACTTGGGGGCTGTTGGCTTGGTCACCCCAGCACTGGCGGATGTTCAAGCCTTTGGTCTTGCCGGTTTCGAGGTTGGTGTATTGAAGCTGGCTAGAGGTGGTGTGGATGGCGTGGTTTTGAAGGACACCGCCATCAAGGCGTTTGAGGAATTGGAAGAGTTCGGTCTCGTCCTCGGTGGTGCCGCGGGTTGGTTCCCACCAACACCCACCAGTTGGCTTGCCTTTGTATATTTTCGCAAATCTGGCCAGTATTTCTTCTATTTTGTGAAGATCTTGGTTGTCGTCCGCTCCCGCGTGGGCAATTGCCGGTTGAAAAAAGGGCAACAAAAGGAAGGAAAAAGCAATAGCTAGATATTTATGAACAGGTAGACGCATTTTCATCCTTGCGTGGCGCTATGAGTCGTATTTTCCAGCCGTTAGTGGTATTTGTTAGCTCGTAGTACAAGTCGTAGACATACGTTTCGTCGTCAATGAGGACGGCAGTGCCGTCGGGTTGCTTCTGAAAAAGAAGCAAAGCGTCTACCTGGCACGCAGTTGCTGAGGCTTGGGTGTAGTCATCGTTAAACTCGACCGATAGTGAATCAATCTCGAGGGTTTCTTTGCCACTGAGTTCGGTAAAAGTGTTTTTCGATCGGTGTTTGTCTCTAATGCTGTTGCCGGCGGTGAGCATGGGTTCGATGTAGTAGCTGAGATAGGCCTCGGTGAGTTCTTCGTCAAAGGGGTCGTGGGTGAATTCGAGCCATGCCTGGTAACTGGCTTCGATGGTGTCGAGGAGTTGGTTGTAGTTGGTGGTGTAGACCTCGAATTCCTCGACGGTGAGTTCGGCTGGTCGGGGAACCACTCGACTGGTGGTTGGTGGCGCTGCGGTTGTTGGCAGCGTCGTTGACGGCGCCGTGGTTGACGGTGTCGTGGTGGTGGTTGGAGCAAGGGTTGTCGTGGTCGGGGGCAGCGTGGTGGATGCTGCGGTGGTAGGGATCGCTGCGGTAGTCGCAGCGGTGGTGTTGGTGGCCGATTCATCGCTTGATGAGCAGGCAGCTGGAGCAACCAGTGCGGCAAGGATGATGGCCCAGGAGACAAATCGCATGCTGATGACAGTAATAGGGCCTGTGGTTTGTCTCAATGGGGAGAACTCCCCGGAGCTCGCCTCGTGTTGCTGATCAGTCAGTGGGCCCGCCACAACGCGAGCTGGCTGACACTCAGGCGCAGGGGACTTCATTGGCTTCTTCGTTGCGCGTACGTGTGCTGATCATCCATTTGTCGTTCTGCTTCACCAGCCCGTAGGACCAGCGCGTGTAGCTCAAGTTGTCGTTGAGTAAGACACTGGTGCCGTCCGCTTGCGTTTGAAAGAACCGAACGCCATCGGTTTCGCACGCAAGAGCGACAGCCTCGGTGTAGTCATCGTCAAATTCCACCGACAGCGGATCGATAGCGAAGGCTTCTCTGCCGCTCAGCTCGGTGAAGTAGTTGTTTACTCGGTGTTCTTCGATGCCTTGGTGGACGGCGGTGAGCATGGGTTCGATGTGGTAGCTGAGGTA
The DNA here is from genome assembly GCA_002748455.1 of Ilumatobacter coccineus. Lineage (GTDB taxonomy): Bacteria > Actinomycetota > Acidimicrobiia > Acidimicrobiales > Ilumatobacteraceae > Ilumatobacter > Ilumatobacter coccineus_A. Next base: position 13,108 of record PDSL01000066.1, read on the forward strand.
GGCGTCGGCGAGTTCGTCGTTGAAGGGGTCGTGGGTGAATGCGAGCCATGCTTCTTGGCTGGCTTCGATGGTGTCGAGGAGTTGGTTGTAGTTGGTGGTGTAGACCTCGAATTCCTCGACGGTGAGTTCGGCTGGTCGGGGAACCACTCGGCTGGTGGTTGTTGGCGTTGTAATTGTTGGCAGTGTGGTTGACGGGGCTGTGGTTGTTGTCGTCGCTGCCGTGGTTGTTGGTGCCAGCGTGGTGGCGGGTGCGGTGGTAGCAACGGTCGCGATGGTGGTTGCATCGGTGCTGTTGGTTGACTCATCGCTTGATGAGCAGGCTGCAGGAGCAATCAGTGCGGCAAGGATGATGGCCCATGGGGCAAATCGCATAGCGGTGAGAGTAGTAGTGCTCGTGGTTTGTCTCAACGGGGAGAACTCCCGGACAAATCGCTGGTCATCGCGGTCGATAGCCCCGACAGGCCGGCATGAACGGAAGGTGCGGCGACGATGTCGACGACTCGCTGGTGTCTACTCAGCGGAGCGACAATCGTGGTCTTGTCACTCTCGTTCTCTACGATCGCGGTTATGGCTACCAGTGAGGATCGACCATGAGCGACAACCGAATCGAGGAATTGGCCGATCGGGTTGAAATGCTGGCCGCCGATCTTGACGACCTCATGTTTGACCGGCTCTCCGAAGCGGTCGCCGATGGCTCGACCACCCGTCCCGTGGCCGACAAACGCCTCACCCAAGCTCGGCGAGCCCTCGAAAAGGCCCATCAGATCCTGAGAACCCTGGCCGACTCGCCAGGGGAGTAGGGGTCCCTAGCTGGCACCCAGCGCGTTGAGGGCTCGGATCAGGTCATGCAGCTCGGCATAGGCGTACTGATTGAAGTGGAACACGATCCGCTCCATATCCAGAGCGTCGTGCTGGCGCTGTTCCACCCCTGACGCCGAGGTGCGCCGAATCGTCCCCGATGACACCAGATGACCAAACCGCTCGTTGAGTTCAGACAGTTGGGCATCGGTTGGAGCACGCCGAAGCCGGATCACCAGGTCATCGCCGATCCGGCGGATGCTGTGATAGTTGGCATAAAAGCCGGTGATCACCTCGGTGGCTTGCTGGCACGAGTCGGTGACCGTATAGAGCGACGTATCAGCCTCAGATACCAGGCCCCGGGTGATGAGCACCTCGCGAATAAAGCGATCAACATCAGCCCAATAAGAGTCGTCCGGCGTATCCAAGAACACCACCGGCGCTGGGATCCCCTTGCCGGTCTGGTTCAAGGTCAAGAGCTCAAAGGTTTCATCCAGGGTGCCAAACCCGCCCGGCAGAGAGATAAACCCAGCGCTCTCCTTGACCAGCATCAGCTTGCGGGTGAAGAAGTACTTCATCGCTACATGCTTGTCATCGCCAGCGATCACCGGATTGGTGTCGGTCTCAAACGGGAGACGGATCGAGACCCCGATCGAGTTCTTTCGCCCCGCGCCAATCATCCCGGCCTCCATGATTCCGGGTCCAGCGCCGGTGACCACCATCCAGCCCTTAGCGGCGAGCTGGCGAGCCACCTCGACGGTGTGGGCATAGGTCGGGTCATCGGGCTCGGTGCGAGCCGACCCAAAGATCGTCACCTTGGGCACATCGGCATAGGGCGCAAACATCTCAAAGGCATCGGCCATCTCCGCCACCGCTGCCGAGGCGATCTTGAGATTGAGCACATCAGGTTCGCCATCGATGAGTTGGAGCACCTCGGTCACAAATCGGGTGGCCAAACGATGACCACTCGGAAGCGCTAGCTCATCAAGAGCAGCCCGTATCCGATCACGGTCGGTGGAACTCCCACTGGTTGTCATAGGCCTAGCGTAGTCCCTCCCACTATGTGGGAAGATGCTGGCCTGCTGGGTCGGTTGAGCTCAGCTGGTGAGCGGGACCTCACACCGGATCGTGCCCGCCCGATCGTGGGCAACCTCGACCGACACCGTGGTGCCCGCCGGAGCCGACACGGTCCACTCGGCCACCGTACGATCACCGGTGCCATCCGAGCCGGGGCTAAACGCCCGAACCGCCGTCTGCTTGAGAGCGCGGCCATCGAGCTGGCCCAGCTCAAGTCGATCCGAGCCACCGATCAAGGACGCGCCGTCAGGCAAGGTGATACGAGCCACCAGGGGAGCCACGTAGCCACTGATCACCGCCTGTTTGGTGACCGACGTCGTCATCCACCCGGCATTCTCCACCACCACACGCACCCGCCACGATTCGCCGCCAAGATGGTCAACCAGGGTGTCACGATGGCGAAGCTGAGGCGTCGACAGGGCCATCCGAACCGCCAGCTGAGAATGGGGAGCAATCTCAGCTTCGAGGAGATGAGGTGGGGGATTGCGGAACACCAGCTCCGAATCCCAGCCGCCCAGCTCGACCGGCCCCAGCTGGGGATGGTCATACCCATACCAATCGACATAGCCGTTGGGCACGTTCTCATCCACCCAGGCCAAGAGCTGGAGCTCCTCATCGAGAGGATGGGTTCGCAGCCAATTGATCGGATGCGAGTCGGTCAACCCAGCGGTGCGCATCGCATTCCAAAACTCGGTCGTCCAGGCGTACACCCCGAGATAGTCAAAGGCCCAGTCGGTCCCTACGCCCCGGATCACGCTGTTGGGGTGATAGCGGAAATCGTGATATCCCGAAATCGCTGGATAGCCGGTCAGCTCGGTGGCCATCTCGCCCAAGAACTCATAGGTCCACAGGTCTTCAGCCTTGAAGGCATCATCGCCCTGATCGCTATAGGCCCGGATATGAACTCCCGAGAAGGTGTGATAGGCGAAATAGACACAGATGTTCTTGCGGCTGGTGATCGCTGCCAGCAGGGCAGCAATCTCGGGCTCGCTGCCCGGATACTCCCCAGCATCCCACGATGACTCAACCTTGCGCTCCCACTTGTACGGGAACTGGCGATTGGGATCGATCCCGGCCCGGAACGGAGCGGTCGGTACCCTCACCCCGTCATAATTCTGCACCATGCCTTCACCGAGGAGGCGATAGTAGGGGCCATCGTCTGCTTCATCGGGCTCCCGAGCGATCATGAGGCGAGGATCATTGGGGTAGGGCTTCCACGCCCCATTGGGATCTTCCACCCTCATCTGAAGAATCCGGCCATCATGGTCGATATCGCTGACCACCAAGCCATCGAGCTGGTCGGTGGTGGGCCAAGGATGGACGCTGCCGCGCACCAGGGTGGGCACCTCTGACCGGGCCAACTCGGCGCCATCGGGATTGACCCGGGGCACGACATAGAAGGTGCGGGTATCGAGGGCCCGAGTGATCTGGGCATCGGTGCCATAGCCCGAGGTGAGATGGTCGATCAGATGGACCAAGGCCATCGACGCGGTCACCTCGGTGGCATGGATATTCCCATCGATCCACACCGCTGGCTTGTCGGATGGATCACCGGAGTCGTAATTGGTGATCGTCAGCAGCCAGATCTCCCGTCCCTCATACGACTGGCCAATACTGGTCTTGCGAACCAGGTTGGGAAAGGCATCAGCAAAGCCGTCGAGCCATGAGGTCAGCTCGTCATAGCGGGGATATCGATCATAGGTAGGAGAGCTCATCGCTCTCCATCATGGCACTAGGAGGCCAGCTCAGCCGCCTTGGTCTTCAAGGCTGCCAAGAGCTCATCGAAGGCCGCCACAAACGAGGCCACCCCCTCGCGTTCCAAGGTGGCGGCGACATCATCCATATCGACCCCAACTTCGGCCAGTGCTGCCCACACCCGATCGGCGGCAGCAAGATCGGCATCCACCGTGCGGGCCAGGGTGCCATGATCGGCGAACGCCTCCAGGGTGTTCTCCGGCAAGGTATTGACCGTGTGGGGTCCGATCAATGTGTCGACATACAAGGTGTTGGGATAGCTGGGATTCTTGGTGCTCGTCGATGCCCACAACGGCCGCTGAACCCGAGCGCCACGTGCGGCCAACGCTTCCCAGCGAGGACCACTAAAGATCTCGCTGAAGATGCGATAGGCCAGCTGACCCTGGGTATAGGCCGCCTTACCGGCCAATGCCGCGGCTGCATCGGTGCCGATCTCTCCCAGACGGCGATCAACCTCGGTGTCGACCCGGCTGATAAAGAAGCTCGCCACACTGGCCACTCGCGACAGATCAGCGTCAGGATGGGCAGCGGCATACTCCTCCAACCCGGCCACATAGGCTTCGGCGACCTCGGCATAGCGCTCCAGCGAGAAGATCAGGGTCACATTGATGCTGCGCCCTTCAGCGATCATCTGACGAATCGCTGGCAACCCTTCCACCGTGGCTGGAATCTTGACCATCACATTGCGTCGATTCACCCGCTCATGGAGTTCGCGGGCCGCGGTCTCGGTGGCTGGGCCATCGTGAGCCAGACGAGGATCAACCTCGACCGACACATAGCCATCGAGGGCATCGGAGTGGTCATAGACCCGAGAGAACACATCACAGGCGCCGTGGATATCCGCGATCACCAGCTCCCAATAGTCCTCAATGATCGAATGACCGGCAGCAACCAAGGCTCGGAACTGATCGTCATAGTCCGGCGAACCCTGGATGGCGTTCTGGAAGATCGAGGGATTGCTGGTCAAGCCTCGCACCCCACGGTCACGCAGGGTGATCAGCTGACCCGAGGTGAGATAGCTGCGCTTGAGGTTGTCGAGCCAGGGACTCTGACCAAAATCAGCGGAAAGGGCAGGCAGAAGATTCATCATGATCCTTAGTGAGAAAAGAGCGTGGGTTAGGACAGCAGAGCGCGGGCTCGATCAGCAACAGCATCGGGGGTGAGACCAAACTCGGTCATGATCACCGAGGCCGGTGCACTAGCTCCGAATCGGTCGATCGACACCACATCGTCGGCATAACGATGCCACCCCATCGATGAGGCTGCTTCAACGGCCAACACCGGCACCCCAGCGGGGAAAATCTGGCGCCGGAATGCATCGGGCTGGGCTTCAAACCGATCCCACGACGGCATCGACACGACCTGGACAGCGATCCCGTTCTCCGCCAGTGTGCGAGCTGCAGCAGCACACAAGGCGACTTCAGAGCCAGTGCCAACCAGCACGATCTGGGGGGTATCGACAGCCGCGACGATGCCAGCGCCGGTGGCGACCGCCGAACCATCGGTGACCACCTCGATGCCTTGGCGAGACAAGACCAGGGCGGTCGGCCCATCATGGTTGACCGCATCGACCCAGGCAGCGATGGTCTCATTGCCATCGGCGGGGCGGATGACGTGGAGATCGGGGATCGCCCGCAGGGTCGAGAGATGCTCAATCGGCTGATGGGTGGGGCCGTCTTCGCCGACACCAACCGAATCGTGGGTCCACACAAAGATCGCCGGAGCCTGAGACAGGGCCGCCAGGCGAACGGCTGGACGCATATAGTCGAGGAAGGCAAAGAAGGTTCCGCCAACGGGGATCACACCACCGTGGAGCGCCATCCCGACCATGGCCGATCCCATGCCGTGCTCGCGGATGCCGTAATAGACCTGGTGGCCACCAGGCTGGTCGGCGCTTTGGGCTTCTGCCTGGGCCAGCCGAGTGCCGGTATTGCCGGTCAGGTCAGCCGAACCCGACACCAGACCGGGCAGCACAGCCTCGGTGGCCTGGATCGCTGCCTGGACCGCCTGCCGGGTCGCAACCGTGTCGCCGAGCTCATAGGACGGCAGATCCTGATCCCAGCCCTCGAGTCCGGTGTGATGCCAGGCAGCATCCCACTCCGGTCCGAGATCGGTGTTGCGTTCATGCCAGGCGGCGCGGGCAGCGGCACCCTTGTCGGCAACATGGCGACGGTAGGCGCTGACCACCTCGTCGGGAGCCCAGAACGGCTCATCAGGAATCCCCATGACCTCCTTGGTGGCGGTCACATCCTCAGCGGTGAAGGCCAGACCATGGGCATGAGGGTCGTCGGTCAGACGCGGAGAGGGATAGCCAATATGGCTGCGCAACACGATCAAGCTTGGCCGATCAGTGGTTTGGGCTGACCGGATCGCTGCTTCAAGGGCATCAAGATCATCAGCGATCTCTCCGACCTCGTTCACTTCCCATCCATAGGCCCGGAAGCGGCCAGGTACATCATCGGAATACGCCAGATCGGTCGACCCGTCGATCGTGATCCGGTTGTCGTCATAGATGGCGATCAGTTTGTTGAGCTTCAGGTGGCCAGCCAGCGATGCTGCTTCATGCGACACACCCTCCATCAAGCAGCCATCTCCAGCGATCACATAGGTGAAGTGATCAAGAGCATCGGAACCGAACTTGTCGGCCAGAATCCGCTCGGCAAGCGCCATTCCCACCGCATTGGCAAATCCCTGACCAAGCGGACCGGTGGTCACCTCAACCCCAGCGGTATGGCCGGCTTCGGGATGGCCTGGCGTGGCTGAACCCCACTGGCGGAAGGCTTTGAGATCATCGAGCTCCAAACCGAACCCCGACAGATAGAGCATCGCATACTGAAGGATCGACGCGTGACCGATCGACAAGACAAAGCGGTCACGATCAGGCCAGGCCGGGTCAGCCGGGTCGAACGACATGATCCGGCTGTAGAGCACATGAGCCAAGGGTGCAAGTGCGAGAGCGGTTCCCTGGTGGCCACTCTTGGCAGCCAAGGGAGCATCCATCGAAAGGCCGCGGATCAGATTGATCGCTTGGCGGTCGGTGTCAGAAGATAAAGCCATCCCTACTGACCTTAACGTTCTTGCACGGTGGTGTGCCGAGCTCAACGGTGAGGTCGCCGAAATAGGTGAGTTCGGCAGCTCGTCTGCGACACTGGATCGATGGATGCCGACGGTCAACGATGGGATGAGCGCTACCGCAACCGGATGCCTGGGCCTCCCACAGCGCCCCGAGGGTTGGGCCGGGTGACGATGGCTCGAGGTGGGCTTTGTCTCGATATCGCCTGCGGCCTGGGTGAGAAGACCATGTGGGCGGCTCAGAACGGGTTTGAGGTGGTGGCTCTCGATGTGTCGGAAGTGGCGATCACCGTCCTCAACACCGCAGCGATGAAGGCCGGGGTGCGCGACCGAATCACCAGTCGGGTCTACGACCTCGACCGGGGGTTGCCCGCCGACTATGCCGGCCAGTGTGCGCTGGTGATCTGTGAGCGCTATCGCGATCCCAGCCTCTATCCCCAAATCGCCTATATGGCTGCGCCAGGTGGAATCGTCACGGTTACCGTGCTGTCCCAGGTGGGCTACGACGGCACCCCTGGTCGTCATCACGCGCCGCCCGGCGAACTGGTGATGGCCTTTCGCGATCTTGATCTGGAGATCGTGGGCTCGATCGAAGCCGACGGGTTGGCCACCCTGGTCGCTCGGCGCCCGAGCACGCCTGATGAGAGCTGAGTGAGGTTGATACCGGGGCTAGTTGCCGAGCAGGCGAGCTGGGATCCTGGCGATCACCCGGTAGGTGCCCAAGGCCGACACGGGACCGAATCGTCGCGAGTCAACCACATCAACTCCCGGTCGATCTGAGAGGGCACAAAAGACTGTCGCTGTGCCTTGCCCATGGATGTCTCCCACTCGCTTGACCAACCAGAACCCTGGTCGTTCCGGATGTTCAAAGCAGCGCAGTTGGCCTCGTCGGAGCCGGCTTGAGCGCATCGCGATCAGGCCGTCCCCTGGTGTCAGGGCTGGCAGCATCGAGTTTTCGGCAACCACGAAGCGGCGAAACCGGCGCATCAGATCAGTCTATGGGTCCGTCCAGAGCTGGCCTTCAAGGGTGTAGCGTAAGACGTGATTCGACCCAAAGGAGATGTCATGCTCACTCGACTGTTTGCTGGTGCGACCACCGCCCACGCCCACTGTGACCTGTATTGCGGTGTTTACGACCCCGCCCAGGCCAAGATTGAGGCCCTTTCGTGCGTCAAGACCGCTGAAAAGTATCTCGCATCCGACGATGACCACTTCCGCTCCCGCTGCATCATCGTCAAAGAACAGCGTGCTGAAGAGGTCAAGCATCACCTGATGGTGCTGTGGGCCGACTTCTTTGCTCCCGCCCACTTCGAGGAGTTCCCCCAGCTCCACCAGATGTTCTGGGATGCCATCCACCAGGCTGGCGAAGTCAAGAAGTCAACCGATCCAGCGGTCGGCGTGACCTTGGTCGAGATGATCGATGCGATTGCAGAGATCTTCTGGAAGACCGAGAAGGCCCAGGGCATGGGGGTGTATCCGCCAGCCTGACCGTGGTTGGCGCCTCTCGATGGGATCGCTGTTGTGGTGTCATCGAGAGGGCCCATCAGAGGGCTAGCGTGACCAGCGATCACTCGGTGTGTTGTGCAGCCATGAGCCGCGTTGGCTCGCTCCTGGTGAGTGATCAGGTCCTGTCATCGGTATGAGCGCTCGTTCCCCCCTCCAACCTTTCATCATCTTGGGTGTCGTCGCCGTGGTGCCGGCTCTGGTTTTGGCTGGGGCGTGGCGCTGGGCGGCCAATCGGGCAGCCAACGCCCAGGATGGGTATCCAACCCCGGTTGAATCAGTGGCTTCTCAGCCGACGCCGTCGGCGGCGATGAGCACCGGGCTCTTGTCGTATCGGCGCCACGCTGACGCGATCTCGCTGGGCATGAACCTGTCAGCTTTTCGTAGCGCTGTCGCGCCGGTGATCAACTCGATCAATCAGAACTCGTGCGTGGCGATCTCGCTCGACGGTCAATCCGTTGGTGAGAAAAACCTCGACCAATCGGTCCTCCCGGCCAGCAACGAAAAGGTGCCGGTTGCCGCGGTCGCGCTCGATGTGCTCGGCGCCGACTTCACCTATCGCACCGTGGTCATGGGGACCCCGCCAACCGGCGGGATCATCGATGGGGACATCGTGCTGGTTGGCGGTGGAGACCCCCTCTTGTCCGGGGATTGGTATGCCACCTCTGGCCTGGAGCGTATGCCGGTGTTTAACGCCACCTCCCTCGATCAACTGGCTCGCGACCTGGCTGCCACTGGGGTAACCGAGATTCGCGGGGGAGTGGTGGGCGATGCGTCTCGCTATGACGACGAGTATTTTGCTCCCGGTTGGGGTGATGGCGTTGGAGGCATCGAAGCTGGGCCATATGACGCCCTCCTCGCCAACGATGCCACCGTCTACCAAGACCCATTGAGGGGGAGCAATCCAGCAGAATCAGCTGCCCGGGACTTCATCCGAGCGCTTCGTGATGCCGGCATCACCGTCACCGGCGGTGCCAGTGCGGGCGTGGCCCCAGCCGGTCTGAGCGAATTGGTGGCCATCGAATCGCTGCCCCTGTCCGACATCGTGACCGAGATGTTGACCAATAGCGATAACAACACCGCCGAACTGGTGCTCAAAGAGCTGGGCTATCAGATGACCGGTCAAGGCACTCGCCAAGCCGGTTTGGATGTGTTGAGATCGACGATCGAGTCGTGGGGGATCAATCTTGAAGGAGTGGTCTTTGCCGATGGATCCGGGCTCAGCCGGGATAATCGGATGACCTGCCGGGCCATGATGGGGATCCTCAGCCATGGCGGTCTCGATGGCGAAGTTGGCCAAGCGATGTCGGTCGCCGGCCAGCGTGGCTGGCTGGAATACGCATTTGCTGACACCCCGATGGTCGGTCGGCTACGAGCCAAGACTGGAACCTTGCGCAATCCTCCCGTCGATGTCGACCCTCCAGCGGTCAAAGCCCTCTCCGGATTTGTTGCCGTTGAGGGTGGACCACCTATCCAGTTCTCTCTCATCCTGAATGGTCCGTCGGTTGCTGATGTTGGTGAATATGGACCGATCTGGGATGCATTGGCAACCGCCCTGTCGTCGTACCCGGCGGCGGTATCACCGGCTCAGCTTGGACCCCGATGAAGTGCCGGCCTCGGTCGCTGGTCGCCCTCGTGACGCTGGCGCTTGTTCCCGCTCTGGCGCTGGCCGCGCTCACGATTTACGCCAGCGCCCAGTATGAGGAACCGGTTCCCGTCCCGGTAGCCGATGATCCTTCGGCTCCCTCGCCGGTCCTGGTGACCCCATTGGTGTCGATGCGACGCCAACCCGAACAGGTTGCTGACAATATGGCCGCTCGACGGATGGCCGCTCGACAAGCCGGGATTCTCGATCGGCTTGAGACAACGATCATGGGCCACGTTCCCGATGCCAGTTGGTGCGTCGCCGTCGCTCGAGACGATGACGAGATCGTGACGCTCGGACACGGCGACGATCAGCTCATTCCAGCGAGCAATGAAAAGATCCTGGTTGCCGCGACCGCCCTGGCGGTGATGGGCAGCGATTATCGCTTCACCACCCGCGTGGTGGGGCCGTCACCGGTTGACGGTGTGATCCCCGGCGATGTCTATCTCATCGGCGGCGGCGATCCGGTGCTCGTCACCGGTCGAGTCCCCGATCCCCACCGATTCCAACCGGTTCACACCACCGATCTGAACGCGCTGGTCGATGCGGTGGTGGCTGCCGGGGTCACCCGTATCGAGGGGGATGTGATCGGTGATGGGTCACGCTACGACGACGAATTCTCGGTGCCATCGTGGGAGAACGTGTCGGAGTACAACGC
>PDSL01000067.1 GCA_002748455.1 Ilumatobacter coccineus
TGATCGCCGAAGAGGCTGGTCATCGGGCGATCGCTTCGGCTATGACACATATCACGTCGGACGCTCCGGCCCTTGAGAGACTGGAGTCTGAGCGGCGTGCTGCTCAGCGTCGGGGAGATATCTGAGCTCGACTGTGACCCAGGTCATCAAATGAATAACATGAGATATCTCTCGACACCCCTAGTATCCGCCGGGGCCGGAGGTGCGTATGGCAGACGACATCGAACATGACGATGAGCTCGACGAAGACTTCGACGACGAGTTTGACGATGAGCTCGACGACGATGATGAGCTTGTTGATGACGATGATGATGACGACGATGATGACGACGACGAAGGGGAAGACGAGCCCCCAGCTCGGTCGCGCCGTCGTCGGCGGGATGATGATGACGACGACGATGACGATGATGACGACCTGCTCGACCCCGATGATGTTGAAGCCGATCTCGACACCATTCTGAAAGACCGGATGGTGGCGGCCGACGATGACGACGATGAGGATGATGACGAACCCGAGACGGTCGACAATCGTGGCGGAAGTCGGATCCAGCCCAAGCGGGCCGATGAACAACTCTGCACCACCTGTTTCCTTCTGGTGCGGCCGAACGCTCCTGGCTGTCCGGTCGAAGACGACAACTGTCCGATCTTTTCCTGATCACCTCGGGCAGCGACTGGTAGCGCGCCGATGATCGAGACCATGTGCCGCCCAGCGACGCGTGCTGATATCGGTGTGCTCAACGATCTTGAAGGCCGTGCTCGTCGCTCCCTGGTTGACCAGCGCGGTGGGCAGCGATGGCTGCGACGGCATCGACCACACCATTGGGACACGATGCTTGATCGGGTCGTGGTCGCGTCGATCGATGGTGTCGTCTTGGGCTATCTGGTGATTGAGCTCGATGACCTGGTGGCTTCGATCATCGATCTCTATGTCTTGCCGGACGCCCGTGATGTGGGGCTGGGGGAATCCCTCGTCGATCATGCCCTCAGATGGGCTCGCGAACTGGACTGTCGCTCGGTTGAGGCTTGGGCCTTACCGGGGGACCGGGAAACCAAGAACCTGTATGAGACCGCTGGTTTGATCGCTTGTGAGATCACTGTGTCGGCCAGTCTCACCGATGATGACACTGAGGCCTGACGGCAACTGAGCATCTCGGTGACCTAAGGTCATGGTCATCGTCGAGAGGGGAGGACGACGATGAACGATCAGTTCGCACCGACGCCCGATCCGGTAGCGCGATCTCAGCGACCTTGCGTTATCTGGTGTGTTTTGTCAGCGGTGGTTGCCGCCGTGGTGGTGGCCATAGCGGCGTTCTTGGTCTGGCATACCGCTGGCGGTGGAGCGTGGCGGGGGAGTGTCTCGGTCAGCGAAGCACTCCTTGTCGATGCCGACAGTGTCGAGCTCACCGTCGACTCCTGCAATGGTGCACCGATGGCTGAGATCGTTCGCCAGGATGGCGCCACCGTCGAGATCAAGGTGGTTGCCTACTCAACCCCGCTCAAGGGTGGCGATGATTGTCAAGACTCGGTGGTCATCGATCTTGATCAACCGGTAACCAGACTGATCGATGTCACGTCAGGCACCGAGTTTGGGCTTGCGGGCTAGACCAAGGTCGATGCAACTCTGGCTCTGCACCGGTCTGGGGCGCGCCAGCACTATCGCAGCGGGATGACCGCCTCGTGAAGGAGCTCAGACTGCCGCTCTAGGACTGATCGTCGGTTGTCGCTGGAGCGTCGCTTGGCTGGTCGTCAGCCTTCGCTGGAGGATCACTCGGCTTGGCATCGATCTTGGGCGCGGCCTTGTCTCCACCCGACTGGTCGCGACGACGTTGGGAACGCCGATCATCGCGTCCACCACGGCGCTCGTTGCCCCGCTGACGGCCGCGAGGGCCCTGTCGGAGGGGTTTGGGCATCGGGGCATCGGGATCGACCTCAACGTCGAACATGGCGGCCACCTGGGGCAAGAGGGGAGCCAGCCGCTTGACCGTCGCCAAGAGATCATCGTTGACCACATCGGGAATGCGGGTCGGCTGAACCGCCAAACGGATCGGGGAGAAGGCTGCTGCTTCCAACATGGTCGACCAGCGCTCGGGGCTGTCCATCGGGGCCAACGCAGCATTGGTGCTATCGATCAGACGCTGGCTGATATCGCCGGGGAAGGGCACCCCAGCCTTGGGCGGCTGAGACGACAGGCGCAGGGCCCGCACCACACGGCCAACCGCCAGCGCAGCATCGACATCGCCGAACCAGAGCTGGAGTTCTTGCTCCTGCTTAACCAGGAGAGCTTGCTTCATCTCTTCGGCAAGAGCGGTGGTCGATTCGTCACGAGCCACCACCGGGTCACCGGCTGCAGCGACCACGCTGCGCAGATCGCGCAGGTCGAGGGTCTCCATCTGACGTTGGGCCGCCTCGGCCCGGTCGAGCCACTCAGCAACCCTCAACTTGGGCAGCAAGTCTTCGGCCATCTTGAGCACGGTGGCTTCGGGCATCTCGGGCTTGCCGTCTTTCTTGGCAGCCTCGTTTTCGGCGCGCACCCGCTTGCGGACAGCGTTCATGCCTTGGAGAGCAAGCTCAGCGATGGGACGCTGCTCGTCGGGGAGGCCGGCGAGCACTTCGTTGCGGTGGGCTTTGCCCGGCTTGAGCCGCTTGGGGCGGGGGCGCATCGGCAGTTCGGGCGGGGGAGCGAAGCGGGGGCCACGATCGCGGTCACCGCGACGGCCTCGGCCACGTCCACCTTCGCCATCACGACCGCGGCCTCGACCACGGCGCTCACCATCTCGGCGGCCTCGACCACGTCCTCGTCCATCACGGCCCTTGCGGCCGCCAGGAGCCCTGGTTTCGACCACCGGGGTGAATTCCTTTTCGACCGGCAAGAGCTCCAGCAGATCGGTGCGTTCGGCCTTGGCCCGCCCCTGAACTACGGAAAGCACGGTGATGCCGTCCAGCTCTTGGTCAACTTCAACCTTGATCTGGTCGCCCACCTTGGCTTCAGAAGGCAGAATTGAACCGTCGAGCACGCCGCGTGGTTGACGAGCACCAGCGGCACGCCAGGTCCAGCTCCCGTCCTCGAGCGCACTGGTGAGTTCGATATCGATCCGTCGAGACATGGGCACCAACGGTACCGCCTGAAACGGCCTCCTCACCAGACAATCGCGGTGATGAATTCGATGCTGTACCGTTCTTTGCGTGCCGATCTATGCTCTCGACGACCAGATCCCCCGTATTCATCCCACCGCATACGTTCATCCCGATGCCGTCATCATCGGCAATGTGACGATTGGCGCTCTCTCATCGATCTGGCCGGGAGCGGTGTTGCGCGGCGATGATGGCTGGATTGAGATCGGCGAGGAGACCTCGATCCAGGACAATTCGGTGATCCATACCACCCCGGAGATTCCCACCATCGTGGGCGATCGGTGTGTGGTCGGCCATATCGCCCATCTCGAAGCCTGTACGGTCCACGACGATGCCATGGTGGCCAACGGGGCCATCGTGCTCCATCGGGTTGTGGTGGAGTCGTGGTCGATCGTGGCGGCCAATGCGGTGGTCTTAAACGACACCGTGGTGCCCAGCGGAGCGATCGCTGTCGGCTCTCCCGCGGTGATCAAGGAGGGTCGAGCCCGTCGTGACGTGATCACCGGTGCAGCAGCTGCCTATCGGGCCCGAGCTCTCACCTATGACGGTCGGCTGAGGAGGATCGATCGGTGATCTTGACCGTCCTCACCGTTCCAGCATTCGATGAAGAGCTGGCCTGCGACCGGATGTGGCAAGCCGGAGCTCGATCGGTTGAGATCGTCGACGGGCTCGGCGATGAGGTGGTGGTGCGTTCCGTGCTCGCCGATGATGATCGGGGATCACGCCAACGATTGGGCGACGTGCCATCGGGGTGGAGGGTCAGCTTTGAAGAACCGCCACCAGCGCCGGCGGAGACCTGGCGCGACCATGTCCAGCCCATACGGGTCAATGGGGCACTGATCATCCGGCCGGCCTGGCTAGAGCCCTGCGGGGAGGATGGGGTGACCGAGATCGTGATCGAGCCGGGTGGCTCATTCGGACTCGGTGATCATCCGACCACCCGACTCAGCGCTGATGCGGTCTGGCGGAGCGTGAATCCGGGCGATGAGGTGCTCGATGTGGGCTGTGGCAGCGGAGCCTTGTCGATTATCGCCGCGCATCGAGGAGCTCGCCGAGTGGTCGGGATCGATATCTCCGAGCCAGCGGTGTCAGCGACGATCGAGAATTGCTCGCGCAATCACGATCTGGGACTCATCCCCGATGAGGTGGTCGAAGTATCGGGCACGCTGGTGTCCGAGATAGCCGGACAGTTCGATGTGGTGGTAGCCAATATCTTGGCTCCGACCCTGATTTCGATGGCTGATGACTTGAAGCGATTGACCTCTCGCCGATTGATCATCTCGGGCATTCTTGACGGCCACTATGACCATGTGATCGATGCCCTCGCCCCGATGTCAGTGGTGGGGAAGGACACCCTTGACGGGTGGGCGGTCGTCGAACTGGCGTGGCCGATGCCGGCAGGCTCAGGACGCTGAACGGGCACGAACGCCGATCGGGGCGATCAGGCGGAACCCAGCGGTGTGACGTTCATCTTCGCTCTCGCCGCCCCAAAAGCCGTATTCATGCTGGTGGCGGGCAAAATCACGACACGCGGTGCGGACTTCACAGGTGGTGCATACCTCACGGGCGCTCGCTTCGCGCCGTTGGCGGGCTTGTGGTCGTTCAGCGGGGGAGGGGAAGAAGACGTGGGTAAGGCCTTTGCAAGCAGCCTTGACCATCCATCCGGTCTCGGTGAGTTCGTGACGTGTCACGGTCTCCGCTGTTGACATATGTTGGTCCTTCTGGTGTGTCTCGCTGGAGATGGGGGGTGGGCGAACAGTAGAAGAGGCTGAAATGAATCTAGGTTTTCTTGACCGATGAGTCAAGAGTTCTTTTCGAGAATCTGGGCAATACCCCTGGCGAAGGTGTGCACATCCTCGGCTGACGTGTCCCAAGCGGTCATCCAACGGACACTAGGACGGTTCCATTCCCAGAAGAACGACCAGTCCTGGAGGGGAGCGATCGCCGCATCGGGAAGGGTGGGGAAGAGGCTGTTGACCTGGGGTGCTCGTCCGGGATCGATGCCGGGGATGGTTGACACCTCGCGATAGAGCAGGGTGGCCATCGCGTTGGCGTTGGCCGCCAGCTCGAGCCACAGTCCGTCGGTGAGTAAGGCGTTGAACTGGGCAGCGATGAATCTCATCTTTGACGGGAGTTGGGTGACCGCCTTGCGGGTATAGATCGCTCGTGTGGCCAGTTCAGGATCGGTGTAGATGACCGCTTCGCCGAGGACACCACCATTCTTGGTACCGCCGAAGGAGATGACATCGACGAGGTCGGCGATCGTTCCCAGGATGTCGTCATTGCCTCCAAGGGCAGCGACAGCGTTGGCGATCCGGGCACCGTCGAGGTGGAGACGAGCACCGTGGCGGCGGGCTTCATCGCTGAGGGCGGCGATCTCGTCGAGGGTGTAGACCGTGCCGAGTTCGGTGCTCTGGGTGATCGAGACCAATCGGGGCTGGGCGTGATGCATCACCCCGAGTGCCTCCATCTGGTCGGTGATCTGGGCGGGGACGAGTTTGGCATCGTGGGACGGCAGATCGACCAATTTGATCCCCCCAACCCACTCTGGGGCTCCGGTCTCGTCACAAGCGATATGGGACCGTTGGGTACAGATGACGGCATCGCCGGGACGGGCCAGATCGGTGAGGCCCATCACGTTGGCCCCGGTGCCGTTGAAGGCGAAGAAGACCTCGATCGGACGATCAAAGAGCTCCCGGAATCGGTTGACTGCCTGCCGGGTTTCGTCATCGTCGCCATAGGCCAGGACGTGGCCGTGGTTGGCTCGTTCGATGGCCTCGATCACCTTGGGATGGGCGCCAGCAGAGTTGTCACTTGCGAAGGACGTTTGGGGAGCTTGCGGGAAGGCCATACGCGCAGTATGGCAAACGGGTTGCGTTACGGTACAGCGGGTGGAAGTTGCTGATCGTATTCGGGCCCATGGGGATCACCTGACCGGCGCTGAGCGCCGGGTCGCTGAGGCGATCTTGGCTGCTCCCCATCGGATCGCCTTTGGCACGGTGGCCGAGCTGGCCGAGCGGGCGGCGGCGGGAACCTCATCGGTCATCCGGTTGGCCGCCAAGCTGGGGTTTGACGGCTATAGCGATCTTCAAGATTGTGTTCAACAGGATCTGGCCTCTCAGTTGCGTCCAGCAGCTGAGCGGATTCATGAGGATCGCGACGATGCCCAGGCAGCCCATATCGAGGCGGAGATCGCCAACGTGTCGTCAACGCTCGAGGGCGTTGACCAGGATGCGCTCACGATGGTTACCGGCCGTTTGGCACGTCTTGATGCCCCGCTGGTGGTGGTGTCCGGTACAGCATCAAGCGGTGTAGTCAGCCAGTTTGTTGCCGATCTGGGGCAGCTCAGACCAGATGTGCAGGTGCTGTCAGGGAGCCCGATCAGCGTCACCCGCGATATCTCGTTGTTACCGTCGAACGCGGTGGCGATCGTGGTCGACCTACGCCGCTACGAAGCCTGGGTGCTCGATGCCCATCGTCAGCTGGGGGAGCGGGGCATCTGGTCGATCGGAGTCACCGACAGCCTCTTGTCACCGATCGCCCAGAGGGCCGATGTGGCTTTGGTGGTCAGCGCTCGTGCTGTCGGCCCCTTCGATAGTCATGTCGGTACCTTGGCACTCTTGAACCTCATCGTGGCTGGGGTAGCCACCCGGCTCCAGTCGAGCGCTGCTGCCCGGTTGTCACTCGTTGAAGCAGCATGGAACGCCACTGGTGTCTTAGCAGACGAGCAATAAGGGTCACGGTCGTCAGCAGGCACCGCTAGCGTGGCCCAAATGCCATCCAGCGTTGTCGACTCCGCCCACCGGCGGCGGACCTTTGCCATCATCAGCCATCCCGACGCTGGCAAGACGACGCTGACCGAGAAGTTCTTGCTCTATGCCGGCGCTGTCGGCGAAGCCGGCGCGGTCAAGGCCCGTGAAGGTCGTAAGGCGGCGATGTCGGACTGGATGGAGATGGAACGCAAGCGCGGTATCTCGATCAGTTCGACCGCCTTGTCGTTCGAGTATCGCGACTGCCAGTTCAACCTTCTCGATACGCCGGGCCACCGTGATTTCTCTGAAGACACCTATCGAGTCTTGTCGGCTGTTGACGCCGTGGTCATGGTGCTGGACTCGGCCAAGGGCATCGAGCCCCAAACGCTCAAACTCTTTGAGGTTTGCCGAAACCGGAATCTTCCGGTGATCACCTTCTTGAACAAGTACGACCGTCCGGGCCGTGAACCCCTCGATCTGATCGATGAGATCGAGCGCGAGATCGGTTTGCGACCGACGCCGGCCACCTGGCCGGTCGGCCCATCGGGTGAGTTTCGAGGCGTGATCGACCGTCGAACCGGTGAGTTTGTGAGGTTCACTCGGACAGTGCGGGGATCGGCAATCGCCCCTGAAGAAATCGTCAACCCTCAACATGCATCTCAACAAGAGGGTAAGGCTTGGGAGGATGCAGTAGAAGAGGTTGAACTCCTTGATGAGATCGGCGCCGATGTTGAACTCCACTCGTTCTTGGCTGGCGAATCGACCCCGGTGTTTGTCGGTTCAGCCCTGACCAATTTTGGGGTTCGACATGTGCTCGATGCCATTGTTGATCTCGCGCCGGCGCCATCGCCTCGCGAAACCGCTGACGGTGGAGAGCGGGTGCTCGATGCTGACTGTTCGGCATTCGTGTTTAAGGTCCAGGCCAACATGGATCGTTCTCACCGAGACCGGATCGCATTTGTGAGGATCTGTTCAGGGCGGTTTGAGCGTGGCATGGTCTTGACCTGTGCTCGTACTGGGCGTCCCTTTGCGACCAAATACGCGTCCACGGTGTTTGGGGCTGAGCGTTCAACGATCGATGAGGCCTATCCCGGTGATGTGGTGGGTTTGGTGAACGCTGCGGGACTCAATATCGGGGATTCGTTGTATGAAACCGAACCGGTGACCTTCCCGCCGATTCCGAGGTTCGCCCCTGAGGTGTTTGCTCAAGCTCGGCCTCGTGATACTGGCAAGACCAAACAGTTTCGCAAGGGTCTGGCCCAGCTCGATGAAGAAGGTGTGGTCCAAGTGCTGACCGATCCTGATCTCGGTACCGCTGATCCGGTGCTCGCTGCGGTTGGTCAGCTCCAGTTTGAGGTGTTCGCCGATCGGTTGGAGGTGGAGTTCAACGCTCCGATCGAGCTGTCATCATCGCCATTCGAATCGATTCGGTTGACCGATGAAGAGTCGGCCAAACGGCTCCGCGAGATCGGGGGGATTCGCATCATGGAGCGCGGTGACGGTCGACTGGTGGCCTTGTTTGAGAGCCGGTACCGGCTTCAGCGGATCGAGTCCGATGAACCCGAGTTGACCCTCGATCCAATTGTGGCGGAGTAGGTCATCACCGGCACGCGCACTGTGATCGAGCGTCTACTACTAGGCACGTAATAACGTCATGACGGAATAGCTCATCAAGGGGAGCTCCGCAAGGAGGGGAGTGCTGTTCGTGGGCTCTTGGTGTGATGTTCAATCTTGCTGGTCGTCTACTCTGGTGCAATGGATACGCGTCAATCCTTGGTTGGTGTCCTCAGTACAGGAGTTGTTGCCGTAGCTCTTTTGGTTGGATGCGGCGCCGAATCACCCTCTGGTCAGGCGACGACAGCCCCACGTACGGCGCCTCGTGAGACTGTATCCAAGCCATCGAAAACGATCTTGGACACAACAACGATTGCTCCCACAACGACGATGGTTCCTTCCACCACAACCACGACGACGACTCTTGCTCCAGCCACCACGGTGAGTTGGCCTCAGGTGGAGAATACCCCTGAGGCGGTGGCGACAGCCTGGGTTGCGGCGTTGAGTCGTGGTGATCGCGCAGCAGCGCTTGCCTTAGAGCTTCCTGGGCGGTCGCCGACGGTGTACGACTGGGCAAGGCCAGAGATCTCGCCGTATGTGACCGAGCAACCGGGGTGTCGCGAGAACTGGCCGTTGAGGCAGTATTGCTGGTTTATCGAGGCTGATCCCGCTCCGGGTCTGATCCTGTGGAGTGTCGATGGTCGGTGGATGGTTTCGCATCCCATCGTTGGCACCTTGGATGAGCCCGAGCTGATGGGAGGGTTCTGCAATACTCTCACGACACCGCTTGAGGTGCGCGGTGGTCCCGGAGCGGAGTATCCAGCCTTTGACGTCCTACCAGCTGGGGAGTGCGTAGGTGGCTATGACCAGACGCTCCCAGCCTTCAACAGCGATGAGATGTGGCAACTGGTGGATATGGGGGATGGCGACTCGGGATGGGTGCCAATGCAGGACATCGGTTTCTTGGACTAGGTAGGTCATCCCCGGTACCCAACCAAATGATCGCTCCAATGGGGTAATGAGCCAGATCAGGGCAGTACTCGATCTAGAATAACGTCATGACGAAAACGTCGGAAGCTGGAGGAGCAGAGCAGCGGAAGTGCCGGTGGTGCCGTCGAGTCTTACCAGAACGTGATGGACCAGGGCGCAAGCGCGAGTTCTGTTCTCAGGCGTGCCGTCAATGGGAATGGGTCTCGCGCCAGCGGTCGGCTGAGCTGAGTCTGTCGGCTGACGATGTGATCATCTCGCGTCAAGAACTCGATGATCTTCATGACGATCTCTATGTGTTGGAAAGCGCACTCATCGATGCCGAGAGCGATAAAGAGTCGTGGGGGTCGCGGCCTCGAGTGCGAGATGTGATGTCAACCCTCGACTGGGTACTCAATGCCGCTCGACCCCTCATCGGGCGTCAACTCTCCGCACCCACAGGACCAGGCACCAAAACGTCATGACGTAATAGGGTGTTGAGTGCCACGCCCACCGGGGGATGAAGAGCGCGCAAGTCTCGATCAGCACTTCAGACCGTCATGCCGATCGTCTTGATCCGCACTGGGTGGTGAGACATGCAGACCTCAGCGACATAACGTCATGACGTAATTTGGTTGGCTCAGTGAGTGGCACGTGTGCCGAGCGAGTGGCGGTCCGTGCTGCGTCGAACCATAGATCTTCACCCTTGAGGGCTCATCGTCATATATGACGATGAGATGACAGTTTTCGATGTGTAAACCCGTGTCAGATGGTGGTCGCTGAAATTTCTTTTTCGGCCCAGCGCTAGCGGCGCAGCGCGAAACCCTTGCATTTCAAGGCTTTCCGCCGATCTTAGGCCTAACGCCCATAATGTATGTTATGTCAAGTAAGGCCAAAATCGGTAGACGTTTCAAAATTGTTACGTAACAATCGGTTCTACGGCCCCTACCACAAGCCTTCCGCCGATCGGTGGATGGCGACCGACGGGCCAGACGTCCACTGCGGGGCGTGATCACTTTCTTGAGAGGGAGCTCGCAGAATGAGAACCACAAACCTACGGAAGACCCATCGACACATTGGTCTAACCCTCTTGTTGACGGTTGGTGTCGCTGGAGCAACTGGACTCGTGAGCGCGAGCCCGGTTCACGCCGCCAAGGTCACGACTGCTGCCGACTATGCCGACGGTGAGTTCTCTGGCTTGAAGCGCGGGGATCACGGTGAAGGCGTTCGACAGCTCCAGGAGCTCATCAAGTCGGCTGGATCCGGTCTTGAGGTCGTCGACGGGAACTTTGGTGCTGATACCGAGCTCTCGTTGAAGGTCTTCCAGAAGGCGTACATGATCGAGCCGACTGGCTATGTCGATGCGCCCACCAATTCAATTTTGAAGGGTCTCGCCGGTGACTCAGCGCCGGCTGCTGCACAAGCCGCTTCTCCGGCTCCCGAGGTGACGTCGGCAGCCCCGGCTGCGCAATCCGCTCCAGCAACCAATGGCCTGGTCGGTCTGAAGATCGGTCAGCGCGGTGCAACCGTCAAGAAGGCCCAGGGTCTCATCATCGCCTCGGGCTTCCCGATCGTCGGTGGTGCTGACGGAATCTTCGGTGCTCGGACGGCATCCGCACTGCGCTCGCTCCAGAACGCCAACGGCTTGACGGTCACCGGTGTGGTCGACGAAGCCACTGCCTCAATTTTGTTGTTGGCTCAGGGGCAACAAGCGGACCATCCCGCCCCGACCTCGAGCAATCCACTGGTCGGCTTGCGCTATGGCGCGATCGGTAGCGATGTATCCGCATTGCAACGAGCACTGATCGCTAACGGGGTCTCGGTGCCTGGTGGTGCTGACGGGATGTTCGGTCGCAACACCGCCCAAGCCCTGAAGCAATTCCAATCAGCGCACGGCCTTGAAGCGAGCGGGATCGTGACCACCGAGACCGCCGCAGCACTGGCGAACACCAACCAGCAGCCCAATGCTGGCGGGACCAGCAATCTGGTCGGGCTGAAGTACGGCTCTATCGGCCACACCGTGCAGCAGCTGCAAGAACTCCTGATCAAGGTTGGCCTCGCCCCTGCTGGCGGAGCTGATGGCATCTTTGGTCCAGCGACCTCGCGGGCGGTCAAGTCGTTCCAGAGCACTCAGGGGCTCTCGGTGACCGGTGTCGTCGACGAGGCAACGCTTGCGGCGCTCAAATCCCCCACTCAAGCGGTGACGACGCCAACGCCATCCTCCCCATCGGGCTACGCCCGCTACGGCGAGCGGAGCCAGAGGGTTCGCAGTCTTCAAACCGCCCTGGTCAATGCGGGTATCTCAGTCCGCGGCGGGGTGGATGGAATCTTCGGTGGCGGTACTGCTTCGGCGGTGATGGCCTTCCAAACCAGCAAGGGTCTGCCCTCCACGGGACGGGTTGACGAAGCCACAGCAACAGCACTTTCGCTCGCAGCTGCCGATGCACCATCCTCCACCAGCACGGTGACCGTTGAACTCGATGCCTTCCCGGTCGGCGGCCACTGTGGCTACGTCGATACCTGGCACGCCCCCCGCAGCGGTGGTCGCCGCCATCTCGGTGCTGACATCATCGCCAGCAAGGGAAATAAGCTTCGCGCCGTTGTGGACGGCACGATCGGTCGCATGCGCCACGATCGTCCCGGTTCGCTTGGCGGTAACGCCCTCTATATCCGCACCGATGATGGCACCTACTTCTACTATGCCCACCTCGATGCTTTTGCCGAGGGGCTGGAGACCGGTATGCCGGTCACCGCTGGTCAGGTCATCGGTACCGTCGGATCGACCGGCAATGCTGGTGTCTCCCACCTCCACTTTGAGGTCCATCCCCAGGGTGGCGGAGCGATCAATCCGTATCCCGTACTGAACGCCGCTGGTGGTTGTTCGTAACCCTTACCGGGATCGTCGAGATCGGGTAACATAACCGGGTCGCAGAACTCGACCGGGAGAGCTGTTACGGCAGCGCCGAAGGAGCAACTTCCCCGGAATCTCTC
>PDSL01000068.1 GCA_002748455.1 Ilumatobacter coccineus
CCGGCGGCGAGGCGACGAACGGCGAGGTGGGCGATGAAGACGAGGACAAAGACCAGGCCGAGGAACCATCCCAGATGGGCGGGGATGGTGGCATTGGTGCCAAGCGAGGTGACCACATAGGCCAGCCCGGTGATGACCGCGGCGATCACCACCAGCACCAATTCGGCATTTCGACGACGTCGTGCCGCGGTCGTAGACCCGCCTGACATCAGTTTCCAGCGGTCGTTGGTGGTGTGGTGGCGGTGGTCGGCACCGTGGTAACGGTTGTCGTTGTCGTCGTCGTCGTAGTGGTTGTCGTCGTGGTGGTTGTGGGCACGATGGTGGCGGCGAACTCGGTGGCGGTATTGAAGGAATCAAACCGCCGCTGTTCTTCCACAAGGGCGATCGAGGCTTGGTCAAGCTGGCTGCGGGTGACCCCGACGGGGGCTTCAGCGGTGGGGGAGAACCATAGGAGGTTGCGGCCCTGGAAGACGGTGACGGTGTCGTCCTGGTCGAAACCGACGTAGTAGCCGGTGCGGGCTCGCGCCGTGAGCAGGGCACCGCCGGCGAGGATCAGACCGGTGAGCACGATGATCGCCAAGAATCGGAGAGGGCGGATCGTGCGTGATCGGCGTGGTGGGGGTGCCGGCGGTGGCACCTCTGTTGGGGCGTCATCGTCGGTTGGTAGGTCGTCGTCAACGATCGGATCGGCGACGATTTGGTGTTCTCCACTCGGTGGGGCATCGTCGTCGTCCCACAGCGGCACGATATCGATCTCTTCGGTTGGATCGGGTGGGGTGTCGCCGTCGAGGACGTCAACGATGACGACGGTGATGTTGTCGCCGCCTCCGCCTCGGTTGGCGGCATCTACACAGGCGTGAGCGGCAGCATCGGGATCATCGGGATGGGCGAGCAGGCATTCGGTGATCTCGTCGTCGGTGGCGTAGTCGGACAAGCCGTCGCTACAGAGCACAAACCGGTCACCACGGATGATCGGCATGGTCCACGAGTCGATGCGGACATAGGACTCCACGCCGAGGGCTCGGGTGACGATATTGCGGCGGGGATGGAACCGAGCTTCATCGCGGGTGATCGCACCTTCGGCGACCAGTTCTTGAACGAAGCTGTGATCGATGGTGACCTGACGCAGCCGATTGTGGCGCATCACATAGATCCGGGAATCACCAACATTGGCAACGCCAAAGACTTCACCATCGATCGGGTCGTGAACGACGGCAAGAGCGGTAACCGTGGTGCCCATGCCGGCCCGCTTGGGGTCGTTGTTGGCCGACGCGATGATCGTTGTATTGGCGTCGCCGATGACCGTGGTCAGTGTGTCGAGGGTGTTGGCCGCCGGTTCGTCTGGGGTGTCGGATGAGGTGTCATCGTCGGTTGATGGGCTCGGGTCATCGGTTGACTCGGCCTGGTCATCGATCGGATCGTCCTCAACGCTGGCGAGATCGGTTGCACCCAATCGCTCAGCGATGAGGTTGACGGTGATTTCGCTGGCGACCTCGCCAGCGAGGTGGCCTCCCATCCCGTCAGCGACAGCAAACACACCGTCGATGGCGAGGTAGTGGTCTTCGTTTTGGTCGCGACTCAGACCGGGGTCGGTTGCTGCAGCCCACTTCAGTTCAGCCATCAGCGCGTCATCCTAGGGAGGTAAACGTGAGACGAGTGATTCATCGGGCCTCCAGCACTGTGGTTCCGATCTGGATTCGGTCGCCGGGGTGAATCAAGCGTTGATCGGTCAGGGGCGACCCGTTGAGCAGGGTGCCATTGCGGGACGCCAGATCGTTGACCACGACACCACCTTCATAGGGGGACACCTTGGCGTGATATCCCGATGCGTAGGGGTCATAGTCGATCACGATCCCGTTGTCGGCTTCGCGTCCGATCCGGAGCCCGTCACCGATGGCCACGGCAGGCCCACGCCGCTCTTTGGGCATGATGACGGCGATCGAGGTGGGGATGCCACGCCGTTGCTTAGACCGCTGGCGTGGGGTTCGCGCCGGTGCTGCGCCGGCTGACGATGAGCGGGTATTGGCCGTGCGGGCGGGTTCTCGGACTTCGGTCCACACCGTCCACAACACGCGACCGAAAAAGGCGTACAGCAAGCCCAGCAGGAGGAGCTTCAAGATGTCGAGTGCCTGATTGGTCATGTTCGGTGGGCCCGATTAGGAGGCGGTAAAGCGGAGCTCCACCGTACCAATGGTGATGATGTCGCCGTCGGTCAGCCGATGGGTGGTGGTGAGACGGGAACCATTGATGAAGGTGCCGTTGGTGGAGGCCAGATCGGCGAGGATGTAGCCGCTTCCCGAGGCGGTGATCTGGGCGTGATGGCGACTGGCGTTGCCATCGCTGATCACGATTTCGCAGTCGTTCATTCGTCCGATCACCGCGCCGGTGCTGCCCAGGGTGATGCGTTCGCCGGTGGGCAGGAGGATCGCTCCGGGGCGGCGTCCGGACTTGGATTGGCTGATACGCGAGGTGATGCCGAAGCGTCCAGCGCGCAGGTCGGGATCAAGACGGAGTTCAACATCGACTGGGCCCATGAAGTGGTAGCCCTCTTCAGTGGCGTATTCGCGGCACGCTTCGATCAGCTCGGTACGAAGGGCGTCGGCAATCTCGCTGAAGCTGGTGTGGTCGGCCGGTGACAGGAAAATCACGAAGTCGTTGGGAGCGACTCGCTGCCCCTTGACGTCAACCGTGCGGTTGTCGTCCATCTCTCGGATGAGGCGGCGGCCGAGCTCGATTGGCCGGATGGTGGTGCGCGAACGTCGGAACACGCCTTCCACCATACGTTCGAGACGCCGTTCAAGTCCTTGCAGCCCCATGATTCGCTCGAAGGTTAGCGCGCGATGGAGCGGTAGTTGGGCGCGCCATAGGGGAGTGTTCCCGGTGATCACCGGTTGGGGTGTTGTGGACAATGGGCCTGGTGCGTTACCCTTTCGCTTCCACTCGGGCGAGTGGCGGAATTGGCAGACGCGCTGGCTTCAGGTGCCAGTGATCGCAAGATCGTGGGGGTTCAAGTCCCCCCTCGCCCACCAACAACTCCCTGCTCAGCACGGAGTTGTTGTGCTGTTGGGGACGAGTGTGCTGGGCTGACGCCCCTGGTCCACCAATGTTGTTGCTCTCAACCACGATCGGTGTCCGACTGGGAACGTACGCGACGTCACCTGGAGCCGGGGCGGTCTAGCGCTGGTCGAGTTCGGCGGGTGTCCAAAAACCCGGCTGGGGAGCGGTGGTGTGTCCACCGTGGGCATAGTGCTTGAGACGGGTCCGGGCATCGTGGGACAGCATCGCCACGACATCGAAGAGCGCGTCTGGTCCAGCGGCGCGCAAGGCCATATCACCCTCGCTGCGTCGCTTGGGCACCTCGGTGGTCAAGACGACGATCGGCACATCGCCGAGCTGTCCTCGGAGCGCGCTGGCTCGACCCAACGATCGCCAAATCGTGTCGGTGCGCAGGAGACCACCGTGATGGCTGGTGAAGCTCCCCGCCAGATCAAAGAACCACTCACCACCGTCGCGGTCGTGGGCGATGAAACTGATGGTGATCCCGGTTTTGGGAAGCCGCTTCTCGGCAGCGGTGATCACAAACCCGGCTTCTTCGAGTACCTCTCGGGCCAGATTGCGGGCCGTTTTGCCCTCGGTGGTCGCCACTCCCCGAAGACTGTTATCGATCGATGGCAGGGGTGGTTCTCGCAATCGACGTCGTTGGGCCGCGGTGGCCCCCTCCGGACCACGGGTCAAGACCTCGGTCACCCGCCGCCGAGCCATCTCGACATAGTCGGGGTCGGTGTCGTATCCGACATATCGACGCTCCAGCTGGGCTGCTGCGACCAGGGCTGAGCCGCTACCCATAAAGGGATCGAGCACCAGATCGCCCTTGAAGGTGTAGAGGCGGATCAAGCGCTCAGGCAACTCCACCGGGAAGGGCGCTGGATGCCCCACGCGGTGAGCGCTTTCGGGCGGGATCGACCACACATCGAGGGTGGATGCCAAGAAGTCATCGGTCAGCTGGGTGTTCTCGTGAGGGAGTCCGTCGGCGTGGCGTTGGTTGATCGTTTGCGCCCGATCAAAGCGCCCCTTGCTCGCAATGATGATCCGCTCGGTGACGTCCCGCAGCACCGGGTTTGATGCGCTGCGGAACGACCCCCACGCACACGACCCACTCGCTCCTTCAGCTTTTTGCCAAATGATCTCGCCGCGCAACAAGAGCCCCAGGTCACGCTCCAAGATCTGGATCACATCGGCCGACAAGCTGCGATACGGCTTGCGGCCCAGGTTGGCGACATTGACGGCGATACGCCCGCCGGGCTCAAGCTTGCGTACACACTCAGCAAACACATCACGCAGGAGATCGAGATACTCCAAATAGGTCGACGGCACGCCATCGCGGTCAAGTTCTTCCTCGTATTGCTTGCCAGCGAAATAGGGCGGTGAGGTAACCACCAAGGCCACCGAACCATCGGGCACCGCATCCATGTGGCGAGCATCGGCAGCGATGAACGGATCCTCGATCTCCGCCGGTGGGAGCACCTGGTCATCGGTTGAGATCGTTGGAGGACGGAAACGGTCGTAGAACGCCGACGAATCGTGGCTCTCCCTCACGCTCGAACCAAAGTTGGACGTGGCGCTGTGTTGCCGCTTCGTCATCGAACCACTCCTCGTCTGATATCGACGCTAGCACGAGCTCGAACACACGCGCGGTTGCCTGCAGGTCTGAGGGGAGTTGTCCCCCTACACAAACCCGATCCACGTTCTTAGTGTCGAGGGCGTGTTCCGTCCGGAGCACATCCCATACCGAGGGAGCGTTTCATGACCCTTATCCGTGTCAACCCCGAATCTGTTCGCCAATACGGACTCGACGCCCAGTCGATCTTCGAATCGATTCACCAGACCCTGACCACCCTGGTCAACGACATCGTTGCTGTTCACTACTACGGCCCCAACTCGGTGCTCTTCAAAACCGAATCCGGTCGCATGGCGACCGAGTTCTCCCACCGTCTTCATCTCGACATGGAAGCGATGGCCACCGCTGTTCGGTCATCAACATCCAATATCGCCCATGCCCTGGGCGGTGTGCCGATCTCGATCAGCTTCACCGGACGAGCTGTCGTCGCGCCCCAACCCACCGTCGTCGACTATGTCGATGTTGACACCTCGGCCCTCGACGCCCTCCTTCCGGTGATCTCGTCCCGCTTCGATGAACTGCGCCACTGTCTCGACCGCCATCTTGCCCAGCTGGCCGCCACCGACTGGCAGGGTCAAGCCAAGACCCACGCTGTCGACGCGGTGACCCGGTTTACCTCGCTGTCGAAGAAGCGGTGTACCACGGCCGAAACTGAGATCTCGTCCTATATCCGTCGCCAGATCGAATCGGTCCTCGTCGCCGACCGCTGAGCGGCAGCGGTGTGAACGCGTGCTGGTGGGTGCATGGAACTGATCGTCCGTCTTCGTCACCACGATCGAATCGATGATGTCATCGCCTCGATCGACGATCATCACACCATCGCCCACCTCACCGCGGCGTTCAGTGAATATCTCAACCGGTCCAGGATCGAGATCAGATCGGGACGGACCGGCT
This sequence comes from Ilumatobacter coccineus, assembly GCA_002748455.1. Lineage (GTDB taxonomy): Bacteria > Actinomycetota > Acidimicrobiia > Acidimicrobiales > Ilumatobacteraceae > Ilumatobacter > Ilumatobacter coccineus_A. The sequence continues at coordinate 5,573 of PDSL01000068.1, forward strand.
GTGAGTGGTCACCTGCTGAACGGGTGGTCGATGTCGATCTCGTCTCGGGGGACGAGATCATCATCGACGGTGGCAACACCCAGACTGGCAGATCAGCACCCATCGACCATTCGATCCAGATCGACGTGATCGCTGGTCCCGATTCGGGACAGAGCTATCAACTCGCCCCCGGAACCCTGACGATCGGGCGTGATCCTCATTGCGAGATCACCCTCACCGATCCCTCGGTGTCACGTCGTCATGCCACGGTCACCTTCACCTCCAACGGACAGATCACCATCACTGCTCCCGATCAGTCGAATAATGGAATTCGGCTCAACGACCAACCGATCACCGGCACCGCCCCGATCGGTATCAACAACCTGATCACCCTCGGTGGCACCACCCTGGCGGTTCGGTTCCACCATCACCGGCCAGCCACCATCGTCCAACGAGGCAGCCAGATCGACTTTCATCGAACCCCCTATCGTCCTCCAGCTCTCGACACGACCGACCGGCCAGCTCTCGGACCGATCCCCGACAAGAACGAGAAGCGCCGATTCCAGCTCATCGCCGCATTCGCCCCCCTCATGGCTGGTGTGGTCATGGTCGCCATCACCGGCCAGCTTCAATTTCTGGCCTTGACGGCGATCTCACCCATCGTGATGATCGCCAGCCGGATCGATGACCGCCGGTCGGGTGCCCGCGACTACCGCACCGAAGAAGCCGAATTCCGGCGTCGTCTCGACGACGAGGTTGCAGCGCTGGCCGACTTGCGTGATGCCGAACGGATCGAGCGATACCGGTCCAACCCTGACCTTGCCGACCTGGTCAGTCGAGCCGAACAGCGATCCCTCAACCTGTGGGAGCGCAGCCGTCACTCACCCGATGTGATGAGCCTGCGCATCGGCGTTGGTCACGATGTCTGTCGGGTTACCACCCCACTCGCTGATGGTGGTGCATCCCATCTTCGAGATGATGCCCTCACAGCGATCGCGTCCGTTCGGCATCTGCGCCGCGTCCCGGTCACCATCAACCTGGTTGCCGAACCGGTCCTGGGCATCCATGGGCCGGTCGCCCTGGTCAACGGCATCGTCAGCTCCCTGATCGTTCAAACCGCCACCCTCCACAGTCCCGATGATGTGGTCATCGCCGCGGCGATCAGCCCAGCCCGCCACCTCGACTGGCTCAAATGGCTTCCCCACCTTCGCTCGGTGACATCGCCGCTGTCGGGTGGCCATCTGGCCACCACCTCCGATGCAGCCAACGCCCTCATCCGTCGCCTGATCGATGTCATCGCTTTTCGTTCTCGCCCCCACGTCAGCAATGCCCCGGTGTGGCCCCGCATCGTGGTCATCCTCGATGCCGATCTCCACCTCGATGGCACCGACACCGCTCAACTCCTCGACGAGGCTGACACTGCCGGGATCTCGGTGATCTGGATCGCCCGATCCGAAGGGGCCATCGTGCGCCATGCTCACCGCATCCTCGAAGCCGCTGTCGAGGAAGGAGCAGTCCTGTCCGGTCGGCTCTGGTCGGTCAACCCCGATGTCGCCGAGCGCTACCTCGAACTCGACTATCTCTCCTCGGCCACCGGTGAACGGGTTGCCCGAGCTCTCGCTCCGGTGCGCGATGCCTCCACCCCCTCGTTGGCAACCTCAATCCCGCGTCAGGCGCCACTGCTCGATGTCCTCGGGGTGGGGACGCCCTCACCAGAGTGGATCCTCGATCGCTGGCAGTGCAGCGACGGCAATGCACTGATCTTTCCGCTCGGTGTCACCGCTGATGGTCCCCTGGTCATCGATCTCATCAAGGACGGTCCCCACACCCTGATCGGCGGCACTTCAGGGTCGGGCAAGTCGGAGCTGGTCCAATCGATGGTCGCCGCGCTGGCCGCCAACTATCCGCCGACCAAACTCAACTTCTTGTTCGTCGACTACAAGGGCGGGGCATCATCGCATGCCTTCCGTCGCCTGCCCCACACCGTGGGCTATGTCACCAACCTCAGCGCTGCGCTGGCTGAACGTGCCCTCACCTCACTCACCGCTGAACTCAACCGGCGTATGGCCCTGCTTGAAGGTCGAGCCAAAGATCGGGCCGAACTGGTGGAGATCGCTCCCGACGATGCCCCACCATCGCTGGTCATCGTGATCGATGAATTTGCCACCCTGGTCACCCACGTTCCCGATTTCATCGCCGGCATCGTCGACATCGCCCAACGAGGTCGGAGTTTGGGTATCCACCTGGTCTTGGCGACCCAGCGTCCCACTGGGGCAGTCAACGACAACATCTTGGCCAATACCAACCTGCGCATCGCCCTGCGGATGCTCGACCGATCAGAATCCACCTCGATCCTCGACATCCCCGATGCGGCCACCATCGCGGTACCTCTGAGAGGACGAGCCATGATGCGCAGCGGAGCCGAGCGGGTGGTCGAGTTCCAAAGCGCCTATTCGAGCGCGCCCCTGATCACCGCCACCGTCGATGTCCCGATTGCCCTCAACCGTTTTGACGCTCCTGATGATGTCCCCGGCCAGATCGCCACCGCGGTGGTTTCTCCCGACATCACCCACCGCGACGCGGTGATCGATGCCGTTGTGGCCGCCACCGACCTCGCCGGCCATGAGCTGCCCCGGCGGCCGTGGAGAGAGGTGCTGCCCGAGGTGGTGACCCTCGAGAGCGTGATGAATGATCTGGAACACGCCGAAGTGCTCACACCGGTGGTCGACGATCCCGGTCGGTTCATCGTCGTTGGGCTGCTCGACGATCCGGCCAACCAAGACCAACGGCCGGCGGTCATCGATCTTGAACACGACGGTGGTTTGGTCGCATTCGGCAGCGGGGGAGCGGGCAAGACCACCCTCTTGCGCACCGTGGCCGCTGGGCTCACCATGGCCACCACCGACGATGAGGTCGCCATCGTCGGATTCGACTTTGCATCGCGTGGCCTGGCCGCGATCGCCGGTCTCCCCACCGTGGTTGACATCGCCTTTGGAGATGACCTTGAAGCCATTACCCGGCACCTTGCCGTCCTCACCGCCGAACTTGAACGTCGCCGTCGACTGCTTGCCGGAGCGGGTGCTGACACCTTGACCTCATATCGACGCGAACACGATGATGCACCGGCGCGCATCGTGATCCTGATCGATGGATGTGGTGCCCTGTTCTCCACCTTCTTTGATACCGCTCGCTATGGCTCGGGCGGATCGCTCGAAGAATGGGCCGAACGATTCATCCGGCTCATCGTCGATGGACGCCAGGTGGGGATCCACACCGTGATCACTGCCGATCGGCTGTCGGCGGTTCCGGCCCGACTGTCAACAGCGCTGGGCAATCGACTGATCATGCGCCATGCCGACGAATCGTCCTATATCGACTATGGGATCAGTGGCGGGATCGAGATGCCGCCCGGGCGAGCCTGGTTCCGTCCGTCGGTGACCGTCCAGGTCGCCACGCTCAGCGGCGACCTGTCGGCCTCGGCCTACTCCGATGCCGTGGCGGACCTGATCGCCACCGATGGACGGCCGCCCACTGCCACCATGGGCTCTCACTGCTTGCCCGAACAGGTCGTCTTGCCCCCAGCGTCGTCGTCGGACCTGGTCGAACTGGGCGTGGCCGATATCACCGGCGAGCCGGTCGCGATCGATCTCTCATGCTCGGGTCTCACCATTGTCGGGCCGCCGCGATCAGGTCGCTCCAATGTGCTTGCGGTGATCGCCAACGCCCTCGCTCCTCACCAGCGCCTCTTTGTCGTCGGACCTTCATCCAGCCCACTCGCCCATCTCAACCTCGATGGAGCCTGGGGAGGAGTTGATCGCCTCGCAGATCCTCTCAGCGCGTGGGTCGATCGGGTTGAACCCACCGGGGGAATCCTCCTGGTCGATGATGCCGACCTGTTGGATGATCCCCGCATGACACCGTTGTGGGAGCGGATCATTCGCTGCGATCGGATCACGGTGGTGGTCACCGCAGAATTGGCAGCCCTGACCTCATTTGGAGCCCACCCCCTCATCGTTGACGCTCGGCGATCGCGTCGATTCCTGGTGATCCAACCCGATGACCCTGCCGAGTTCTTCCGCATGGTCGGTCTTCGAGTGACCGGGAGACCTGGCGTTGAGCTGCCTCCAGGGAGGGGATTCTTACTTGCCGACCGCAATCCGGTCGTGGTCCAGACCTATCGGTTTACTCGGTGACCGGAGTCGTGGTGGGAATCGTGCCCGATGAGGCCAGCAAGCTGGTCCACACCGCATCGCTGTCATAGCCCAATGCCCACAAGGCAACCCCACCCCAGCCGCCCTGGCGAGCGGCAGCAACCCGGGCGGCCACACCCTCGGCATCGACCCAGACCACCGAACGTTCCTGAATACAGCTGGTGGTCGAATCGGTGACCGTCAGTGAGTACGAGAACGACCACTCTGCTGTGGTGGCGTCATAGGTCGGGGTTACGTCCCGGCGTTCGATCAGATCGTGAACCGATCGGGAGTTGACCGGAAGACGCCCCTCAACATCGTCAGGACAGGTCCCCGAAGTGGAGGTCACCCAATTGGTGCCATACGACGGGATGCCGAGCACCAGTTTGCGGCGCTGATCCGGGGCCACCGTGTCGCCCACCGTGGTCACGATGTCGGTTACCCAACTCAGTGGAGCAATCGGTCCCACCGAGTCCACCGAATAGTCATAGGCCATGATGCGCACCTGGTCGGCAGTTGTCGTCATCGCTGCATGGTCATAGACCCAATAACCCGATGGCTGGTCTCCAGCTCCACCCCAAATCGGTGGGATCGTCACCGTCAAGGTGCGGCCGTCATCATGTAGGCGGGAAGCCAGCTCGTCAACGAAGGCCACCCAATGCGGACGGGTTGATTCCCAGGTCGAGCGGTCATCACCGAACGCAAAGGTCTCATAGTCAAGATCGAGACCATCAGCCTTGATCTCAGCAGCGAATCGAACCAGAGCATCGATATGGGCGTCGCGAGTGTTGGGATCAGCCAAGATGGCGGCCATCTTGCCGGGGCCGGTCTCATCGGTGAGGGCCGGGACCAGCTTGGTGCCTGAAGCTCGGACTCGATCGATGAAGGCGGTGGTCGAGTCGACGTCGGCGTATTGGTCAACCCGAATGTCATCCACACCGTGAACCCCGAACCAAAACGGAGAGACCTCGTCGAGCATCTTCAACTTGGCGTCAGCTGAGGGAAGTGATGAATCGAGCGACCAGTACGGAACCCATGCGTTGATCGTGACCGGTCGGGACGGTGGATCGGATCGCAGAAGAAATGCTGCCGCCACCATCGCCACCGCAGTGACCAGAGCAGCGCCGATCCGAAAGATCGGAGAATCCAACGGTGAGGTGGGGCGGCTGGGCTGCTTGGGCGGTTGAACGGGACGTGAACCGTTCGACCGTTGGGCTTCCGGCGGGCGCTGCGGTCGGCCCATGCCTGGGGGACGAGAATGACGGACCGAACGCGATGATGCCGAGGGGCGCGAAGGGCGTGGCGAGCGAGGGCGGGCAACCAGTCGGCGAAGATCGCTGAGGGTGACATCCGCTAGCGATGAGGCAAAGGTGATCCGTGGTCCTGGTTCGGGGCGCACGATATTGGCTACGGCGAGTACCTGGCATCCGCTGTCGGCTGCTGACCGGGCCCCGGTGGGGGAGTCTTCGATCGCAACGCAGCGGCGCGGGTCGGCTCCACACGCTTCTGCTGCCATCAGGTAGGGGGTTGGGTCGGGCTTGCCCCGTCCTTCGGGAACTTCATCACCGGAAATCGTGGTGGCAAACGTGTTGGGGGGAAGCTCGGCCAGGACCGGCTCGATCATGCGGCGCCACGACATGGTGACCAGGGCACACGGAATACCAGCCCGGCGGGTCTCCATCAGGAGTTTGCGGGCGCCGGGCCGCCATGGAATCCGTTCCGCCAGGCGGGCGATCACGCCATCGAGCAAGCGTTCGACGATCTCGTGGGCAGGAAGATCGATCCCGCCGCGCTTCTTCATATAGCTGGCGACATCCAGAAGATCCCATCCCACGACGGTCTGGGCATCGTCATCGGTCCAGCGGTGACCGAACTCGGCGATCAGCTCGTATTCGGCCTCAAACCAATAGGGCTCCGTATCGACGAGGGTCCCGTCGAAGTCCCACAGAACAGCAGCAGGAAGGTTCACTCTTCGACAAGCTCTATCAGGGTGCCAAAACTGGTGGCGGGATGGAGGAACGCGATCGTCGTTCCCCGGCTACCCGGTCGGGGTTGACGATCGATCGGTCGAGCGCCGGCCTCGATCATCGAGGCCAAGGCCGCGGCGCAATCGTCGACCCGATAGCCGATGTGGTGAAGGCCTTCGCCGCGTCGGTCAAGAAACTTGGCGATCGGAGAATCATCGCGTGTCGCCGCGATCAGCTGGATATAGCTGTCGGCCACCTTGATCAAGGCTTCGTCTACCCCGTCGGACTCGATCGTCTCGCGATGATGAACGCTCGCTCCACACGCTCGCTGGTAGTAGTCGATCGCGGCGTCGAGGTCGCGCACCGCAATGGCGACATGATCGATCTCGGTTAAGAGCATGGCCCTATTCTGCCTG
>PDSL01000069.1 GCA_002748455.1 Ilumatobacter coccineus
GCGATCGCTCGCTCACTCCTGGCCAAGGCTTCAGGGCAGCCGGATTGAGTGAGCCCGGTATCCTCAGCCCCACACCGAGACGCGATGCCCCGTGTGAAAGGACGGTCACCAGTGTCGATGCCGATGTTTCATCCCGCTTCTGATCCGGGATCGAGTTTTCCCGAGTTGTTGAGGCGGGTTGGTCTCGCCGAGCCGGTGGCGATCGATGGGGAACTTCCCGTGCCCCACGCGACCACCTGTGTGGCGGTGACCTATGCCGACGGTGTGGTCATGGCTGGTGACCGCCGGGCCACCTCGGGCAACCTGATCTCCCATCGTTCGATGGACAAGGTGGTCCAAGCTGACCGCTATAGCGGGGTCGCCATCGCTGGTGCTGCCGGTCCAGCGATGGAAATGATCCGGCTCTTCCAGCTCCAGCTTGAGCACTACGAAAAGGTTGAAGGCACCCATCTCAGCCTCGAGGGCAAGGCCAACCAGCTTTCGATGATGGTGAGGGGCAATTTGCCCGCTGCCCTCCAAGGCATGGTGGTGGTACCGATCTTCGGTGGCTACGACCAGCGTCGCGCCGTGGGTCGACTGTGGGACTATGACGTCACCGGCGGTCGCTACGAGGAACGTGACTATGTCACCACCGGCTCGGGCAGCCTCCATGCCGGAACGGTGGTCAAGGTCGGCTATCGACCGAGCATGAGCCGGGATGAGGCCATCAACCTGGTGGCTCGAAGCCTGTGGGAAGCTGCCGATGCCGACTCGGCGACCGGTGGGCCCGACATGGTGAGGGGGATCTATCCGATCATCGCCACGGTGACCGAGCATGGCTGGACTCAGGTAAGCGATGCTGACCTGGCCGAGCTCTATCGGGCGATCGCTGCCGATGCTGCGGCCAGACAAGGCATCAACGATGAGGAGGTGGCCCGATGAGTACTCCCTTCTATGTCGCTCCCGAACAGGTGATGAAGGACCGGGCTGACTATGCCCGCAAGGGAATCGCCCGAGGTCGAGCAGCGGTGGCGATCCGCTATCTCGATGGGATCGTGATCGTGGCCGAGAACACCTCTGACACCTTGCGCAAGGTGTCAGAGATCTATGACCGGATCGCCTTCGCCGGTGTAGGCAAATACAACGAATTCGATCAGCTCCGCGTCGCCGGCATCCGGGCTGCCGATCTCAAGGGCTACCAGTATTCCCGTGATGATGTCGACGCTCGGAGCTTGGCCAACCAGTTCGCCCAGATCGTGGGCAATATCTTCACCCATGAGATGAAGCCAATGGAGGTGGAGATCCTGGTGGCCGAGGTGGGTATCACCGCGGCCGATGACCAGATGTTCCACATCCTCTATGACGGCACCCTGGTCGATCATCGCGACAGCCTGGTCTTGGGTGGCGATGCTGACGCGATCGCTGAGCGCCTAGATGCTGGATATGTCGAGGAGATGGACCTCGCCGCGGCAGTTGCCCTCGGCAAGCGGGCGTTGGCTGGGGGAGACCGTGACCTGGTCGATGGTGATCTGGAAGTGGCCACCCTGAGCCGCGGGGTCGGGCGGCGGTGCTTTAGTCGGCTCTCCACAACCGAACTCGGCGCTCTGACCGCCTCCTAGCGATACCGAGCCCGAACGCCGGTAGGGCACTGGCTACGATGGCCTCTGTGCCATCCATCGACTTGAACGCCGACCTCGGTGAGGGGTTTGGGATCTGGACGCTGGGTGACGATGAAGCCATGCTCGACATCGTCACCAGTGCCAATATCGCTTGTGGATTCCACGGCGGCGATCCATCGACAATGAGACGGGTCTGTCGAGCCGCTGCCCGACGCCACGTCATCATTGGAGCCCACGTGTCCTATCCCGATCTTGCGGGGTTTGGTCGCCGTTTCATCGATATCGATCCAGCGGAGTTACGCGATGCAGTGCTCTATCAGATCGGGGCCCTCGATGGATTTGCCCAGGTCGCCGGGGTTGGAGTCGCTTACGTCAAGCCCCATGGAGCCCTCTACCATGCCTGTTCTAGTCGCCCGGATCACGCTGCTGCGGTCGCCAATGCAGCCCACGACTACGACCCGGCCATGTCGGTGCTCGGGGCTCCCGGATCGCCCCTCTTGGATGCAGTCGATGCCAACGGGATGGAACCGGTGGCTGAAGCCTTTGCTGATCGCTCCTATCAATCTGATGGATCACTGGTGCCGCGATCCCAGCCTGGTGCAGTCCTCCACGACCCTGATGTGGTGGCCGCCCGGGCGGTCAAGATGGCGATCGACCGCCAGGTGGATGCCATCGATGGAACCCCGGTGGCGGTGACGGCGCGCTCGTTGTGTGTGCACGGTGATACTCCTGGCGCAGTTGCCCTGGCTCGTCAGGTTCGTGACGCCCTGCGCGCCGACGGAGTTGACATCCACCCCTTCGCCTATCTCTGATGCGCGTCTTGCCTCTCGGAACCGATGCTGTCGTGGTCGATGACCCTCCGGGTGGTCCCACAGCGTGGGCTGGCGGTCTCGATGATGACCGGGTGATCGATCTCGTGCCCGCAGCGCGCACCGTGATGGTTCGGGTTGCCAATCCCGAGGAATTAGCGGCGGTGGTCGCTCGCTTCGATGAAGTTGAGCCGGCCTGGTCTGATCGTGATGGGGGAGAGGTGGTGATCCCCGTTCGCTATGACGGGGAGGATCTGGCTGATGTCGCTGCATCCACCGGATTGGAGATCAGTGAGGTGGTTTCGCTCCATTCTCAAGCGATCTATCGGGTGGAGTTTTGTGGGTTTGCTCCCGGTTTTGGCTATCTCAGCGGTCTTCCCTCGCAGCTCCACCTTCCGCGGCGTTCCACACCGCGCACTCGAGTTCCCGCTGGGGCAGTGGCGATCGCTGATCGCTTTAGCGCGGTCTATCCCCGTTCGTCACCGGGCGGCTGGCATCTGTTAGGAGTGACCGATGAGGTCCTCTTCGACCCGTCTCGGCGCCCGCCAGCCATCCTTCGGCCGGGAGTTCGGGTGAGGTTTGTGCCGTGCTGACAGTGATCTCTGCTGGTCTGGCCACCACAATCCAAGACCAGGGGCGACCAGGATGGGCCCATATCGGGGTCTCTCGTTCGGGGGCGGTCGATCTTCGCATGGTCGCTGCCCTCAATCGGTTGGTTGGCAATTCATCGACTGCAGCGGTGATCGAGACGGTGGGTGGTCTCTCGATCAGGGCGGATCGGCCCCTGGTCGTGGCCACCGATCTGGCACCATTTCCTTCTCAGATGAGGGAGGGCGATGTGATCGAGGTGCCGGTTGGTGGACGCCACTGGCACTATGTGGCGGTTCGAGGGGGTATCGATACCGATCTGGTCTTGGGGTCCAGATCGACCGACACCCTCAGTGGACTCGGAGGGCCGACGGTGATCGATGGCACCCGGTTGGCTGTTGGGCGGGGACCGGTCGAGCCGATCATCGCCGATGTGGCCCCGGTGTCACAGTCGGCTGAGCCGATCGGGTGGACGTGGGGGCCACGAGCCGAGTGGTGTGGATCAGGATGGCCCGGATCATCCTGGACGGTGTCAGACACCAGCCGCGTCGGCGTACGACTGGCAGGTCGCCCGATCGAACGCATTCGAGATGATGAGTTGCCCAGCGAAGGACTGGTTCGGGGAGCGGTGCAGGTTCCTCCTGATGGTCAGCCGGTCATGATGTTGGCCGATCATCCAACCACCGGGGGCTACCCGGTGATCGCGGTCATCGATCCGGTCGATGTCGCCCGGCTCGCCCATACCGCGCCGGGCGGTCGGGTGAGGATCGCTCGACAGGTCAGTCCGAGTCCTTGGAATAGCGCTCGTAGTACTCCATAAAGGCGGCGTAGGCGCGTGGGCCGTAGACCGTGCCCGGTCCGCCGGTCATCAAGAAGGTCACGGCGATCGCGTCAGCGACTTCTTCGGGGGTCGCGCCGTGGCGGGCAGCATTGCGGGCATGAGAGGCAATACACCCATCGCAGCGGGTACTCACAGCGATCGCCAGCGCGATCAGTTCCTTGGTTTTGGCATCGAGTGCTCCATCGGCCATGGCCCCCTTGCTGAGGGCGATAAAGCCGTCATAGGCGCCGGGAATTGCCTGGCGCAGTTCGGTCGCTGGCTTGCGCAGTTCGCTCAGAACATCGTTTCCGTATCCCATGATCATCCTTTGCTGTTCACTGGTTGCGGCGATGATCCTAGTGTTGAGCTGATAAACCGATGGAGTTCGGCCACCGATCGATGATGGGCCAGATACCGTATGCCCGTCATGGTCGCTCCCTCTCGCATACTCCCGGGTCGCGGTGTTCTGGCTCGCAAGGTCATCGCAGCGCTGTCGCCGAGATCGGTCATGGGTTGGATTGGCACTGTCGGTGTCACCCTTGGGGGTGCGGTCGCTCTACGCCGGTTGGTGCTCGATCGTCGGGCAGCGGAGCTCGGTGACGCTGATGAGACCAACGAGTCGGAGGCAGCAATGTCGAGCAATTCTCAACCTATAGTTGAGGTTGAGAATTGTGATGTTTCGGTGATCTCAACCGAGGAGGCGGTCTCGGCCGACGCTGGCCCAGAACTACTGGCCGATGAGGCGCTAGATCACACGCGCATCAACGATGGCTCCGCAGCCGGTGTCGCCACAACGCATGTGGTCGCCGATGACATCGATCACGAGGCCATCGGGCAGGATGATGTGTCGGAACCCTGTGACGATGAGGCCCAGCAGACCACCGATCTCGGTGAGCCCGCCAGCGATGCTGAGCCGATCACCACACTTGACGAACCCCCACCAATCCCAGAGGACGAGGTCTCCGTGCCAGCAGATGAGGATGAGCCAGTCGACGAATCAGTCGTCTCCGTTGTTCGCACCGTTATCGAATGGGTGGCGGTGCTCATCGTCGCCTTGGTTGTCGCGGTCCTCCTGCGCACCTTCGTGTTGGGGCACTACGAGGTGGTTGGTCAATCCATGTCGACCACGATGGAATCCGGCGATCGGGTCTTGGTGAGCAAGCTGTCATACCGGCTCCACGATCCCGGTCGCGGTGATGTGGTCGTCCTCCACCAAGAATCTGATTATGGCCAATCCGACCTGATCAAGCGAGTGATCGCCCTGCCCGGCGAGACGATCGAGATGACCGATTGCGTGGTGACCATCGACGGTGCGGTCTTGGAGGAGCCCTATCTCGATGCCGACCTGGTGGCAACGGGTAATTGCGGCGCTCCGATCGATCCTCTGGTGGTCCCGGAGGGTGAAGTGTTCGTGATGGGGGACAACCGTCCCTACTCGCGAGATAGTCGTGCCCTTGGCCCAATCCAGTTTGATCATCTGATCGGGCGGGCCTTCGTGGTCTTCTGGCCGTTCAGCGATTTCCACGGTCTGTGACCGAGGTGCTGGCCATGTTCGTTGACTGAGCCTCAAGTCTCAACCCGCGGTTCACTGAGCCAAGCTCATCATCGTGGGCCATCACCCGGTGTGCGATTCGCTGACTTCTGAGCTCCCATCGTCCGGGGTGTCAACCAGTCGTCCTAGACTGCCGGGGTGTTCAATATTCAGGGCAAAGAGCTGGTCATCATCGCCCTCTTAGCCCTGATCGTTCTCGGACCAGAGAAATTGCCCGAAGTGTTCCGCAAGGTCGGTGAATTCGTGGGCCAACTTCGCAAGATGTCGGCCGGGTTTCAGCAAGAGTTCAACTCGGTCATCGATGAACCCACCAAGGAGCTCCGCGACACCGTCAACCTGGTGCGCGATGCTGCCAAGACCAATCCGGTATCCAAGACGATCTCATCAATCGGCGACACGATCACCAAGGGGCCGCTGTCAGAGCCCACCCGTCCCACCAAGACCGATGATGCATCGTCGGCGACACCGTTGGCATCATCAGACGATGAGGGTGACCCGTCGGATGATGTCGGCAAGCTCAGCGACGCCGAACCAGCCCCCGACCCCTTCATCAACTCATCGGCAGCGGTACCGGTGACAAAGCCAGCAGACCCGCTGCCTGACGACGCGACCGGTGATGCTGAGCTAGACGAGGACATCCGATGAGCGAGGCGACTGCCGATAGCGGCCAGATGACCTTGATGGAACACCTGGCTGAGCTCAGGATGAGACTCGTCCGGGTGGCCCTGGCGGTCATGATCGGCATCGTCATCATGATCGCCCTGTGGGATCCGATCCTGACCTTCTTGACCGGGCCCTACCGGTCGTTGTGTGAGAGCCATGCTGACGGCTTTTGCGGTGATGCCTACGACCGGGCGAGCGATGTGGTCAAGCTCACGATCCTGTCACCCACCGAGGGGCTCTCCACCCGGTTTCAGATCTCGTTTTATGGCGGGATCGTGCTGGCTCTCCCGGTGATCCTGTGGCAGGTCTGGCGTTTTGTGATGCCGGCCCTGCACAAGCATGAACGCAAATACGCGCTCGGCTTCGTCTTGTCCAGCACGATCCTCTTCATCGCTGGGGGATTCGTCGCCTATATGACCCTTGAACGGGCACTCGAATTCTTGATCGCCTGGGCGGGCACCAATGTCAGCCAAGAGTTCCAGGTAAGTGCCTATATCCATCTGGTGACCTTCATGGTGGCGGCCTTTGGGGTTGGATTCACCGCTCCGGTGTTCTTGGTCTTCCTCCAGCTCATCGGACTGGTCAAGTGGCAGGTCTTGTTGAAGGGATGGCGCTACGCCATCGTGGGCACGGTGATCCTGGCAGCAGCGATCACGCCGTCAGGCGACCCGTGGTCGCTGGCCGCCCTCTCGGTACCCATGTTGGTGCTCTATTTCGTTGCTGTCCTGATCGGCTGGGCAGTCCAACGCGGCCGCTCTGACGAGTGATGGACCGCGCTCTATAGGACTCGTTTAGCGCACGCGTTGCTGAGTCGGCGAAGAAATCCAGTGTTGTCCTGCGATATCGGGTAAGCCGGTCATCCGTTGGGCTCCCTACCGAAGTGCGTGCTCAGCGAGAGCACTCGATGGCAATCTGGGCCGTTATTCCGTCAAGAGGCTGCGGCGTGCTTGGCCTGCCCCTCCGGAGTCATCGGACGCGTTCAAGAAACGCAGACTCTTCCGGCGAGTGCACGGAGTGATTCACATCGAAACACTTGCGGTTTGGTCTGTCTTGTTGGCAGCCACTGGGAGACAGCCGAGGATTGGGAGTAATCTTGGCACGAGCTTGCATCGTGGGAATGACTGAAAAGCTCCGTTCGAGATGCACCCTGATATGGCGCGTCGGTCCGATTGCGCCAATGCAAGTCCCTGTAAACCTTAGCTAAACGTTAATACTTTAAGCTGGGCAATATTCTCGCAAAAGTTTGATTTGGGCGAAGAGACAGCTTGCCTAGTATACATAGAACATCGTGCAACTGGAGTGAGTGTTTGGCTCAATCCAGTGATGGAGGGGGTTTGTTTGGTTCAACTACTTCGATCACTGCGTTCGTGATCATTCCCGGATGATGCCTTGATGGCGAACTCTCCATAGCGGGTGACCGATCGGCGGTCACTGGGGTTCGATTCCCCGGCACCCACTGCTTGCGCTGGGCCACAAGTGCAAGCAACTCAAGAGAAAGGTATGCATATGCCTGGCCACACGAAACCAATCAATCGACACCGCAGAATTTTGGTGATGCTTGTTCTGGCGGTGACAACGGGGATCACTATACCGTCCGCCGTGAATTTTGCTACGTCACCCAGCCTGGTGTTCAGAATAATCGTGAACGCGGGGTCAAACAACCGGGTTGAACTGCGGTAAGCACGTCTTTGGTGAGAGCCAAAGGCGGGTGACTAATCACGTGGGCGCTGGGGTTCAAGGCCTCAGCGCCCACACGATCATATTGAGTGGAACGTCCCAAGGGCGAAGTGCGAGAACTGGCGTGTCCGGACCCACTATCCTTGTGTAAATAATTGTGGACCGCGCTGGCTTTCTTTCTCGATACTCCTTCGATCCCGATCGTTTCCAGGTTGAGGCCTTTGATGCCCTCGACCGCGGCGAGCACGTGATCATCGCTGCTCCCACCGGGAGCGGAAAGACCGTGGTCGCGGAATACGGCATCGAGAAGGCGCTCGCCAGCGGTCAGCGGGCGTTTTACACTGCGCCGATCAAGGCACTCTCCAACCAGAAATATCGCGACCTGGTTGGGCTCTACGGGGCCGACCAGGTCGGTCTGCTCACCGGAGATGTCTCGATCAATGGCGATGCTTCGATCGTGGTGATGACCACCGAGGTCGTGCGCAACATGATCTACGCCCAACGCAACCTTGACGATCTTGGGGTGGTGGTCTTGGATGAAGTCCACTTCCTCCAGGACGCGTACCGAGGCCCGGTGTGGGAAGAGGTCATCATCCATCTCCCCGAGCGGATCACCCTGGTCTGTTTGTCGGCCACCGTCAGCAATGCCACCCAGTTGGCTGAATGGATGGAGACGGTCAGGGGCCCATCTCGGGCAATCGTCGAACACACTCGACCGGTACCGCTGGAGAACTGTTATCTGGTGTCAGATCGAACCGAGGAGCGACTTCGGCTGTTCTCGACCATCGTCGATGGTGAGCCCAACCCGGTCGCTCGTCGTCTCGATTCACGCCGTCAGCGAGGTCGTGATCGGCGCTCACCACGGCGTCGGTCGGCGGTAGCGGGCCATCGTCTGGCTCCGCCCAGTCGGCTCGAGGCACTTCAGGTGCTGCGCGAGCGTGACCTCCTCCCAGCGATCATGTTCATCTTCAGCCGGGCCCAATGTGATGAGGCGGCCCAGGCCTGCGTGACCGGCGGGGTGAATCTGATCAGCTCTGCCGACCGGGAGCGTCTCGATGAGCTGATCACCGCCCACCTCGGCCATCTCGATGGTGCCGACCTTGATGCCCTTGGCTACGACACCTTCGTCAACCAACTCAGGGCCGGTGTGGCTGCCCACCACGCTGGCATGATTCCGCCCTTTAAAGAAGTGGTCGAGGAAGCCTTTGGTGAGGGACTGATCAAGATGGTGTTTGCCACCGACACCCTCGCCGTAGGAATCAATATGCCAGCTCGGGCCGTGGTCATCGACAAGTTGACGCGGTTTACCGGCGATGGGCATCACCTCTTGACCCCTGGCGAATACACCCAACTGACCGGACGGGCAGGTCGACGGGGAATCGACGATACCGGCACCGCGGTGGTCTTGTGGAATCCCTATGTGAGGTTTACCCAGGTTGCTGAGCTAGCCCTCACCCGGCGGTTCTGGCTGAGATCGGCTTTTCGCCCGACCTACAACATGGCTACCCAACTGGTCGCCGGTTACGACCAGACAACTGCTCGCCGCCTGATCTCGATGTCATTTGCCCAGTTCCAAGCTGACGCTGACATCGTGCGACAAGAACGCCAGATCGATCGTCGTCGCAATCGGTTGGCTGCACAGCGTGAGGCAGCGATCAGCCCCTATGGCGATATCGACGAGTATCGGGCACAGATCGCTGCTGATCGTTCAATACATGGCGATTCAGCGGTCAATCGGGCGATCCGAGAGCTCCGTCCTGGCGAGGTGATCCGGGTATCACACGGACGCCATCACGGGCCAGCGGTGGTGGTCGCCACTGCGCACCGCTCGGCTGGATTGAGGGTGTCGGTGATCATGCCGTCAGGCCATCTGGTGAACCTGATGGCGGCCGACTTCGCCAGCCCGCCTCGGCCCGTTGGGTCGGTGGTCTTGCCGGGGCACTATTCCCCTCACAACACCTCCTATCGCCGCGAGGTCGTCCGCCGACTCAAACGCCTCGCCCTCGGTCCAGCGGCAACGCCCACTCCATCGAGCATGCCGGAGCATCCGGTCGAGGCAGACCCAGATCTCAAGCAACGTCTCCAAGCGGCCGACGATGCCGATCGTCTCGCTGACGAGATCGCGGCGATGGAGCGGTCGGTGAGCCAGCGGAGTGGACGGTTGGCTGCCGACCTTGATGCCGTGCTCTCGGTCCTCGATGCTCGCGGCTATGTGAAGCGTGATCGGTGGGAACTCACCGAAGCGGGACACCAGCTCTCCAAGATCTTCCACGAATCCGATCTCCTGATCGCTGAAGTCCTGAATCGAGGGATCCTCGACGGGATCGATGCTGCCTCGCTCGCTGGCCTGGTCTCGACCTTTGTCTATGAGCATCGCTCGCCGGAGGACTCGCCCACACCGTGGTTCCCTTCAGTCGATATCGAGCGCCGTTGGGACGAGATCGCTCTCCTGAGCGACCAGCTGGCTGCTGGCGAGCGTGCCGCTGGAATCGAGGAGCACCGCCAGCCAGATCCGACCTTCATAGCGATCGCCTACGCCTGGACATCGGGCGCTGGATTCGCCGATCTTGGGCCCGATCTTGCTGGAGGCGACCTGATTCGGATCTTCAAACAGATGATCGACATCTTGAACCAGATCGCTCAAGTGGCCAGCGATCCCGCAACCGCTCGAACCGCTGCTCGGGCAGCCAAGACGATCCGTCGGGGAGTGGTTGCCGACTCATCTCAGGTGGTGCCGTGACGATCATGACAGCGACGGTCCCAGATTGAGGCGTGGCCAACTCCTACGATGGCCGACGTGACCGTCTATATCCCTGAGGAATTCACCCCCGCCGAAGCTGACGTGTTGCGTCGCTATTTCACCAACCTCGATGGACCGGTGTTCGCCCTCGTCAACCTGCCCGATGTGGTCAAGGGAGCGCTCTTCGCTCGCTATAGCCGTAGTCACAAGAGCTTGCGGCGGCTCTTTCTCGACGAGTTCGTCGGCGACCTCGATGTGGATGGCGACAAGACCTTCGATGCCACCGCTGGATTGGATCGAGCTGAAGAGCTCTATGACAAGGTCTTCATGGAATACGGCGATGACTCGGTGGCCCAGCTTGGTGGGGTGCATCTGGCGTGTGAGCAAGCATCGAATGTGTTGACCAAGGTCCTCGAGTGGGGGCGCTTGATGAGCTATCTCGAACAGAGCACCCGCTATATCCCCTACGACAGCCGGCTCGGTGGTCGCTTCCGCTACTACCGAGATCCCGATGTGCTCAACAGCTCCCTCGGCACCCGCTATGTCGGCGATCTTGATCGCATCTTCGATGCCTATTCGTCGGCGTTGGCGAAGGTGACCGACCATGTACGAGCCACCATTCCTCGCCAACCAGGCGACAGCGATTTCGTCTATCGCCAAGCCACCCAGGCCAAGGCCCTCGATGCCGTTCGGGGGATGCTGCCAGCAGCGGCCTTGTCGAATGTGGGTATCTATGGGTCAGGCCAGGCGTTCGAGTATCTCCTGCTTCGGATGAGGTCCCACGCCTTGCCCGAGGTGCGTCACTATGCCGATCTCATCTTGGTCGAGCTCCGCAAGGTGATTCCCAGCTTCCTCAAGCGGGTTGATATCCCCGAACGGGGTGGTGAATGGTCGCACTATCTGGCCTCAACGCGCCAAGACACCGAAGCGGTGGTCGATCGATTGTTTGGCGGCGTGACCGCGCCACCGGTGCCGGAGGTGACCCTGGTCGACTACGACCCCGATGCTGAAGACAAACTCTTGGCAGCGATCTGCTACGGCTCATCCCATCTTCCCGAATCGACCTTGAACTCGATGGTGAAGGAGATGTCTGATGCCGACCGGGCGGCCATCTTGCAGGCCTATGTTGGCGACCGTCGCAACCGGCGGCACAAGCCGGGGAGGGCATTGGAGCGGTCGAGCTATCGGTTTGATGTGTTGGCCGACTATGGAGCATTCCGCGACCTTCAGCGTCACCGGATGTTGACCATCGAATGGCAAGATCTCACTCCCCATCACGGCTATACGCGACCGGCTCTCATCGATGAGGCGGGGCTCACCGATCTCTATGACGCCACGATGGAGCGCTCGCTGCGACTCTATGAGGCCCTCAGTGACCCCTTCCCCAAGCAAGCGTCATATGCGGTGTCGATGGCCTATCGGGTGAGATATGCCATGCAATTCAACGCTCGAGAAGCCTTCCATCTCATCGAGTTGCGTTCATCGCCTCAGGGGCATCCGTCCTATCGGCGAATCGTGTTGGAGATGCATCGTTTGATCGCCGAAGAGGCTGGTCATCGGGCGATCGCTTCGGCTATGACACATATCACGTCGGACGCTCCGGCCCTTGAGAGACTGGAGTCTGAGCGGCGTG
>PDSL01000070.1 GCA_002748455.1 Ilumatobacter coccineus
CGCATCGGTGTGGTGGTCGGAGTGGTCGGATCGGTCCTCATCGTCGGCATCGCCCCGCGACTGTGGGACGCGTTGGGATTGCTTCCGTGACCACGACTCACCGCTATGTCTTGATCGTCGAAGGAGACGATCAGCTGCGACGCCAATTGGTGGACGATGTTGACGACCTTCTCGATGGGGGAGCGACCGTGGTGGAAGCGGCCACCGGAGAAGAGGGTCTCGCGATCGCCAATCGTGTCGTGGATGAAGGTGGGATCGTGGTCCTCACCCTGATCGAGCGCAGCTTGGAGGGGATGAGCGGGGCTGAACTGGCGTTGTCGATGAACGACGATCCCCGCTTCATGCCGGGACGACGAGTCTTGGTCACCCAGGCGACCTCGCTCAGCAAGGTCGATGCGGCCCTCAATCGAGGGGCGGTCCACGGGATGATCACTCGCCCCTGGTCACAAGCGGCCTTGCGGGATCAGCTGCGAGCCCACCTCGCCACCTACCACGTCGAACATGATCCCGAGGCGATCACCGCCTACGGCCCCCTGATCGGATCTCGTGATCGGGCTCGAGCGGCGGAACGGATCGCCCAACAACGTGGTGCCATCCCAACTCGTCATGATCAAGATGCCCATCTCTTGCTGGCTCGCCAGCGCGACGAAAGTGACACCGTCCAGCGTTTCGTCAACGAACTCGACACCGTGCTCGGCCATCCGCCTCGGCTGAGGGTCAGTGCTGGCACCGTCTTGTTGGAACAGGGCACCGATGTTGGGGGGATCTATGTGATCCTCGACGGTGAAGTCGAACTGTGGCGGCGCACCGATGCCGGTGAGCGCGTTGTTCATCGTGACGCCACCGGCCCGATCGTTGGCCTCTTGTCGCTGGCAACCCAGCGGCAAGCCTTCTTAGAGGTGCGCGCCGTCACCGAAGTGCGGGCCCTTCCAGTCACCCTGTCTCAGCTCGACCGAGCGGTCAGCGCCTCACCCCAAGTTGGCGCCCTCTTGACCCGCACCCTGATCAACTCGTTGGCCTCCCGATTGCGTGATGCCGATGAACTACAGGTTCGGATCGACCTCTTGAACGCGTCGCTGGCAAGCGAACGAGACCAGCTCGCTCAAGCGGTTACCCAGCTGGAGCGAGCCCAAAGCCGCCTTGTCGAACAACAACGATTGGCCACGCTGGGTGAACTGGCTGCAGGGATCGCCCACGAACTCAACAATCCGGTTGCGGCCTTGATACGGGCGACCGAGCATCTGGCGGTGGATGTCGAATCCCTCGTGTCCGATACTGATGCCGATCGCATCGGACGAGCCCGAACGGCTGATGCCCTCTCATCGGCCGATCAGCGGCGTCTGCGTCGTTCTATCGTTGACCAGACCGGAGACCGCGCCCTGGCCGCTCGGGCGGTGGCCGCTGGGGTCACCGATCCCGATGAGATCCTTCAGGCCGTCAGCGCTGGCGGCGACCTCGATCATCTGATCGCTGCTCATCAGCTGGGTAACGAGCTACGCAATATGGCCACTGCAGCGAGCCGGATTACCGACCTGGTCGCCAGCCTGCGGGGGTATCTCCGCGGTGGGGTCGACACTCCGACCGTCGCCGAGGTTGATGTGATCGCCACCATCGATGATGCCTTGCGACTCTTGGGTCATCGCACCGCCGCGGTGTCGATCGAACGCGACTATCACGAGGTGCCGCGCATTGCTGGTCAACCCGGACCCTTGCAACAGTTGTGGACCAATTTGATCGCCAATGCTGCCGATGCTGCTGGAGCGGACGGTCACATCACCGTCCGGGTGGATTCGCCCGGGGCAACCGCCATTCGGGTGCGGATCGAAGATGATGGTCCCGGGATCGACCCGAAGATCGCTGACAAACTTTTCCGACCCCACTTCACCACCAAGCACGGTCGGGTCAGCTTTGGGTCAGGCCTCGGTCTGTCGATTTGCCGTCAGATCACCGATGAGCATGGTGGCACGATCGACATCAACTCGTCCGAAGGAGTGACGACGGCTACCGTGTGGTTACCGGTCAATGCCGCTGAATCTTCTTCCATTCGCCAACAGGGAGAGCACCGTGAATGATCTCGTTGTGCTGATTATCGAAGACGAGCCCGAGGTTCGTGACGCCCTCGCCCGCGACCTGGTGCCCCTCGTCAACACGGTCAGGGTCGAAACCGCTGACAGTGTGGATGATGCTCGCAGCGCGATCGACGACATCGTCGTCGATGGCGATCGATTGGCCCTCGTCCTTGCCGATCATCGGCTGCCGGGAACCACCGGCGTGGATTTCTTGGTTGAACTCGAAGCCGATGCGGCGACCCACGCGGTCAAGAAGGTTCTGGTCACCGGCCAAGCCGACCATCAAGACACGATCCGAGCGGTCAACCACGCTGGCCTTGATCATTACATCGCCAAACCCTGGGTACCCGATCTGCTGTTGGCGGTGGTCAAGAATGCTCTCACCGAGTTTGTGCTCGAACAGGGCATTGACCCCCTCCCATATGTTCGCGATCTCGATGGGCCCCGCTTGCTCGAGGCCTATACCGGTCGCGGCGACCGATAATTCGGTCATCACCACCAAGCGTTTTCCCGAGAGCGATCGGGACGGATATGGCGATGGTCATCGCTCAGCCGACTCAGCTTGCTCCCAACCCCCGGTAGCATCGTCCGTTCTGCCGTCTCGCCAGGAGAGTATTGATGGATCCAATCGCGCTGCGCACCGAGCTTGAGCAACTTGCATCGAACTATCTGTGGACCTGGGACTATCGAACCTCAGCCCTCTTCGACCAGCTACCAACCGCAGCTCCCGGACAACACCCGGTGATTGCGGTGAGGGAACTCAGCGATGACCAGTGCGCCTCCCTCGCCGAGGATCACGACCTGGTGGCGGCCCTTGAGGCTCAAATCGGCGTCCTCAACGCTGTTGAGGCGACTCGGATCACCCATCCTGATGTGGTCTACTACTCGCCGGAGTTCGGGATCAGCGCCCTGGTTCCCCAATACTCGGGCGGGTTGGGAATCCTGGCCGGTGACCATCTCAAATCGGCCAGTGATCTGGGCACCTCGTTGGGTGCTGTCGGGCTGTTTTATCGACACGGGTTCTTCCGTCAAGAGATGAATGGCAATTGGCAAGGAGAACGGATCGACACCTACCAGGCTGAGGATCTGGGCCTCGACGACACCGGGTTCACCGTTGAGGTGCCGATCGCTGGGCGCACCGTGGTGGCCAAGGTCTGGAAAATGGCGGTCGGTCGGATCACCCTCTTATTGCTCGACACCGATGTCGAGGCCAACAGCGATGCCGATCGTCAGATCACCGACCGTCTCTACGGCGGCGACCAGCGTCACCGGTTGGAACAAGAACTCGTCCTTGGCATCGGCGGGGTGCGTGCTGTCGAAGCGTTCGGATGGAACCCCGGTGTCCATCACTCCAATGAGGGGCATGCCGGCTTCTTGACCCTTGAACTGATCGGCGGCGCTCGCCGTGCCGGGTCTCTTGATCTCGCCGCGGCGATCGAGGCGGTTCGACCCCACGTCTTGTTTACGACCCACACCCCGGTGCCTGCCGGTATCGACCGGTTTGATCATGGCCTGATCACCCCCTATCTGGAACGATGTGCTGCCGACGGCAACCTCCCGCTCGACGACCTGCTCGCCCTCGGCGCTGAGCCCGGTGGTGCGGCGGTGTTCAATATGGCTGCCTTGTGTTTGAGGGTTGCCGATCGAGCCAACGGGGTTTCCCAGCTCCACGGTGAAGTCAGCCGGCAACTCTTCGCCGACTTCCCTGGCGGTGATCGGATCGGTTCGGTCACCAACGGGGTTCATGCACGAACCTGGGTCAATCCCGAGCTACAAGAGATCTTTGATGAACGTCTCGGCGATGGATGGGATCTCGGCGATCCATCAGCTTGGGCTCGAGTGGATGGGATCACCGCTGGAGAGGTGTCGCGGGTGCGCAATTCTGAGCGTGCGGCACTCACCGACTTGGTTGCTCGTGCCGGGGGTCAGCTCCATCCTGATTCGTTGGTGATCGGATTTGCCCGCCGGTTTGCCACCTATAAGCGGGCGACCCTTCTCTTGCGCCATCCTGAACGGCTCTCGGCCCTGCTCCACCATCCAGCCCGACCGGTCCACTTCGTGTTTGCCGGCAAGGCGCACCCCGCCGATGAGGGCGGTAAAGGATTGATCTCGGCGATCATGGAGTTTGGTTCATCTCCAGCGGCGAACGGTCGCTTTACCTTTCTCCCCGACTATGACATCGAGGTGGCGCGGGCGATGTATGCCGGCTGCGATGTCTGGCTCAACAATCCGATTCGACCTCGTGAAGCATCGGGCACCAGTGGTGAAAAGGCTGCCCTCAACGGGGCTCTCAACTGTTCGATACGTGATGGATGGTGGGCTGAAATGTCCGATGGTCGCAACGGATGGGATATCGCCACCTCCGACCATGTCGATGACTGGTCGCGCGATGGTGATGAAGCAGCTCACGCGCTGACGGTCTTGGAAGAGATCGCTGCCTTGTTCCACGCCGATGGTGTTGGTCGCCCATCGGCAGCCTGGATCGCTCGTATGCGACACAATTGGTTGACGCTCGGGCCACGGGTGACCGCGGCCCGCATGGTCGGCGACTATGACCGGCTGTGGTATCGCCCAATGCTGACCGCGCTCGGTCGCTAACTTGGGGTGAAGTGAAGCTTCGTTACGTTCTCGCTGCCGTCCTGGTGTGGGCGACAGGGTGTTCTGGTGGTCAGCTCTCGGCGCCGGCAGTCGAGGTGACGCCCGGTGAATGTGAGGCGATCGATCCGGTTCGGCTTCAGCTTCCATGGATGATTCAGGCTCGGTCGGCTGGCTATATCGCTGCTCGTGACCTGGGCTATTACGCCGACTATTGCCTCGATGTGGAACTGGTTGAAGGGGGACCAGGCATTTCGTCCACCCAACGCCTCGCTGGGGGGAAGGTTGATTTCGCCGTGGCTCGACTGCCGTCGGCTTTGGTGACTCGCGATCGGGGGGCCAACCTGGTTCATGTCGCCCAGATTTTTCAGCGGCCAGGGACGGTGGTGGTGGCACTGACCGACAGCGAGATCACTCAGCCGTATCAGTTCATCGATCGGCGAACAGCAGCGTGGGGTGATGGTCACGGCTACGAGATCCTGGCTGCGGCCAGTGCGGTTGGGCTCGATCCGAGTACTGATCTTGACCGGCTTGACCACACCTCGGATATCGACGCGTTCGGATACCGCGAATATGACGTTGCGGCGATGAGCTTCTATCACGAGTACGCCCAATTGCTGGAACGAAACAATCCTCTCACCACGACCCGGTTCGCCCCCAGCGATATTCATCGCATCGATCTCGGTGAACTCGACATCCGGTTCCTCGAAGATGGATTGTGGGCCGATGGTGATCGCCTCGACAGCGATGTGCTCTATCGCGATGTCGCTGTTCGAGTGATCGCGGCATCCCTGCGAGGCTGGGTGGAGTGTCGCAACCATCCCGACACCTGTGTTGACCTGGTGCTCGACGCGAACAGCGTGAACGGCCCTGGTCATCAACGCTGGCAGATGACTCAGGTCAACAATCTGATCTGGCCATCTCCTCATCGGATCGGCCATCTGGAGACTTCCGAATGGGATCACACCCTCGACCTGATGATGTCGCTGGTCGACACCTCCGGTGAACCGATCCTGGCGGCGGCACCATCGGGGGCAACCACCGATGCCTTTCTCCACCGGGCATGGGATCTTCTCGAAGGGATTGACCTGGCGGGGAACGATTATGTTCCCGGCGAAGGGGTGATCACCCCCGGCGGCAATTAGGGGCTGGTCAGCGTTTGTAGGCCTGGCGAAGCCGCATGGGGCGATGGGGTACTGCCGAACTGGTGACGATGCTGGTGACCGAATCGCTGTGGTTCCAGAGTCGACTGAGGAGTTCTTCGAGGTGGGCGGTGTCGCGAACTCGAGCCCGGATGACGTGGGATTCTGAACCGGTGACCCGGTTGGCTTCGATCACTTCCGGAATCGCTTCCAAGGTCCGATCGATCTCGTCGGAGAGGGCTTTTGGGGGAACGTTCAGCCGGATGATGCAAAAGAGCGGGAACCCGAGCGCTTCTTCATTGATGGTTGCCCGATAGCCGGTGATGATCCCGCGCTCTTCGAGCTTGTGGACCCGTTCGGTGACCGCTGGAGCGCTCAACCCGACTCGTTCACCGAGCTCTCGATACGACATCCGACCGTTCTCGAGGAGGAGCTCCAGGAGAGAGAGATTGATGTCATCGAGGTGTTCCATTCGTCTATCTTACGAAACCATGGCTATTTAGCAAGAAATGCTTTTGAAACATCAGCAGTTGGTCGGGAATTGCCCTGAGGAACATGGTTTCCCAATTGTCCTCTGATCGGAATGTTCGTACCGTTTTCACCATGATCGCACTCCACAACACCGTCTTCTCCCGAGTGTTCACCGCCCGGCGCGGCGCCGGTGTGGACACCACCTCATATGGGGTTCGTCACGGCGCTGAGGCCCGCTGGAGCGTTGATTCGGCTCGTGCCGATCAGCGACACCCGGCCCAGATGTCGCGCTAATCCCTCATCGATCTCCGGTTCGCCCGCTCACGAGCAGGGAACCATCATGATCCCCCCAACGGGTCATTGACCCGTCCCTAGATGCCCGGTTGAGCTTCTGCTCCCGGGCATCTATGACGTTTTCGGCTCCGTGATCCCAGCTGGACGGCGCATCGCCAGTCCAGCGATCATCCCAACGGCAATCACCACTCCGGCAGCGGTGAAGGTTTCAGCGATCGACTGGGCGGTGAGTTCCTCGGTGGCACGAGCGACAGCGCGGTCAAAGTTTGGATCGGTCAGCGAGGGCAGGACCAGGTCAGCTCGCAGTTGATCAAAACGGGTCAGCCCCCACGCGGTCAAGGCCGACAAGCCGATGCTCAAACCGAGGAGTCGAACCACCATGACCAGGGACGCGGCACTACCACGATGATCTGGAGGCGCAGCATTGACCACCACACTGGTCGTCGGTGCCACAGTCAAGCCAAAGCCCGCCCCGAGGATGGCGAGCTGGAGAGCAAACACCGGATAGAGCGTGGTGGGTCCCCAGGTCATCCCCATCCAGAGATAGGCCCCGATCGACAACACCATCCCGATCACGATCGTCGGTCGAGCCCACCAGCGTTCGGTGATCCGTCCCCCGAGATAGGACGTCACCGCCATCGCCGCGGTCAAGGCCGACAAGATCCATCCAGCGATCACGGCGGCATCCTCCAGAGACCCCTCGACCGCATTCACAAAGAGGGGCACATCGACCATGGCGATCACCAATCCAGCACCGATCACCCCGGTGACGACCAGGGTGGCAACCACATTCCGCCCGGTGACCAGGCGTCGATCAAGGATCGGTTCAGCTGACCGCGATTCTCGCCACACCACGCCAGCACCGGCCAAGGCGGCAACCCCATAGAGCCAGCGGAACTCTGGCGGAGCGCCGCTGAGCTGGTCAAAGCCGGTCACGCTTTGGACATTGGCTCCGCCGAGCAAGGCGAGGTTGAGCGCCACCAGGGTGATCGTGATCAGGCCGGCTCCCACGGCATCGAAACGAGGGTGACCACGAGGGCGATCATGGTCGGATAAGGCCCACCATGACCACGCCATGCCAGCCAGAGCGAGGGGCACATTGAGCCAGAACTGCCACTGCCAGGTGAGAAACCGAACCAGCATGGCGCCATAGAGTGGGCCCCACACCCAGCCGAAGGTTTCGATCGCCCCCAGGGTGCCCAGGGCTCGGGCTCGACGGTGCTCGGGATAGACATCGCCGACCACCGCCAATGCGACCGGCACCATGGCGCCTCCGCCGAGCGCGGTCAAGACGCGACCGGCCAGAAACCAACCGAAGGAATGATCCATGCTGGTTGAGAGCGGGACCAGGATGGTCCCTGCCAAGAAGATGGTGTAGGCAGCGATGAACGAGCGGCGGCGGCCGATGATGTCACTGATCCGGCCAGCGATCGGCATGATCGATACAAAGGCGATCAGGTAGGCATTGACCACCCAGGTGGCATCGTCAAGACCATCCGGCAAGACCAAGCCCAGATCACCGATGATCGGTCGCAACATGGTCGACACCACCGTGAGATCATCAGCGGCGATAAAGACACTGAAGCTCACCACCGCCAGGATGACCGCGGGAGACGGACGGCGACCCGATCGGGCGGGTGACCTCTCGGTCACCGGTGGTCCTTCGGTGGTTTGATGTCGAAGTACTCGTCGAAGCGCGACAGCTCCATCAGCCAATCGGTGTCCTGGCCCTCGAAGGAGGTGGTGAATTCGAGCGCGGTGACCACAAACGAGGTGGGGTCGATCCACAAGTCGACCGACACGTCTTGGTCGCGTACCAATCCGACCGTCAGCTCGGTGACGCGACCGGCGGGAGCGGTCCCGGTGAGGTGGTATTGCAGTCCGTTTCGATCCTCCTGACCCACCAAGGTGACATCGCCAAGATGGTCGAGAAGCGGTTTCCATCCGCCGGTCGGATCGAAAACCCGGGACAGATCGATGCCAAAATCGGCAGGTAGAGCCTCAAAGGTGCCGGTGATCGGGTTGGACAGCCAGACCGAATCCCCGATGGCGATCATCCCGAGCTCGGTGGTCAAGAGCCCATTGATCGTGGTGATCACCCGGGCGTGGGCTCGTTCCGGCATCGAGAACTGGCCCTTCATACGGTTGAGGGCCAGACGCTCATACGGATCGAGAAAAATCGGTGCACCCTCGCACTCGATCAGGAACTCGACACTGGTCACCTCGGCCATGGCATCAGCAGCCTTGGCGACCACCGTGGGGGCATCGAGCACGACCTTGTCGGGATGAGCCGACGGGGTTCGAGCCGACCAGCCGAACCCGATCAGGGCTCCACAAGCGACGAGTACGGCCACAGCGACCACATGGACGGCGAGAGCAGGACGAGACGCCATAGTCATGTCTTATCTCGATGGTGGCCCAATCCGGTCACCTGAGGTCATCGCCCCGACCGTCAAGTCATCGCTGGGGCCGAGAGAGCACGGCGAAGGAGACGGCAGCAGCATGACCCACATTGAGCGAATCGACATCGGGATGGATGGGAAGACGAACCCGTCGAGTGGCGGTCATCATGGTGGTCGTGGTCAGCCCGGGTCCTTCAGCGCCAAGAATCACGGCGGTGCGTTGAGGAATCGGGAGGGTCCAAATGTTGTCGGCATCGGCGGCCGGGGTCAGCGCCCAGGTTTCCCATCCACTCGCGTGGAGCTCGGCGAGTGCATCGGTGATCGAGTCGACACGGCACCAGTCGAGCCACAAGATCTCACCCATGCTGACCCTCACGGTGCGGCGAGTATAGGGATCGATACAGGTCGGATCGAGAATCAGGGCATCGATATGAAGGGCATGTGCCGACCGGGCGATCGCCCCCAGATTCTCGGGGTCGTTGAGGCCTTCGAGAATGGCAATCCGCTGGGCCTGATCGGCGATCTCGTGAAGGGATCGTCCCGGTTGGCGGTCGGCGGCGGCGATCGCGCCGCGATGAAGGTTGAATCCGACGATCTCGGTGAGCAGGTCGGGGGCGACCACATAGACCGGAGCAGCCACGGTGGCGATCAGATCGGCGAAGCGATCCAGTCGAGACTCCGACAAGAGGATCGATCGGAGGTGATGATCCGAGGCCACCAAACGTTCGATCGCTGTCGGCCCTTCAGCGATGAAGAACTCATCGCCCTCGATCCGTCGCCGCGCCCGTATATCGCTCAGGTTCCGGTAGTCGACCAGTCGAGGATCAGCGGGATCGCTCAGTCGGTGGATGGGAGGCGAGGAGGTCATCGGACATCACCGGGCAGGGCATAGGAGCCGTGGGCGATGGCGGTGATCATGTCCGGTTGTTCGCTGGACCACACGGTGCAGGTGCCGAGCGCCCGCCGATGGGTGAGGATATCGATGGTCGCTGAACACCTCAGATCGTGTCCGGTTGCCGGTCGAAGGAATCGGATCGAGAGATCCGAGGTCAACGCCATCGGTTCGATCCGGCCGAGCGCGGCAAAGGTCGCAAACCACAAGGCAGCATCGGCGAGGGCGAATTGGGTTGGCCCCGACACATAGCCGCCGGGCCGAAGGTCGATCGGGGCGATCTCGTAAGCGGCAATCGCTCGACGGTCTCCGATCTCTGCACAGCGATAGGAGATCTCCGGAAACTCGTGGCGCAACATTGCATTGATCGCTTCCGCGGACACTTGATCGGTCATCATGGGCGACCTTAGTCGGCTGTCGATCGAGGCCAATTGGCGTTGTGGGGGTCAAGATCGGTATACCTGCCAACGTGCTCTCGGTATTCGATCTGTTCTCGGTCGGGGTTGGGCCCTCCTCATCCCACACCGGCGGACCGATGATCGCTGCCTGCGACTTTGCTGATGCACTGATTCCTGACCTTGAGCGTGTTCATCGAGTGACCGTTGACCTCTACGGATCGTTGGGCGCCACCGGGAAGGGGCACCGCACCGATATGGCGGTTCTCGTCGGATTGGGCGGGAATCGACCCGACTCCCTTGATCCCGCTCAGATCGATCGTGTACTCGATCGGGTGCGCCGGGACCATCGTCTCGAACTCGGTGGTCGCCGCACCATCGAATTTGTTGAAGAACGCGACCTCGGTTGGCACGGCGAGACGGTGCTCGCTTTTCATCCCAACGGGATGAGATGTGTCGCCTATGACTCGACCGGCGAGATCATCCTGCGGCGGACGTCCTATTCGGTCGGCGGCGGTTTTGTGGTCGATGATCCAGCCGACGCCAAGATCGACCGAGATGCCGAGCTGGCCACCGTGGTCGGCGACGATGTCGAGGTGCCCTATCCCTTCCGCACCGGGGCTGAACTCTTGGCGATCTGCGACAACACCGGGCTCTCGATCGCGCGGGTCATGCGAGACAACGAAACCGCCCGGCGCAGTTCCGATCAGGTCACCGCCGACCTCTTGGATATTTGGTCGGTGATGACCAGATGTGTCCAGCGGGGGCTCGACACCGAGGGCCTCTTGCCTGGTGGTCTCCGGGTGACCCGACGAGCGCCCCGTCTGGCGACCCGACTGGCTCTTGAAGCGGCCACCAATGATCCCTTGCGAGGAATGGATTGGTTGACCCTCTATGCCCTGGCGGTCAACGAGGAGAACGCTGCCGGTGGTCAGGTGGTGACCGCGCCCACCAATGGAGCCGCTGGGGTGATCCCCGCGGTCTTGCACTACTACCAGGGCTTCATTCCCGGCGCTGACGACGCGGGGGTGGTCCGTTTCCTGTTGACCGCTGGAGCGATCGGGGTGATCGTCAAGGAAAATGCCTCGATTTCGGGCGCTGAAGTCGGCTGCCAAGGTGAGGTCGGATCGGCCTGTTCGATGGCCGCGGCGGGGTTGGCCGCGGTCTTGGGTGGCACGCCGCGCCAGGTCGAAAACGCTGCCGAGATTGGGATGGAACACAATCTTGGCCTGACCTGTGACCCGATCGCTGGACTGGTTCAGGTGCCCTGTATCGAACGCAACGCCATCGCTGCGGTCAAGGCGGTCGCCGCGGCACGAGCAGCCTTGCGAGGCGATGGTCACCACCTCGTCTCCTTGGACACGGTCCTGGCCACCATGCGGGCTACCGGTGCTGACATGCACGACAAATACAAGGAAACCTCTCGAGGAGGACTGGCGGTCAGCGCTGTCGAATGCTGAGCCGTGGATGCGCTCACGGCTCCAGATGATTAGGCTCGACCTATGACCCATCTGTCGAACGTCTGGTTCAAGGTCACCGATCTCAAGGTGGTGAGCGGATCGGGATGCCGGGTTCGTACCGTCGATGGACGGGACTATCTCGACTTTTCATCGGGTCTGGCGACCACTCGGTTCTTCTTCACCAATTCGGGAGCGGAAGCGGTTGAAGCGGCGGTCAAGCTGGCCAAGCAGGTCACGCGACGTCCCAACGTGATCGTGTTCAAGGGCTCGTTCCACGGGCGTACCCATCTGGGTATGGCGATGACCACCTCGAAGTCGATCTATCGGGCTGGCTATGCGCCACTTCCCAGCGGGGTTGCGGTCGCCCCCTTCCCCAATCCCTTGGTGTCCGACCATGCTGGCGAGATCAAGGAAGCCCTCAAAACCTTCGACCGGATCTTGAAGAGCCAGAGCGCCCCATCGGAAACCGCGGCGGTGGTCTTGGAACCGGTGCTCGGTGAAGGTGGGTATGTGCCGGCTCCGCAGGCGTTCATCGAGGGGATCGTCAACCGGTGCAAAGAACACGGCATCTTGTTCATCGCCGATGAGGTCCAAACCGGATTTGGGCGGACTGGACGTTGGTTTGCGCTCGACCACTACGACCTTGATCCCGACATCTTGGTGATGGGCAAGGGGATCGCCTCCGGATTCCCGTTTGCCGCCATCGGGACCCGTCAGGAGCTTGACGAACAGTGGCCGGTCGGCAGCCATGGTGGCACCTATGGTGGCAATCCGATCGGTTGCGCTGCAGCCCTGGCCACCATCGAGGTGATGTCTGATCCAGGCTTCATGAAGAACGTCAACGCTCGCGGGGTTCAGCTGCGCGACCGGTTGAGCGAACTGAAAGAACATCATCCTGGTCTGCGACAGGTGAGAGGGCCTGGATTGATGGTGGCGACGAGTTTCCGCTGGGTCGATCGAGCAGCGGCGGTGATCGATCATTGCCGCGATCACGGCAACCTGATCTTGATGAGCGCTGGCACCAATGGTCATGTCGTGCGGTGGATGCCGCCCTTGGTGGTCACGGCTGAGGAGATCGATGAAGCGGTCAATGTGTTCTCGGCCGCCTTGCGGGCTACCGAGACCTAGTGCCTCGACTGGACGCTCGACGGGTTGAGGCATGGCAGCGCCTCCAGGGTGTAGTCGATGAGTTGACCCGCGGCGTCGATGCTGATCTGCGTCAAGAATGGGCGGTGCCGTTGGGCCTCTTCGATGTGTTGGATGTCCTGCGTCGCCTGGGCGGTCGAGGATCACCCCACGAGGTAGCCGAGGCGTTGCGAATCCCGATATCGAGCTTGTCGCGCCGTCTTGATCGGCTCGAAGAAGAAGGATGGGTCAGCCGCCAGCGCGCCAGCGATCCTGTCGATCGTCGGCGGGTATCGGTCGAATTGACCTCACGAGGCCGAGCCCTATGGCGAGAGATGAGATTGACCTATCGGCGATCGGTGCAAGGCCGGTTTGCCTCCCATCTTGACGATGACCAGATCGAGGCGGTGTTGTCGGTGCTCGCCCAAGTGGTCGATGAACCAGCGACCTCCTAGGTGGTGTTGACGAAGGCTGTCGCCTTGATCGGCGGCAGGGTGCCGGTTTGGCGATCGGTCACCTAGTCTGCGACCAAAGGAGGACATGATGGCAGATGACTCAGCGGCCAACCGGCGAGAGATATCGATCACCCGTATTTCCAAAGGGGTGTACGAAGCAACCAACAACCGGGGTGGCACCATGCGATTCGGTAGTGGCGATGATGCGGCGTTCACCCCGGTTGAACTCTTACTGGTCGCCACCGGTGGGTGCGCGGCGATCGATGTTGACTGGCTGACCTCGCGACGGGCTGAACCCGAATCGTTCGATGTTGCCGTCAGCGGTCACAAGGCATCCGAGGGTGGACGTAACCAGATGGCCGACATCGATGTGTGCTTTGACCTGGCATTCCCCGACGGGGATGAGGGTGACCGAGCACGCGAGGTACTACCAGCAGCGATCGAGCGGTCTCACGACCGGTTGTGCACTGTGTCGCGCACCGTTCACCATGGTGCGCCGGTCACGATGAGGGCGGCTGACCGCGGGTCAGCACACGACGACTAACGCCATTTGGTGGCGGTGTATAGGCCGCCGAGCACCGCTGCCAGACCGAGGATCAAGAGCAGGTTGTTCCCCTGCCAGATCAGGTTGCGAGCCATGATGAGGAGCATCCCGATGACGAAGAGGGCCACCATCAGATAGGGGATCCAGGCGATCGGCTCTTTCATTTCCGAGGTCACCGGAGGGGTGTAGCGCGACGACGAATGCACCCCGCGGGTATTGGCCTCAGGATTGGCGATCTTCTGTTCGCCGGGCTTGGTGCCTTTGGGGGTGGTCCGGCCACCGGTCTTTCGTTTGGGAGCTGCCACGAGGATCTAGCCTAGCGGGCCTATCAGATCGCTCGTCGGGCAGGTATCCACCTGGCCGAGGATCGATGGGGCTTAGCGCTGTTTGCTGGCGGTGAAGAACCCACCGACGATCGAGGCTAGCCCCAGCACGAGGACCGTGTCGTTGCCCTTCCAGATCGTGGTGGAAGCCACGACGAGGAGGAGCCCGACGATGATCAAGGCCAGGGCCAAAGCGCGCATCCAGGTGATGGATCCCGCCTTGTCGGCGGTGGTCACCGGACTGTGGAGAGACGATCCGCCAGAACCAGCGACCTCGTCTTCGTTGGGCTGGGCGCCTCGGGGAGGGGTCTGGTTGCCGTTGTTGGTCATGAGGGTGATCGTAGTTGAGCGATCAGCTGGCTGGGGCGCGGCACCGAGCGAGGACCGGTCACTGCGCCAGCCAACAAACCTGGCCGGTTAGGGGCTGGCAGTGGTTGGCGGTGGTGTCGTCGTCGTCGTGGTGGTGGTGGCGGCGACCGTGGTGGTCGTGGTGGTGGGCGCACTCGTGGTGGTCGTGACGTCGGGAGCAACCCCGATCACCACATCGATCGTGGTCCCCTTGGGCACCTTCTGTCCCTGAACCACACTCTGTTCGATGATCGTGCCGTCTCGGTCGTCACCAGCAGGAATGTCTCGCAACACGATCCGGACCTTGAGGCCCCGGCTTTGGGCAAGATCGCGGGCTGCTTCTTCGGACATGCCGATGAAGGGTGGCACGAAGACTTGGGGTGAGCCGGTGCTGACCACCAGTTCGATGGTGCTGCCCCGTTCGACCAGGCTGTTGACTTCGGGGTTGGTGCGGATGACCCGACCCTCTTCGACAGTTTCGCTCTCTTCCTCGCTGATCTGGACGTTGAACTGATACTCCTGGGATTCGAGGAGATCGCGGGCAACATCGACATCGTTGCCGATCACCGAGGCCGGAATCGCCACTTCATCAGCTCCACCGGAAACCACCATGGTGACGATCTCGTCAAGGGCGGTCGGTTCGTTGGCCGCTGGCTCGGTGCGGATGATCCGACCTTCTTCGATGTCATTGTTGACTTCGGTGATTTGGGCCACCTGGAACCCGGCAGCGCCCAGTGTTGTGGTGGCGTCGGCGATCGTCATCCCGGTCACATCAGGAACTGGGGTCAGTTCGGGGCGAGGGTTGTAGTAGAGCAGGATGACCTGGCCTTCGCTGATCACCTCACCGGCCACCGGGTCGGTGCGGAACACATGCATTTCCGGCACCAAGGGGTTGTTCTCGGGAACCGGTTTATAGGACAAACCAAGCTCAGCAAGCTCAGCGGTCACCTGTTCGAGCGGTTGGTTGGTGTAGTCGGCCAATATGCGTGACGCGCTTTCGTCGGCCTGGTTCGAGATCAGGTTTTGATAGAGCATGACCGCTCCGGCAACCAAACCGATCAGGGCGATAAAGGCGATCAGGGCATACCACCCGGTGCGGGCGTTGTTGTCTTCGTAGTAGCGGGCGTCGGGTGAGGCGCCGGGAGGGAGATGAGACAGGTCGGTTGGCACCGCCGTGGTCGGAGCGGTGTCGGGCATCCCGGCAATCGCCGGTGGCTCGTGACTCTCCGGTGCGGGAGTGCTCACCACGGCCATCGTTGGGGCGTCAGGCGAGACCGGAGCCTTGGTCGGTCCCGCCGGTCGAGCTGCTGCCGCGACCAGGGCGTGAACCTGTTCGCCGTTGCGGAAGCGACGGAGATCGTCGCGCAGGTCTTGAGCGGTCGGATACCGCATCTTGGGGTTCTTGGCCAGGAGTCTGGCGATGATCGCCTCAAACGCCCGTGGCACTTCGGGAACGAGCTTGTTGAGTGGGGTCGGAGCGTCGTGGACCTGCTTGTAGGCGATCGCCACCGGGTTTTCGCCGGTAAATGGGGCGGTCCCGGCCACC
>PDSL01000086.1 GCA_002748455.1 Ilumatobacter coccineus
CCCATCGACCAGGGCGACCATATTGATCGAGAAGCTCGATTGGAGCTGGGTCTGCTTATAGAGATTGTTGAGGACGACATTGGGGTTGGCATCCCGCTTAAGGGTGATCACCAAGCTGGTCTTGCCCCCCGCTGAGCCATCGTTAACATCGGCGATGCCCGACAGGTCACCGCTGTCGACCAGTTCTTGGATCCGCTTGGCGATCGCCGAACAACTGGTCTGATAGGGCAACTCGGTGACCAGGATCTCGTAGCGCCCATTGCGGCCTTCTTCGATGGTCGCCTTGGCCCGCATTTTCACGCTGCCCCGGCCGGTGCGGTAGGCATCAATGATCCCGGCCCGACCCCGGATATAGGCCCCGGTCGGGAAATCGGGGCCCTTGACGAACTCCATCAGGTCATCGGACGTGGCATCGGGGTTGTCGAGGAGGTGGACCGTCGCATCGATCACTTCACCGAGATTGTGGGGCGGGATATTGGTTGCCATCCCGACAGCGATCCCCTGACTCCCGTTGACCAAGAGGTTGGGGAACCGCGACGGAAGCACCTCGGGCTCTTCGTTGGACCCGTCATAGTTGGGCCGCATATTGACGGTGTCTTCATCGATGTCCGCCAAGAGCTGCATCGCCAACGGATCAAGACGACATTCGGTGTATCGGCTGGCAGCGGGCCCAAAGTCGGGCGAGCCATAGTTGCCGTGGAAGTCGATCAGGGTGTGGCGCAGCGAGAACGGCTGGGCCATACGAACCAGGGCATCATAGATCGCTGAATCACCGTGGGGGTGATAGGTACCCATGGTGTGCCCGGTGACGCGGGCGCACTTGACGAAGGGTCGGTCGGGCCGGAAGCCCTGTTGCTCCATGTCCCACACAATCCGGCGGTGGACCGGCTTGAGCCCATCACGCACATCGGGCAGGGCCCGAGACATGATGACCGACATCGCATAGTCGAGGAAGGAGTTCTCCATCTCCTCTTGGAGGGCGATCGGTTGGATCGGATCGTCCTGACCACTGGTGGATGATGGATCGAAGGGGGGTGTCGTATCAGACATCAGTCAGTTCCTTGAAAAGAAGAATCGCTACGGCAGCACACGCCGTCATCAGAAGTCGAGGTTGCGGACATCGCGGGCATTGGTGGTGATGAACTCGCGTCGTGATCCAACATCATCACCCATCAGGACGCTCATGATCTGGTCGGCTTCAGCAGCCTCGTCAACGGTGACTTGGAGCAAGGTGCGAGTGTTGGGGTCCATGGTGGTCGACTTGAGTTCTTCCCAGTCCATCTCGCCAAGCCCCTTGAGGCGAGCAAATTCCTTCTTGTGATTGGGCCGCTCCTCCATAAACCGAGCCTTGGCGGCATCATCTTTGAGGTAGACCTTCTCCTTGCCAACCTCGGTGGAATAGAGCGGCGGCTGGGCGATATAGATATGGCCAGCCTCAACCAGGTCACGCATCTGGCGGAAGAAGAAGGTCAAGAGCAGGGTGCGGATATGGCTGCCATCAACGTCGGCATCACACAGGGCGATGATCTTGTGGTAGCGAGCCTTATCGACCACGAACTCATCGCCGACCCCGGCCCCAACCGCGGTGATCAGGGCTTGGATCTCGTTGTTCTTCATCATCTTGTCGATGCGGGCCCGCTCAACATTGAGGATTTTGCCGCGGATCGGCAGGATCGCCTGAGAGTAGGGATCGCGAGCATCGAGAGCGGTACCACCAGCTGAGTCACCCTCAACGATGAAGAGCTCAGACTCTTCGGCATTCTTTGAGGAACAGTCCTTGAGCTTGTCGGGCATTCCCGCCCCCGATAGGGCGGTCTTGCGACGCACCGCATTGCGGGCGTTCTTGGCGGCCACCCGAGCTTGGGCAGCGGCAAGGGCCTTCTTGACCACCTTGTTGGCTTCGGTCGGATTCTCACCGAGCCACTCCCCCATCCGCTCATAGGTGACCTTCTGGACGAAGGACCGCATCGGCACATTGCCGAGCTTGGCCTTGGTTTGGCCTTCAAACTGGGGTTCACGCAGCTTGACCGACACGATCGCGGTGATGCCTTCACGAATGTCTTCGCCGGTCAGGTTGGGATCCTTTTCCTTCAAGAGATTGCGTTCGCGGGCATACCGGTTGACCGTGCTGGTCAGGGCGGCTCGGAATCCTTCGACATGCATCCCGCCTTCGATGGTGGAGATCCCGTTGGCGTATCCGTGGATGCCTTCGTGATAGCCGGTGTTCCACTGGATGGCGATGTCGAGCATCTGGCCATCATCATC
>PDSL01000091.1 GCA_002748455.1 Ilumatobacter coccineus
TTGGTACCGTAGGGGCGGCATGGCTCAAAGATCGAACCGTCAACGTCGACCCTCTGGTTCCTCGTCGCCGTCACGGCGTCCCGCTGAGACGCGTTCGGGCTCGCTTATCGAGGGGCGAGGTCAAGAGATCACCGGCCTCGTCATCATCGCCGTGGCGATCGTGGTCGGCTTGGGCGTCTATTTCGGCAAGGCCGGTATGGCCGGTGATGGGCTCGATGCCCTTGCCGGATGGTTGGTCGGTATCGGTCGGTTTGGGCTGCCGGTGGCGCTGGTCGCGATTGGGGTGGCCTTGATTCGGGCTCATCGATCGTCAAGCCCACCTCGGGTCTTCATTGGATGGACCATGATCGTGCTGGCCGTACTGGGCATTGCCGATCTGATCGGTCATCCCGAGCCGCTTACCGATCGCGGTGAGGTCCGCAAAGCTGGAGGGTGGATCGGTGTGGCGATCGCCGAACCCCTGCGATCCTTGCTGGCGACCGCTGGAGCCGCAGTCTTGCTGGTCGTGCTCTTGGTGGGGGGGATCTTGATCTTGACTCAAACCTCGCTGCGGACGATGGCCCTACAAACCAGGGATGGAGTCGGCACGGTCACCCGTCCGATCGGACGAGCAGCCCGCAAGGCGTTGACCGATCTCTCGACCTTGGCCAGCGAACGTGCTGGTAACAACGAAACCCCTCAACGAGAACCCGATCCAGCGTCATCGCCACGTCCCGATGTGCCCGGAGAGCCGATGCTCTATGACGGCGCTGCCGATGATGAAGCGATCTTTACCCCGCCGACCGAGACACCAAAACGCAAACGGTCGGTGCCTCGTGGCGGTCGCGAGGTCGGGGGCTGGTTCTTACCATCGCTTCGTCTTCTCAAGAAAACCCGGCGCCAATCGATTGATATGCGAACGATCGAGCAACGGGGTCGGGTACTTCAGCAGTCGCTGGCATCTCATGGCGTCGAGACCGAACTGATCGGTCAAACCGTGGGGCCGACGGTGACCCGTTATGAGCTCGAGTTGGGTCCCGGGGTCAAGGTGAATCGGGTGACCTCATTGCAAAAGGACATCGCCTATGCCCTAGCGGCAGTCGATGTGCGCATCCTGGCGCCGATTCCGGGACGTTCGGCGATCGGTGTTGAGGTGCCCAACCACGATCGTCAACTGGTGGCCCTCGGTGACCTGATGACCTCGGAAGAGGCATCGGCAATCACCCATCCTCTCGAGGTGGCGATCGGGAAGGACATCGCTGGTAAGCCGGTCTTTTTGAATATCGCCACCACACCCCACCTCTTGATCGCTGGAGCGACCGGAGCTGGTAAGTCGTCGGGGTTGAACTGCATCATCACCTCGCTCTTGATGCGCACGACTCCCGACCAGGTCCGGCTCATCCTGATCGACCCCAAACAGGTGGAGATGGGTCAGTATCAGCGTCTGCCTCATCTGCTGACCGAACCGGTGACCAATCCCAAGAAAGCCGCCAACGCGCTGGGGTGGGCGGTCAAAGAGATGGAACGACGCTATGACGTCCTCTCCGAGTGTGGCTATCGCGATATCACCGGCTACAACAACGCTTGGGATGCCGGCATGATCGATCCACCGGTGGGGGTCGATCCTGAGGACTCGCCTTATGAGCGCATGCCCTACATCGTGGTGATCGTCGACGAGTTGAACGATCTCATGCTGGTCGCCGCTCGTGATGTTGAAGAATCGATCACCAGGGTGGCCCAAAAGGCTCGGGCGGTGGGCATCCACCTGGTTGTCGCCACCCAGCGGCCATCGGTCAATGTGATCACCGGGGTGATCAAGGCCAATGTTCCGGCCCGCATGGCGTTCTCGGTGTCATCATCAATGGACTCGCGGGTCATCCTCGACCAGGTTGGTGCCGAGAAGTTGGTGGGCAAGGGCGACATGTTGCTCATGCCGGGCAATTCGTCG
Organism: Ilumatobacter coccineus; assembly: GCA_002748455.1. Taxonomy (GTDB): domain Bacteria; phylum Actinomycetota; class Acidimicrobiia; order Acidimicrobiales; family Ilumatobacteraceae; genus Ilumatobacter; species Ilumatobacter coccineus_A. The sequence continues at coordinate 1,928 of PDSL01000091.1, forward strand.
ACAACCAGCCGTATCCAGGGAGCGTGGGTGACCGAGGACGAGGTCCGCGAGATCGTCGGTCATTGGCGCGAGCAAGCTCCTGAACCGGTCTATTCCCGTGATGTTGAAGGAGCGGTCGATGAGTCGGCCGATGGTCATGCCGGTGGCCAGCTTGACGTCACGTCCGATGCCAACGCGTTTTCGTCCAACGAAGAAGATGATGACGCGGTGATGGCCCGTCAGGCGATGGAGCTGGTGGTGCGCAGCCAGTCGGGTTCGACCTCGATGCTGCAACGCAAGCTCAAGGTCGGCTTTGCCCGTGCCGGGCGAATCATGGATGAGCTTGAAGAG
>PDSL01000071.1 GCA_002748455.1 Ilumatobacter coccineus
GGTTTCCCCCCGACAGGGACATCACCGGGTCAGCTTCGGACTGGGCGACCACGCCAAACTCGTCGATCACCGATCGACCGACCTTGGCTTCGGCTGCCGCGTTGAGCACCGACCAGTTGGAGATGTCGTTGAGGAAGGGGAAGGTTGAGATCATCGCGACGGTCCAGGTCTTGATGAGGGTGCCGGCGACGCGATCTTCGGGAACCATATAGACATCCCGGGCAATGGCATCGGCGGGCAGTTTTGGTGAATAGGGTTCACCGGTCAGGGTCATCTTTCCAGCCACAAAGGGGCTCGCCCCGAAGATGCCATGGGCAAGTTCGGTGCCCCCGGAGCCGAGAAGACCAAAGACCCCGGTGACCTCGCCAGCGCGGACCGCGAGATCGAAGGGGGAGGACTTGGCCTGAAGCTGGACCCCAGACAGGGAGAGCACTTCGTCGGTGCCCCTCATCTCCGGTGTTCGGTTGTCGGCCTGCGAGTCCTCAACATCGAGCATGGCGTGGAGAGCCGACGGCCAGTCGATGGGTCGGTTCTGGTCATCGTGGATGATCCCGTCTCGTAAGACCAGGAGTCGGTCGGCGATCTGTTCGATCTCGGCCAAGCGGTGAGAGACATAGAAAATGGCGACGCCCTCGTTACGCAGTCCATCGATCACTCCGAACAATCGCTCACCTTCAGCCTTGGAGAGGGCCGAAGTGGGTTCATCGAGGATGAGGAGCCGGGGGCGAACGATCAGCGCTCGGCACAAGAGCAGGAGCTGTTGGTCAGCGATCGGCATCTCGAAGACATCGCTGCGCAGGACCTCGTCGGACCAATCCAGATCGAGGACCGCAGCCATGCGACGGGCTTCAGGCATGAGGGCTCGCAAGGACTTGGCCCGCGACACCTGGTTGTTGACGATGCCTTCAAAGAGCAGGTTCTCAGCAACGCTGAGGCCGGGAACGATGCCGTCAGCGATCTTTTGGTGGACCGCCTGGATGCCGTAGGAGCGGGCGGTGGTGGGGTGGTCGATGTGGACTGGCTCGCCGTCCACAAAGATCGTGCCCCCGTAGGTGTTGTTGATCCCAGATAAGACCTTGATCAAGGTGGATTTGCCAGCGCCGTTGGCGCCCAGCATGGCGGTGACCTTGCCCGGTTCGAGTTTGAGATCGATCCCTTTGAGGACCTCGTTGGCTCCGAAGGCCATGGTGATCCCGGTCATCTCGATCGGCGCGCTCATCTGTTCTCCTGTCGTGGGGAAGGGTTGGTGTTTGCCCCGATCTCGATGACCGGGGCAAACACCAATGGGTCAAGGATCAGAACGTGACTGACGGAATCCAGTCGGCGGACTGGACATCAGCCAGGTTCAGCTCCGGCATCGCTGCACGAAGCTCTTCCATATTGGTGATCGAGTTGTCCAACAGGAACTGCTGGGTCACCAGAACACCAGGGAAGTCGACCGAGCGGGCCTCTTGCTGACCGGCCAGTTCAAGGGCCATGGTCCGCATCACCGCAGCGCCGATCGCGTTGGGATCCGTGGTGGCTGTGGCCTTCCAGGGGCTGCCTTCGGTGGTCATGACCTCGATGTCAGCGTTCGAGATATCGATGCCGTAGGCCCAGATCTTGTCGGCCAAGCCGGCATCGTTAATCGCCGACACCGAACCCTTGGTCAACTCGTCATAGGGGGCGAAAATCGCCCTCACATCAGCGTTGGCCTTGAGCGCCGCGTCGACCAGCTGAGCATTGTCGGTGGCGACAGCGTTGGTGTACTCACCCACGAAGAACATTTCGTTCCAGCTATTGGCGGTCTTGTACTCCTCCCACACCACATGGCGACGGTCGAGGGGAGCGATACCCAGCACATTGACGTAGCCAACGTTTTGGTCAGCACCGATGTCTTCGAGCATCTGGCCAAGCGAGAGGTCAGCCAGACTGGCATCAGACTGCTGGGTCTGAACCGCATCGGGAGCGCAGTCGGCGATCGCGATGTCATAGATAACGACGGGAATGCCCGCTTCTAGCGCCTGGTTGATCAGGGGGCACATCGTGTCGGTCTGGCCGTGGTCAACGACGATGCCGTCAACCCCCGACCCGATGGCGGTCTCCATATCGTTGGCTTGCTTGGCGTTGTCGGCCTGGGCGTCATACCAGGTGTACTCGATACCCAGAGCGTCTGCTTGCTGCTTGGCGCCATTTGTCCACTGCTGGAAATAGTCACCAGCACCAGAGTTCTGGACCACAGCGATCTTGACATCGCCGTCGAACGGTGCTGGCATTTCGGCACCGGCAGCGGTTGTCGCCACAGCGCCTTCCTCGGTTCCGGCAGCTTCGGTGGAAGCGGACTCGGATCCCGTGTCGTCAGCGGTGTCCTGGCTGCACGCAGCCAGTGGGGCGACAGCAAGAACCAGGGCACCTAGCCAGATCCCCCGGCGTCCAATGGTTCGTGATTTCATATTGCTCCTTTGTCGGTGGTGGCGACTCCGCCCGGCTGGATGGAGTTCACGCTTACCAGCGGTGTCGGATATGCACATTTGTGCACGCCCTGCACAGTAGTGCACCTTAGTTCATGGACGGAATGGCCGCAAAGGTGGAGCTCAACCACGATGGAGACCGAATCGGTCCACCAGCGGCCACAGCTAAGATGGTGATGTGGTTGGTATGGCGTCCCTCATCGGCATTGACCTGGCGGTATGGAGCTGGGGCTGGCTTGTGGCCGCGGTGGTCTTGGCCCTCGTTGAACTGGCCGTAGCTGGCGGCACCTTCATCATCTTGCCCTGGGCGGTGTCGGCCTTCGTGGCGAGCATCTTGGCCTTTGCTGGGGTATCGCTCGTGATCCAGTGGGCAGTCTTCGTTCTCGGCGGCGCGATCCTGTTTGTCATCATGTTCCGGTGGGTGCGCAAGGCCTCCACCGGACACGGCACCCCTCCCGGCGTGGGAGCTGACCGCTTGGTCGACATGACCGGGATCGTCACCGTTGAGGTTGACCCCGCCGACACCACCCGGTCTGGCCGCATCAGCGTGGATGGCGAGGTCTGGGGCGTTGCTGACCCCAAAGAACGCCTGCCGGTTGGTACCTCGGTCGTCGTGACGGCGATCCGAGGCACCCGTGTTGTCGTCGATCCGGCACCTGCTCCACCCGCCACCGAATCATGACCATCATCGCCCTCCAGGAAAGGATCCGTTCGTGATGCCTACCATCGTCTTTTTCTTGATCGCCATCGCCATCGTGCTGATCACGATCTTGGCTCGATCAATTCGGATCGTACGCCCCTTCCAGCGCGGCCTTGTCGAGCGACTGGGCAAGTACAAGACCACCGAGAACCCCGGACTCCGGATCATCGTTCCCTTCATCGAGACCATGCAGTTGGTCGATATGCGCGAACAGGTGGTCGATGTACCCCCTCAGGAGGTCATCACCTCCGACAATGTGGTGGTGTCGGTCGATGCGGTGGTCTACTACGAAGCCACCGATCCTCAGCGTCTGGTCTATAACGTCGCCGACTTCTTCACCGCCATCACCAAGCTGGCCCAAACCAACCTGCGTAACCTGATCGGTGATCTCGAACTCGACCGAGCCTTGACATCGCGCGACACCATCAATACCCAGCTCCGTGAAGTCCTCGATGATGCCACCGACAAATGGGGCGTTCGAGTGGTTCGGGTCGAGATCCAGCGGATCGATCCACCGCCGGAAGTCGTCTCCGCCATGCATGCCCAGATGCGAGCCGAACGTGACCGCCGCGCCACCGTGACCGAAGCTCAGGGATACCGCGAAGCAGCAATTGCCCGAGCTGATGGTGAGAAGCAGGCTGCCATCCTCGAAGCTGAGGGCCAGAAGGCATCAGCGATCCTTGAAGCCCAGGGTGAAGCCCAAGCGATCACCCTGCGAGCCGAGGCCGACAAGGCCCGACTGACCCTGGTTGGTCAAGGTGAGGGTGATGCTGCCGAAGCTCGCTTGAGCGGGATCAAGCGAGCCGGAGCCGATGAACGCGTGCTCACTGTCGAATACTTGTCAGCGCTTGAGCAGATCGCCGATGGCCAGGCAACCAAGCTGGTGATCCCGGCTGAATTCAGCGGCCTCCTCGGTGCGGTTGCAGCGATCACCGAATCCGTTCGTCAAGGCACTGCCGACGCTGACCCCTGAGTCGTCTCACTCGGCGTGCCAGCGGTAGGCAAACAAATTATTCAAAGTCCGCGCCGCCAGCAGGCCTACCATGGGAGCATGACAACCCTGCGTAACGACTTTGCTCCTGGAGTGATCACCGGCTCTGAGGTACAAGAAGTGTTTGCCCTGGCCAAGGCCAACCAGTTCGCCTTGCCGGCGGCGAACTGTATTGGCTCCAACTCGATGAACTCGGTGATGCAGGCCGCCGCTGAGGTCAACGCTCCGGTCATTATCCAGTACTCCAACTCCGGAGGCGCCTTCGTGGGCGGGAAAGGACTGCCGGTCTCGTCGATCCGAGCCTCGGTACTGGGTTCGCTCGCCGGTGCTGATCATGTCAACCGCTTGGCCAAGCACTACGGAGCACGGGTCATCCTTCACACCGACCACTGCGCCAAGAAACTCCTGCCCTGGATCGATGGACTTCTCGACGCTGGGGAAGAGCACTATGAGGCCACCGGTAAGCCCCTGTTTTCGTCCCACATGCTCGACCTCTCCGAAGAACCCCTCGAACAGAATGTCGAGATCTGCAAGCAGTACCTGGCCCGGATGTCGGCGATCGATATGACCCTCGAGATGGAACTCGGGATCACCGGCGGGGAAGAAGATGGGGTCGACAATAGCGATCGTGATGAGAGCGAGCTCTACACCAAGCCCGAAGAGGTCGCGTATGTCTACGAAGAGCTGATGAAGATCAGCGACAAATTCACGATCGCTGCCGCCTTTGGCAATGTGCACGGTGTCTACAAGCCAGGCAATGTCAAGCTGACCCCGACCATCTTGCGCGATAGCCAGACCTATATCGAGAACAAGTTTGGCACTGCCCCCAAGCCGGTCGATTTCGTCTTCCATGGCGGGTCGGGATCATCCGCAGCCGAGATCGCTGAAGCGATCTCGTATGGCGTGATCAAGATGAATATCGACACCGACCTGCAGTGGGCCTTCTGGGATGGGGTGCGTGGCTATGAGGCCGAGTATCACGACTATCTCCAGGGCCAGATCGGTAACCCCGAGGGTCCCGACCAGCCAAACAAGAAGAAGTACGACCCACGCGCCTGGCTGCGGGCTGGGGAAGACAGCTTTGTCGCCCGCATGAAGCAGGCGTTCAGCGAGTTGAACAATATCGACACTCTGGCCTGAGCAAGATATGGGAGGGTAGGTCCTGCCTCCCCCATATTTGTTCGCTTAGACAGATCCTGCCTGGTGGTCTATGGTTTCCTGATCGGGAGCCGTGATTCTGTGTGTCCCGACGGCACCCCCTCTTCACGTGTATGAGGCGCTGATTCGTGACTGGTGTGGGTGGTGTGTCTCACCCATATGCGTCACAAGGAGAGTAGGGCAATGCTGGATCAGCAACTGGAATCACGATATGACGAGGTCGTCCGCCGCAATACCGGTGAAGCCGAGTTCCACCAGGCGGTGCGAGAGGTGTTCGAGTCGTTAGACCTGGTGCTCGCCAAGCACCCCGAGTATGGCGACAACAAGCTGATCGAGCGGATCTGTGAGCCTGAACGCCAGCTCATGTTCCGAGTTCCCTGGCAAGACGACCAGGGCGTGGTTCATGTCAATCGTGGATTCCGAGTTGAGTTCAGTAGCGCCATCGGCCCCTACAAGGGCGGTCTGCGGTTCCATCCTTCGGTCAACCTCAGCATTATTAAATTTCTCGGCTTCGAACAGACCTTTAAGAACTCTCTCACCGGGCTCGCTATCGGCGGCGGCAAGGGTGGTGCTGACTTCGACCCTAAGGGTCGATCCGACTCCGAAATCATGAGGTTCTGTCAGAGCTTTATGAGCGAGCTCTATCGCCATATCGGCGAACACACCGATGTGCCGGCTGGCGATATCGGTGTTGGTGGACGAGAGATCGGTTACCTCTTTGGCCAATACAAGCGATTGACCAACCGGTATGAGCCCGGTGTTCTCACCGGCAAGCACATCAACTGGGGCGGAGCGCTCGGGCGGACCGAAGCCACCGGCTATGGCCTGGTCTTCTTCTTGGACAAGATGCTCGCCGCTCGTGGGGAATCCCTCGAAGGCAAGGAATGCCTGGTCTCTGGATCCGGCAATGTGGCGATCTATGCCATCGAGAAACTCCAACAACTCGGTGCCAAGGCGATTGCGTGCTCCGACTCCAACGGGGTGATTCATGACCCCGACGGAATCGATCTCGCTCTGCTCAAACACATCAAGGAGGTCGAGCGCGCTCGCCTCACCGCCTACGCTGAGCGGCGGCCATCGGCTCGCCACAGTGCCGATACTTCGATCTGGTCGATCCCCGCTCCGATAGCGCTTCCGTGCGCCACCCAAAACGAGCTTGACGGTGACGATGCTGCCACCCTGATCAAGAACGGGTGTATCGCTGTTGCTGAGGGCGCCAACATGCCGTCGACCAGCGAGGCTGTGCACGCGTTCCTCGAATCGGGTGTGGCCTTCGGCCCGGCCAAGGCCGCCAATGCCGGTGGAGTCGCCACCTCAGCGCTGGAGATGCAACAGAATGCCAGTCGGGATAGTTGGTCGTTCGACTACACCGAGCAACGTTTGGACGAGATCATGACCCATATCCACCAGATGTGCTACGAGACCGCTGATGAATACGGCGTTCCCGGCAATTATGTGGTGGGAGCCAATATCGCTGGGTTCCGCAAGGTGGCTTCGGCGATGAACGCTCAGGGACTCGTCTAGGACAGCTCGGGCATCGCAGCCGACTCGGTCAGAGAAGCCGGATGACCGCTCCGGTACGGGGCTTGGGCACCACAAAGGTGGACTTGGGGGGCATCAAGACGCCTTCCAACGCGGTTCGGCGGATCTCCTCAACACCAACCGGTCGGGTCAAGACCGCGGCGGTGACGGTGACATCGCTCGCCATCAAGCGTTCGACTTCTTCGAGCCCGTGCTGATAGTCGACGCTGACGCTGCCCAAGACGTGCTCTAGCCAGAGCCCGTCGAGCGGTCGGAGATCGTCGAACACGCCCTCGTGCGGGGTCAGCCACCACGCACCCTGGCGAGTGAGCAGGTAGAGCGCTCCTCGGCGTCTCATCTCGGCTGGGATAGTGGGATCCAGCCGATCAGCAGGGGAGAGGTCGAAACTGGTCGAGAGGGTGGCGATCAAGTCATCAGCAGTGATCGAACGGTAGATCCGGTGGATGGGCGCCACGCTGAGTTGGTCATCGACCAATTCGGTAATCAGGGCCAGGGTGAGTTCCTGGCTGCTCGATGCCCGGCCTTGGGCTGCCATCTCATCGCGATAACGACGGGCCACCCCATAGCGGTGGTGGCCGTCAGCGATGACCACGCGGGCATCGGACACCTTGGCAGCGATGGCGGCGATCCGGTCGGGATCGGTGACCCGTTCGACCTCATGGGTGACCCCGTCGACAGTCATCGAGCCCATCAGCTCGCCGGGTTCCGCCAGCAGTTGGGCGAGCCCTGATGCCAACGAGAGTCCCCACACTGGCGACAGGTTGGCTTGGGTGGAACGCATCAGGTTGAGTCGATCGGTGCTGGCCTTCGGGGTGACCCGTTCGTGGGGAAATACCCCGCTGTCGGCGTTCACGTCCAGTGCGCCGAGCACGCCGACAATATGTCGCTCAGCACCGCTCGCATCGGTGAAGTGCATCCGATACAGGCTGAAGGTTGGTGATGGATCGGGGATCAACACCCCGGCATCGATCCAGGTGCGCAAGACCGCCGCGGCATGGTCGTAACGATCGTCGCCTCCGGCAGGGGCATCGATATGGACCACATTGTGGGGGTGCTGGCGTCGCAGTACGGCCACGTCATCGGGCGAGATCACGTCATAGGGCGGTGCGCTGGTGGCGTCGAACGAATCAGATGCATAACGGAGAGCAGCAAACGGTTCAAACCGAGGCATGCGGCTAGCCTGCCAGACAATCGACGTCTTGCCCCAAGAAAGAAGAAGATTGGTATGAAGCCTGGATCACCCGACATCGTGTTGTGCGACCTCGATGGGGTTGTCTGGTTGGCTCATACCCCGATCGCTGGGGCTCCGGAGGCGATTGCTCGACTTCGAGATGAGGGCATCACCGTTGTCTTTGTGACCAATAACTCGGGCCCGACGATCGCCCAACACGAGGCAGCGCTGGCCAAGATCGGCATTCCTGCCGAGGGGGCCGTGGTCAGCAGTGCCCTCGCTGGGGCGTTCTTGGTCAATCCTGGTGAGCGAGTGCTCACGGTGGGTGGCCCTGGTGTGGTCGAGGCGGTGACCGCTCGGGGCGCGATTCCGGTCGATCCGCGCGATGAGCCCGGCGAGGTTGATGCGGTGGTGGTCGGTCTGCGCCGCGACTTTGACTATTCGATGATGGATCGAGCTGCATCAGCGATACGGGCAGGGGCGCGCTATGTGGCCACCAATAGTGATGCCACCTATCCAACGCCGACTGGAGCCCAGCCGGGGGCTGGTTCCCTGGTGGCCGCGGTGACGACAGCATCGGGAACTGAACCGATCTTTGGCGGTAAACCTCATACCCCGATCGGCCGGGTGGTCCAAGAACTGGTGGGTGAGCGATGGGATCTCGATCGGGTGGTGGTGATCGGTGACCGGGTGAGCACCGATGGCGACTTTGCTCGGGCGTTGGGGTGTCGCTATGGGCTGGTGCGTTCCGGGGTCACACCACCGGGTGCGGTGGTCGATACTCCCGTGGCCTATGACACCCCCTCGATCGCTGAACTGGCTGATCTCTTGATCGCTGAGAGGCGAGGAGAAGGCTGAACGGTGTCGCGCCGTCGTCTCGATGCTGATCTGGTGCGCCGTGGCTTAGCCACCAGCCGTTCCGAGGCCCACGCCTTGATCACCGATCATCGGGTCTTGGTCAATGGGGCGGTGGCCCTCAAGCCATCACGTCAGGTAGCCCCTGCCGACCAGGTGCGGGTCACCGGTCCGCCGCCACGCTTTGTCGGTCGGGGAGCGCTCAAGCTCGATCACGCCCTTGAGGTGTTTGATCTCGACATCTCTGGCTGGCGAATCCTCGATGCCGGAGCATCGACTGGGGGCTTTACCGATGTCGCACTTCAACGTGGAGCCCACGAAGTGGTCGCGGTCGATGTCGGCCATGGCCAACTGCATGAGAAGCTGAGGGCTGATGATCGGGTGGTGGTGATGGAACGCACCAATGTCCGCCACCTCGACATCGACATGATCGGGGGATCGGTCGATGCGGTGGTCGGCGATCTTTCGTTTATCTCGCTGCGGTTGGTGATCCCGGCTCTGGTCTCCGTCTTGCGACCTCGGGGAGTCTTGGTGCTCTTGGTCAAGCCCCAGTTTGAGGCGGGACGATCCGAGGTCAGCCGAGGCAAAGGAGTGATCACCGATCCCGCTATTTGGGAACGGGTGCGTTCCGAGATTACCGATGCTCTGGGGCAGGCCGGCTGTGAGGTACGGGGGTGGACTGAATCGCCGATTACCGGAGCTGACGGAAACCACGAGTTCCTGGTCTACGCTCAGCGCATGGAATCGAGCGACCACCGTTCGAGCACACCCGATGCCCGGTCGTCAGAGGTGATCTCATGAGCAAGATCATGGTCGTCACCCATGCCGGGCGTGCTGACGCGATCGAATTGGCGATGGCGACGATGGCCCAGCTGCACAGCGAGGGCCACGAAACCTGGTCGCCAGCAGGTGACCAGATCGGTGCCACCACGTTTAGCTCCGATCGACCGGCCAGCGAGGCCGACCTGATCGTCTGTCTCGGCGGTGACGGCACCATGTTGAAGGCGGTCCATCTTCTGGATGGGGCCCCGGTACCCCTGCTAGGGGTCAACAAGGGGCGGCTGGGTTATCTCACCGAGATCGAAGCCGATAAGCTTGAGCGTGCCCTGACCCGGTTTGAACTCGGCCCTGACAAGGGTCAATGGCATCTCGATGAACGGATGATGGTCGATATCGAGATCACCACCCGTGAGAGTGCGTCCGGGCTGCGCTATCGGGCTCTCAATGAGGTGGTGGCCGAAAAGCTGGTGACCGGTCACACCGTTCACCTTCTGGCGCGCATCGATGGGGAACCCTTTACCACCTACGCCGCCGATGGCCTGATCGTGGCTACCCCAACCGGATCGACCGCCTATTCGCTCTCAGCCCGAGGACCGGTGGTGTCGCCCAAGCACCGAGCCCTGCTCCTCACCCCGGTCGCTCCCCACATGCTCTTCGATCGCACCCTGGTGCTCGATCCCGAAGAGTCGGTCGAGATCGAGGTCATCGGAAACCGCCCCGCAGCGGTGGGTATCGATGGTCGACAGGTGGCAACACTTGATGTCGGTGACAGCATCCGGTGTTGGCGCTCGGATGCGACGGCACGCTTTATGCGATTCGCCACCCATCGCTATCACCAGGTGCTCAAAGCCAAGTTCGGATTGAGAGAGGTTCTGCCCCGGCCGTGACCGTATCGTTCGTGCCCGTCCAGGTCGGTGAATCAACGCCATGTTGACCGAGCTTTCGATCGAGAACCTCGGGGTGATCGAGCGGGCCACCCTCCAGCTCAAGCGAGGGATGACCGTGCTCACCGGCGAAACCGGAGCTGGGAAGACCATCTTGGTCGATGCGATCAAATTGGTGATGGGAGGTCGTACCGATCCGGCGATCGTGCGTCACGGCACTGATGAAGCCCGGGTGGATGCCCGCTTTGAGGTGATCGATGATGGCCAGCTGGTCGAGCGGGTGGTGTCTCGGGTAGTGCCGGCCGAGGGTCGTAGCCGGGCCTATCTCGATGGTCGTCCGGTGACCGCATCGACCCTTGCCGATCTGAGCGCTGACCTGGTGGAGCTCCACGGTCAGCACGCCCACCAACGGCTTCTGTCGACATCTGCTCAACGTCAGGTTGTCGATCACTATGGGCAGATCGACCTGTCGAACTGGCACCAGCTTCGACGGCAGGATGTTGAGCTGACCGCTACCCAGGCTGAACTGGGTGGGGATGAGCGGGCTCGGGCTCGCGAGATCGATCTCCTTGAGTTCCAGATTGCCGAAATCGCTGCTGCCGAACTCGACGATCCTGATGAAGATCTCCATTTGGCTGCTGATGAAGCGCTGCTGGCCCACGCTGCCGACCATCAAGAAGCCGGTCAGCGGGTGTTGTATGCCTTCGACAGCGATCAAGGCATCAGCGACCAGGTCTCGAGTGTGCTCGGAGAACTCGATGGGCGCCAGCCCTATCACGGCATCACCGATCGGCTGAATGCTCTGGCAGCGGACCTTGATGATGCGGTGCGGGACCTGCGTCATCTGGCCGAATCGATCGAGGACGATCCTCAGCGTCTGGAAGAGATCAGGGTTCGCCGACAGCTCCTAGCCGATCTGCGCCGCAAGTATGGCGACAACCTGGCCGA
>PDSL01000099.1 GCA_002748455.1 Ilumatobacter coccineus
GCTCGTGCTCGTCCAAGCTGATCGCCCACCTCGGCCATTCGGGTATCCCACACATCAAGGGTGATGGCGATCTCATCGGTGAGCTCTCCCCCAGCTTGTTTGAGCAATCGATTGCGCTGTTTCACGATGCGATCGAGTTCTCGGCGAACGAGGTCGTAGCGAGAGCGCAGCGCCACCAGGGTGTCGTCGAGAAATCGTCGCCGATCCGACGGACCTCCCTTGATGATCACCAGGTCATCGGGAGAGAACACACTCGCTCTCATCACCCCAAGCAGATCGCGGGTTTTGGCCAATCGTTGTCGATTGACCTGAACCCGATTGCGTCCACTTCGGCTGAGCTCCGCTTCGATCGAGATCTCCCGCTCAGCATCGGTGATCACGGCCCGAATAAAGCCAGCATCGGCATCGGTGCGAATCATGGCATCGGTGGGAGCGCCACGAAAGCTCGACAGGGTGGCCAGATAGGCGACCGCTTCAGCCAGATTGGTCTTGCCCTGACCGTTCGCCCCCACGACCGCAGTCATGCCGGGGGTCAGATCAAATTGTGCCGACTCATAGTTCCGGATGTCGGTAAGTTCGATCCGCTCGACGATCACGCCGGAATTCAGGGAACCCGAACTGGCATCAGGAGGTAGAGATAGTCCTCGTGGTCAACGCCACGCAGCACAACCGGCTTCATCGAGTTGAAGATCGACACCGTCATCTCCTCACCATCGAGAGCATCGATACCGGCAGCGAGATAGTCGGCGTTGAACCCGATCGTAAACTCCTCGCCCTCATAGCGAGCGTCAACCTGCTCGGTGGCATTACCGACATCATTGGTGATCGCTGACAACTCGATGGCATTCGACTTGAGCGTGAGCCGAACCGGCGTTGAATCCTGGGCCAAGATCTTAACCCGTCGCAGGGCTTCGGTGATCTCGTCACGATTGACCGACAAGACATTGGGATACGAATCTGGCAAGAGGGTCTTGTACTTGGGATAGTCACCCTCGATCAGGCGGGTGGTCAACTGGGTGTGACCGACCTCAAAGACCGCTTCTCGCTGACCGAGACGAACCTTCATCTCGTCATGTCCGCCAAGGATCTTTTGGAGTTCACTCAAGGCCCGAGCAGGCACCAAGACCTTCTGGCCAGCATCGAGGATCGATGATTGGGAGAGCTCCTTGACCGCCAACCGATAGGAGTCGGTGGCCACGATCGACAGCTTGTCATCGTCAGCAGCCATCAGTACGCCGGTGAGCAGAACCCGGGCATCATCGGTTGATGCCGCCCTGACGACTTGGCGAAGCGCATCGGTGAACTCACCGGTCGACAGGGTGACCGGATCGATATCGGATTCGACCTGGGCCGGATAATCGCTGAGGGCCAACGGCCGAACCGAAAAATGTGACCGTCCTGAGCTGATCATCATCTCATCGTCGGACACCTCGACATCCACCGCTCCCGGAGGAAGCGCCTTGACAATGTCGGCCACCAGGCGAGCCGGCACCACCGTGGATCCATCACGATCGCTGTGAACCGTCACTGACAATTGGATGGTCAGTTCGAGATCGGTACCGGTGACCGTCAGTTGACCTTCAGCAAGGTCGAGTCGAACCCCAGACAACACCGGCAAGGTGCCAGTTCGATTGGTGGCAGCTCGTCCAGCGGTTGCCAATGCATCGGCCAAGATTTCTCGTTCACACCGAAACTTCACGGTCGGCCTCTTCTCCCCAGATCATGGAATTGAAAATTGGTAGTACTAGTAGGTCCTGTGGATTGTGGACAACCCGGTATTGCCCCAGCGTAGAACGTTTGCGGAAAGACATGGTGTTTTCCACCGATATCCCCGGCGCGCGGCTTACGGCAATGTAGTTCAGTGGACAAGGTCATGATGTCCACCGAGAACCGGATGGTTGTCCACCACATCCCCACAGAGGAATGGTGATAAGTGATGACGGGACTGGGCAAGGTGAGGCGATCATGAGAGTTGGAGCTTCTGCAGCACATCTCTGACCTGCTGGTAGATCGCTTGCCGTTCCTTCATCTGGGTTTCGATCTTGCGAACCGCACTGATCACTGTGGTGTGGTCGCGACCACCAAAGAGCTTGGCGATCGCTGGATAGCTGAGGTCGGTCTTTTCCCGCACCACATACATGGCGATATGGCGAGCGGTGACCAAGGGCTTGCGTCGGCTCTTGCCCTTGAGAGCATCGACGTCGTAGCCCAAGAT
>PDSL01000100.1 GCA_002748455.1 Ilumatobacter coccineus
CCCGTATCGGATGCTCGAACGAGAGCTCAGCAGCGTGCAAGAAGGGACGTTTCAAGCCCAGGTGAGGACGCCGCTGGCCATAGACCGGATCGCCGACCAAGGGATGCCCGATCGAGGACAAATGGACTCGAATCTGGTGGGTACGACCGGTTTCGAGGCGGCATTCGACCAGCGCCAGTTCACTGATTCGATCGAGATGTTCGATGACTCGATACTCGGTGCGCGATGGACGCCCATCAGCCACCACCGCCATGCGCAGGGGATCACGCCGAGAACGACCGACCGGAGCATCGATGATGCCTCGTGATGATGCTGGGTGTCCCCAGACCACGGCGGTATAGATTCTCCCAGCGGAATGGTCGACGAATTGGCTGACCAAGGGAGCAACCGCCCGATCGGTCAGGGCGACCACGAGGAGTCCTGAGCTGCCAGCATCCAGGCGATGGACGATGCCGGGTCGATCGGGGTCGCCGACATCGGCCAAGGACCCAAACCGAGCCAGGAGGCCGCTGACCAGGGTCCCCTCCCGATTCCCTGCTCCAGGATGGACCACCACCCCGGCGGGCTTGTCGATGACCGCAATGTCGTCATCGGCATAGACCACCTCGAAGGCCACGGTGGGATCAGGACCAGGCGGCGCCACCTGAGGCTGGGCATCCAAGTCTATGGTGAAGGTTTGGCCTTCGGTGAGCCGCACCTTGCCCGACGTGGCGGGTTCTCCATCAAGGGTGACGCCACCAGCCTCGATCAGGGCCGATGCTGCTGATCGGCTGATATCGCCGACCAAGGCCACGACACGGTCAAGACGTTCCCCAGCCAACGCTGCGGGAACGCTCTCGGTGATCATGTAGGCAACTCGGTCTGATCGTGTCGAGAGATCCACCAGGTACCGAGCACCAGGAGCGCTCCCCCGATCGTGATCCCCATGTCGGCGATATTGAAGATGGGGAACCACTGGAAGTCGATGAAGTCGACAACGGCGCCGCGGAACCAACCGGGCGACCGAAAGAGCCGATCGATGAGGTTGCCGATCGCCCCGCCAACGATGAGGCCGGTCGCTACGTCCAGTCCCCCACCAGATGGACGTTTGGTGGTCACCAGGACCACGATCACGATCATGGCGATCGCCGCGATGATCGGCCCAAATGCCTGACCCTGACCGAAGGCCATCCCGGTATTGAACGACAGGTTGAGCCGTAGGGTCCAGACCAGATCGATATCGCGGTCGACGAGGGCGTTGACCGCCCACTGCTTAGAGACCAGATCGGCAACCACGGTGAGGAGCGCTACCCACCCCCAACGTGGTACCGCTCTCATCGTCGTCCGATCCCGCCGACCTTTTCCTCGACGAGCACCGTTGACCACGGGATAGCTTCGAGGCGCTCGTGGGGAATCGGACGCCCGGACACCACCGAATACCCATAGGTTCCGGCATAGATTCGTTCGATCGCCGCATCGATTTCGACGACCGCTTCGCGAGCCTGAGCGCTGAGCGCCAGATCACGTTCCCGCTCGACGACCATGGTGTCGCCTTCGCCGCCCTCATCGTCGAATTGGACATCGCCCATCTCGGCTTCTTCAACGAGCTGATGGGCTTCGTCTTCGAGCCGGATCGCTTGACCGGTGAGACGGATGCGTTCTTCTTGGAGTGCAGCGAGCATCTCCTTGACAAAGGCGACCTTGAAGTCACGGGTGTAGCCCAAGCCGTCCTTGTTGAACCGAGCCTTAGGGATCGGCACGCTGGCCGAGGAGTCTGACGACGTCTTGGCAGCAGCTTTCTTGGTGGCAGCTCGTCGCGCTACAGCCTTCTCTGCTGGAGCCTTCTTGGCGGCAGTCTTCTTGGCTGGAGCCTTCTTCGCTGCGGTCTTCTTCGCCGCAGTCTTCTTGGCTGGAGCCTTCTTGGCTGGAGCCTTCTTGGCTGAGGCTTTCTTCGCTGCAGTCTTCTTGGCTGCAGTCTTCTTCGCTGCAGTCTTCTTGGCTGGAGCCTTCTTCGCTGGAGCCTTCTTCGCTGGAGCCTTCTTGGCTGGAGCCTTCTTGGCTGGAGCCTTCTTGGCGGCGGTCTTCTTCGCCGCAGTCTTCTTGGCTGGAGCCTTTTTGGCCCCAGTCGTGGTTGTCGATGAGCCCGATGTGGGGTTGGTGTCCCTACTTGCCATCTACGAGATACCTCCTGGCCTGCTGATCGCCGGACTGTAGCGGATACAACA
>PDSL01000081.1 GCA_002748455.1 Ilumatobacter coccineus
AGATCGCTCATCGCGTCGGTGATGAGTCCGCGGTATCGGGTCATGATCCGGTCGTGGGCCAAGGTGTTGGGCACCTTGATCACAATCTCATCAGAGGAATGGTTGACGACCGGTACCGCGTCACAAAAGGTGGAGTACCACACCGATTCGGTGAGCTGGGCACGAAGGAGTTGAGCAATCCCTGTCCATGCTGTCTGTTGGTCGCTCATCGTGATCTACCACTCCCCTATCACCAAGATTCACATGGTTATCCACAACTGTGGACAACTGAACAATCCGTTGGCAACGGGCTATGTAACGTATCAGATCAGACATAGACGGCCAACAGGAACCCAGTGAACCGTGGATTTCGCTGGGTTGTACTGGTTGGCGCGCGCCGGGTTGTCGTCGTAGCCTTGATGAGTCACTGCGCGCCAGGATGTCTCGCGCAATCTACAATCTGCCAGCCACACGCCCGAAGACACCTGCTTCGGTGCCGAGGAGAACGACGTGAAGCGTACTTTCCAGCCCAACAACCACCGCCGAGCCAAGAAGCACGGGTTCCGTGCTCGTATGCGTACCCGCGGTGGTCGCGCCGTCATCAAGAGCCGTCGGGCTAAGGGTCGCGTCCGCCTGTCGGCGTGATTCGATCCCTCCGCGACCGCTCTGACTTTCAACGACTGTCTCGTCAGGGCACGCGGGTTCGTACATCAGCTCTATGGTGCACATGGTGTCCAGATCCCCAATTGGAAGCGACTCGGGTAGCGTTCGCGATCGGACGAGCGTCGGGGACGGCGGTCGTGCGCAATCGTCGACGTCGACAGATTCGATCCCTCTTGAATCAGATGGACTCGATTCAACCCGGGCTTCTGATGATCGGTGCGAGGAAGCCACTACAAGAACTGACGTTCGAGGAGATACGGTCCCAGGTGATGACCCTGATGAGATCGTGCTCAGCCGTCTCCAACGAGTCATGTTGAACTCGATTGGGGCCTATCAAGAGGCCTTTGCCGGTCGGCCGTCTCCCTGCCGATTCACCCCATCGTGCTCGAATTATGCGGCCGAAGCGATCGTCGTGCACGGCGGGCTTCGGGGTGGATGGTTGACGATGCGACGGCTGGCCCGCTGTCGTCCCTTCGGACCGTCGGGGTATGACCCGGTCCCCGAAGCTCATCGAGAGGACAAATCATGATCGCCGGTGTGTTTGAGATTCCCGCTGCTGGGTTGGCGTGGCTGTATTCGGTCACCCACAGCTATGGCATCGCCATCAGCCTGACCGCCTTCATCTTGATGGTGCTGGTCACCCCGCTGGTGCTCAAGAGCACCAAGGGCATGTTGGAGATGCAGCGGATCGCTCCCGAGATGAAGCGACTGCAAAACGAGTATCGGGATGATCGCACCAAACTCAATGAAGAGATGATGAAGCTCTATCAAGAGCACAAGGTCAACCCGATGTCATCGTGTTTGCCGATGGTGGCCCAGGCGCCGATCTTCATCGTGATGTTCCGCATTCTGCACGGCATGACCTATCAGCCGGTAGGCGGCAACAAGATCGTTGCTCGGGCGGTGCTCAATGCAGCCGGGGTGTCCGCCGACCAGCCGATTGGGTTCTTGCCCCGCTATCTCAACCGGTCATCGG
This sequence comes from Ilumatobacter coccineus, assembly GCA_002748455.1. Classification (GTDB taxonomy): domain Bacteria; phylum Actinomycetota; class Acidimicrobiia; order Acidimicrobiales; family Ilumatobacteraceae; genus Ilumatobacter; species Ilumatobacter coccineus_A. The sequence continues at coordinate 1,619 of PDSL01000081.1, forward strand.
AGATCTATCAGTCATTGGTCGGTCAGACCCAGATGAACTCGTTTGGCCTTGACCTCTCCCTCTCCCCCGCCGAAATGCTGGGTCAGAGCTTTGGGCGAGGCTTGATCTATGCCGGTCTGGTCGTGATCTTGGGCCTGCTCTATTTCGGTCAGCAACGTATGGTGGCTGCTCGGGCGGCGGTGAGTCCGACGATGTCGGAGTCGCAGCAGAAGCTGATGCAGTATCTGCCGGTCTTCTTTGCGATCTTCCAGATCTTCTTCCTGCTCGGTTTGGTCATCTATTACATCGTCCAGACCCTGTTGCGCATCCTTCAGCAGTACTACATCACCAAGAAGTTCTATGCCGATGAGCATTCGCTTGGGCGTCAAGCTCAAGCAGCCAGCGAACGAGCTCGAGAGCTGGCCAAAGAAGATGGTGGTGGCGGACCGTTGGGTCAGGCCCGCAAGCAGCTTGCTGAAGCCCGTCAGCAAGCGAAGGAAGCCAGGCAAGCGAACGAAAGTTCGAGCACGTCTCGTCCGCCTCGCAAGCGGACAACAGCGCCCAAGGGGCGTCCAACACCGTCGGGCAAGAGCACGCGCTCGGGCCGCCCGGCAAGTCGTAGCGGCGGGTCGTCACGTAAGCGTCCCCCGTCAAGTAAGCGGAAACGTTGATATCGCAAGAATCGGAGAACGATGATGGAATGGGTTGAAGTTACGGCGAAGACCATTCATGACGCCCAGGAACAAGCACTTGATCGGCTGCACGTCACCCGTGATGAGGCCGAGTTCGAGGTGATCGAAGAGCCCAAGGCTGGTTTGTTTGGACGGGTACGTGGAGAGGCACGGGTGCGGGCTCGGATTAAGCCCACCCCGGTTCGTCCCAAGCGGGATCGCCGCCAACGGCAACGGTCCAAGAACACCAAGCGTCGATCGACATCGCCAGCTCAGGAGTCAAAGAGCATGAATACCAAAGAACAACCCGAGCGTCCCGAGGTGAGTCCGCAAGAAGTTGCTGATGCCGCGACGGCGTTCATGTCGGGTCTGGCAACGGCGTTTGGCGCTGATGCCCAGACGGCGACCGAGGTGGATGGCACCGATATCGATGTCCGGGTGACCGGTACCGATATCGGCCGGCTCGTTGGCCCTGGTGGGCGGACGCTGGCTGCGGTCCAGGATCTCGCTCGCGTGGCCTCTCAGCGTCGCCTGGGCGATCATGACACCCGTTTGCGGATCGATGTCGGCAACTACCGGGAACGTCGTCGCCACGCGCTGGAGAAGTTTGTGCTGGCAGTTGCCGAGCAGGTGAAAGACACCGGTGAAACCAAGGCTTTGGAGCCGATGAACTCGGCTGACCGCAAGGTGGTCCACGATGCATTGACTTCGGTTGATGGCGTCGGAAGCCGCTCTGAAGGTAACGATCCTCACCGTCGGGTCATTATTTCCCCGAGTTGATGGTCTCCTCCCCTCTCTACGAAACGCTGCGCTTAGCGCAGCGTTTCGGCTTTTTCGGGCCCGGTTCGCTCGATGACGCGATCAGCCATGCCGAGGGTTTTGTTCCGGCTCTGGGGGTGGTCGAGCCGGGATCCCGGATCATCGATCTGGGTAGCGGCGGCGGATTGCCGGGCCTCGTGGTTGCTGAGGCGTGTCGTGACAGCACAGTGGTCTTGCTTGATCGGCGACAAAAGCGGACCGATTTCTTGCTCCAGGCGGTCAGTCGTCTGGGCTGGGACCACGTCATGGTCTGGCACGATGATGCTGAACGAATCGTTGGTGACATACGAGCGGGCCACATTCCCGGATTTGACTTGGTGGTTGCTCGGGGGTTCGGTCCCCCAGCTACGACCCTCCGGATTGCTGTGGGGGTGTCGGTTCCTGGGGCGTCGATCGTGATCAGCGAACCCCCGTCGGAGAATCGTTGGGACCCAGCACTGGTGGCGAGTCTGGGGTTGACCGATATTCGGGTTGGTCGGTATCGGCGCTTTCACCGTGATGCCTGATCGGTGTTTCACGTGAAACCTTCTTGACAACACTGCTGGGTGGTTTCACGTGAAACATGATCGTGTCGCGTGGGGCCGCGTTTCACGTGAAACGTCGCGGTCTGTGTTGTGTCGGTGTTTCACGTGAAACGTCGGTAATGCTCGCAATTGGGCACGCTGCACGCCAGACTGTTGGGGATGTCTATTCACTACCAGGGTGACGGGAGCGCGCGTCGCGAGCCCAAACGGCCCCTTCCTCGCGTCCTCGCAGTCGCCAATCAAAAAGGTGGTGTGGGGAAGACGACAACGACGATCAACACCGGAGCGTGCTTGGCCGAAATGGGCTTGCGCACCCTCATCGTTGACCTTGACCCCCAAGGCAACGCCACAACAGGCGTGGGAATCGAAAACCGTGGTCTGGCCACCTCGATGTATCACGTCCTTCTCCACGGCGTGCCGTTGGAGAACTGTATTGAGCCCACCGATGTGAAGAATCTCTTCGTTGCCCCAGCGAGTCTTGATCTTGCTGGCGCCGAAGTCGAGCTCGTACCAGCGATGAGCCGAGAGCTCCGCCTCAAGGCCGCGCTCCATGATGTGATCGATGACTATGACTATGTCCTTGTCGATTGTCCTCCCAGCTTGGGGCTCCTGACCGTCAATGGTCTGGCGGCTGCTTCTGAGGTCATGGTCCCGATCCAAACCGAGTACTACGCCCTGGAAGGCCTTGGCCAGCTCCTTCGCAATGTTGACCTGGTCAAACGCAACTTGAACCCCGACCTCGAGGTGTCGACGATCTTGTGCGTGATGTACGACGCTCGCACCAAGTTGTCGGCTCAGGTCGTTCAAGAAGTCCGCCATCACTTTGGTGACAAGGTGCTTCGTTCATTGATTCCTCGGACCGTTCGTCTGTCGGAGGCGCCGTCATACGGGCAGCCAATCATTGTCTACGATCCCCGGTCTCGGGGAGCCATCGCCTATCGCGATGTTGCCAAGGAGGTTCACTATGGGTCGGCCTAGCGGTTTGGGAAAGGGGCTCAGTTCCCTCATCCCGCCGGGGGAGTCGTCGGCATCTGATGCTGCCGATTCGGTGTTGCAAGACATTCCCGTTTCTTCGGTCTCCCCGAACCCCCACCAGCCTCGTTCCCATTTTGATGAAGCTTCGCTCGCTGAACTGACTGCATCGATCCAGCAGATCGGCGTCCTTCAGCCCATCCTGGTTCGTCGGCGTGATGATGACGGCAACTACGAGTTGGTCGCGGGGGAGCGGCGCTGGCGGGCTGCTCAGCGGGCGGGATTGGCCACGATTCCGGCGGTGGTGCGTACGACCGATGATCTTTCATCGATTGAGCAAGCCCTGGTCGAGAATCTCCATCGTCAAGATCTGACGGCGCTTGAAGAGGCCGCGGCCTACCAACAGCTCATTGAAGACTTTGATTTCACCCATGAGGAAGTGGCCGATCGCGTTGGCAAGAGCCGGTCAGCGGTGTCAAATACCCTGCGGCTGTTGGGTTTGCCGCCCTCGATCCAGCATCTCTTAGCGGAAGGTTCGTTGAGCGCTGGTCATGCTCGGGCCTTGCTGCGGTTGCCTGATCGCTCTCGACAAGAAGAAGTGGCTCGCCTCACCGTTGAGGAGGGGTGGTCGGTTCGCATGATTGAAGATGAGATCCGACCGGCTGATGAGCGCGAGCCAGTGGCTACTCCATCGTCAGCCAGCACTGAGCCTCGCCATGATGGTGCCGGTGTCGTGGCCTCCACCCGATTGCGACCCCCGGGGCTGTTGGAACTTGAGCAGCTCTTGGCCGATCACCTTGACACTCGAGTCAAGGTCGCGATGGGTGCTGCCAAGGGCAAGATCACCATTGACTTTGCCGATCTCGACGACCTTGAGCGAATCTATCGACGCATGACTGCCGACTAAAACACACCAAACACGTACATACGTACGTAGCTGGTCGACTCTGAAGTGTGACTTGATACGCGTCTCAAGTAAACCCACAGAGTGGGGACAAACCTGTGGATAAACCGGGAAGGTCTGGTTGACCTCGCGCTGGTCTGTGGAAAACGACGACATGGCCGGCACATCAGGCCGACCATGATCCACCGGGGTGGGAGAGCTTGTTGAAGCTGCCGCTCTCGGCAGCTTGGGCTCAGAGAAACTCAGCTAGATCGCTGAGTAAGGCGCTCTTGCCCTTGGCGCCAACCATCTTCTTGCGGAGCTCGCCACCCTGGAACACCGCCAGGGTTGGAACGCTCATGATCTGATACCGCATCGCGATATCGGGATGGTCATCGATATCGATCTTGGCGATCACGATCTGGTCGCCCAACTCGTTGGCCAGCTCCTCGAGGATCGGAGCGATCTTCTTGCACGGCGTACACCACTCGGCCCAGAAGTCGACCAGGACCGGGGCGGAGGGGTTGGCGATCGTGTCATCAAAGGTGGAGCTGGTCAGATGGGAAACAGGCATAACAATCCTTGAGTACGAAGAGGTGTGTGTGGAGTGTAACCAGGTGCTGGTGCCTAGGACTCGCGGCTCTCGAGCCACCGCTCGGCATCGAGGGCAGCGGTGCAACCCGACCCAGCAGCGGTGATCGCTTGACGATAGGTGTGGTCTTGAACATCGCCGCAGGCGAAGACACCGTCGATCTTGGTGGTTGACGAGTCGGCACCGGTGATCAAGTAGCCGGCATCGTCCATGTCGAGCTGGCCGGCGAAGAGATCGGTATTGGGTCGATGGCCGATAGCGACAAAGAGCCCGGTGACCGGCAAGGTGCTGACCGATCCATCGACCGTGGACGTCACCTCAAGTCCGCTGACCATCTCGTCGCCGAGGACATCGGTCACCGTGTGATTCCACAGGATCTCGATCTTGGGATTTGAGAAGGCTCGCTCTTGCATGATCTGGCTGGCCCGGAACTCATCGCGACGGTGGATGATGGTGACCTTGCTGGCAAATCGGGTGAGGAAGGTCGCTTCCTCAATCGCCGAATCGCCACCACCGACGACAGCGATCTCGCGGTCTCGGAAGAAGAACCCATCACAGGTGGCACACGCTGACACACCACGACCCATCAGACGAGTCTCGTTGTCCAACCCGAGCATGAGGGCTTGAGCTCCGGTGGAAATGATCACCGCATCGGCCTCATACTCATCGTCACCGACCCACACCTTGTGGGGGTGGGAGGAGAAGTCGACCTTGGTCACCTTGGCGGTCAAGAACTCGGTACCAAACCGTTCGGCCTGGGACCGGAAATTGGTCATCAGCTCGGGACCGGTAATCCCGTCGGGGAAACCGGGGTAGTTCTCCACCTCGGTGGTCATCATGAGCTGACCTCCAGGTTGGTCGGAGGTCGAGGAAGGTTCGCCCTCGATGACCAGGGGAGCGAGGTTGGCGCGAGCGGTATAGATCGCGGCGGTCAATCCCGCTGGTCCGCTACCGATGATGATGACCTGACGACGTGACATGGCAAACTCCTCTCAGCAACCAGACATCTGATGTTCTGCCGATAGTGCAACACCGCGACGGGCGCGATGATTCCCTCAGCCGTGAACGAGGAACAACTGTTGGCTCAGGCAGAGCGCTTCTTCATGAGGGCAAGCCCGACCACGGTCAGCAGCACCCCGATGATCAGATAGCTCACATACACCGCCCGGGCCTCGGAGAGCCCAAATGCAAGCAGGCTTTGAAGGCCTCGGGTGAGCACGATCAGCAAGAGGACCAGTGCGACCAGTCCCAAGATCGCCGCGAGCAAGCCGAACACGATGCCCCGAACCGCCTTGATGGCGTTGTTGGTGGTCTTGTCGCGAACGGTACCGATCGTGGACACGATCTGATCGGTGACGGTGTTGGCCCAGGTGGGATCAGTCAGCGGGTTGGCCGGCATGGTGCTGACACTAGCGCCGTCCCGCCCAAACGTCATCTTGGACGTCACGGGTTAGGGGAGTGCGGTGATCTCGGCCAGGAGGTCGCAGTCGGCGGCGTCGAGCAATCTGATCGTCTCATCGTTTACCACCACGATCACCGCAACCTCGTCGCCGGTTTGGGGCGATACATAGGTGGCCAGTGCTGTCCGATCGCTGATCGGACAGGTGGTGGTGGGGATGACCAAGTCGCCGCTGGCAGCCAGTGCAGCGATCTCGGCAGCAGCTGATGCCAGCTCGGCATCGTCGGTGATCACCGCGGTGAGCTCGGTGCCATCGGAGTAGCCCAGAGGCCGTGGTGCTGCCGACCCGTCATCGACAACTCCGGTGGGCTCCGGTTCGGCGGCAAGGTCATCACCGGCGCCGTCAGTAGCCATATCATCAGGGGACGCAACCGCGGCCTCAGGTTTGGGCATGGCGTCCATCTCGGCATCGGAGGCCTCAGCCATCTCAACCGACCGGTCATCGTTGGCGCCATCAGCCACCGCGTCGCCATCCGACGAACCCATCGGTCCAGCGAGCACCCGCAGTACGACCACGCCAAGGGCGGCGACCACCACGATCGCCGCGGCCAGCTGAAGGACTCGCGACCACCGCTGCGGGAACGCGATCACCGGTGCTGGCTCGGCATCGGTAGCCGCGGATGGTGGTGGGGCATAGGTCGCCAGGGCGGCACCCAGTATTGCCTCTCGTCGATCAGTATCGGGCTTCGGCACCGCCCTCAGCTGGTCTTGAACCCGTCTCATCTGGGCGACTTCGGTCATCACCACGGGATCGGCTTCGGCCCGAGCGCGCTCCTCTGACGACAGGTCGTTGTCGAGATAGGCGTTGGCGAGGAAGAGTTGATCGTCGTTCATGGTGTCGGTCTGGAAGTTGGACGTTCCGGGGGAGGCGATGGGTTCCCTAAGAGTTCGCCGAGTTGATGCCGACCTCGAGAAATGCGTGATTTCACCGTGCCGACCGGAATACCCACGATGTCGGCGATGTCGGCATAGTCAAGGTCGGCAAGGTCGCGCAAGACCACCACGGTCCGGAAGCTGTCAGGAAGCTCGTTGAGGGCGGCATCGATCGTCATACGGTCAGCGATCGAGTCGATCTGGTCGTGGGCCCCGGGATCGGGGAGTTCTACCGACACTTCCGGATCGGACGTTAACGACAAGCTCGGTCGACGCGATCGCCGGCGCAGTTCATCAAGCGCTGCATTGGTGGCGATTCGATAGATCCAGGTGCTCAGCTTTGATCGGCCATCAAAACTGTTGAGCGACCGAACGATTCGGATCATGGTTTCTTGAACCGCGTCGTCAGCATCTCGATCGCTGCCGGCGATCCGTCGACAGACCGCATGAATCCGGTCATAGTGGTCGCGCAAGAGCTGTTCGAGGGCATCTCGATCGCCGGCTTGGGCAGCGGTGATCAGAGCGCTGTCAGACCTAGTCACGGCTGAAAGGCGACCTCACCGATGAGGCCTCGGTAGGGGTTGATCGCTGGACAGGCATCGTCACGGCCGAGTTCGTGAACCCAGATCAAGAGGTGGGTGGCACCGTTGACACCGCGTTCCACCCGCCCAGGAGTGTTGGCAAACGCCTTGTCACCGATCGGCATCCAGTCATCAAGGTCGGCAGGTGGGGAGGTGGCATCGCTGGCATACACACTGACCTGATACGGGGCACTGAGCACGTCGAAGGAGAGGGAGCCCGAACCCGGGGTGGTCAGGCTGATGATCAGACCAACCCCACGCTTTCCGCCCAGATAGCGGTTTTGGTAACACTCGGTTGCCCACGCTGAGCTCGGTGCTCCATCGGCCAGGGCAAGTTGGGCTTGGTCGTTGTTTTCGGTCCCATTGTCACCGTCGGGATCCCACGCTTGGATCGACGCGATCGCTGGTGGACCGCCGCTGGGCGCTGGGCTGACGATCGGCGCGCTGGCCTGGCTGGGGGAGGAGACCGCCCGGGTGTCGGATTGATGACGGGACGCCAACACCAAGGCGATGATCACCACTGCGGCGATTGCTGCCAGGGTGGCGATCATGATCGGGAGACGAGATGAGGTCTTGATCGCCGGAGTTGACGAGACCTTCTTGGCGGCTCGCTCTTGGGTTGGGGTCCGATCGCGATGGGTTGGGGTTGGGTTGGTCGATCGGTCGATTCCGCTTGGCGGCGTGCGTCGCGGTTTCGTGCTGCGTCGCTGTGGTTCGGCCGATCGAGACCCCGACGGTGTGGTGTGGGGTCGGCGCTGAGAACCCGGGGTGACCCCACTGAGCTGGGGCTGCCCAGGGATCGGCGCTGCTGGATGAGGAGGTGTCGAGCGCCGGGGCCGTTTCGCGATCACCGGTCGCGGTGGCGGTGTCTGGTCGAGCGGGGTTGGGGTCAGATCAAGATTGAGGAGGGCATTTCGCAATGCCGCCCCGCTGGGAGGTCGATCCGAGGGATTCTTCGAGAGGACCTGATGGATCAGGGTCACCAGACCGGATGGCAAGGTCGGCCGCAGCAGGGTGAGATCGGTGGCATCTCGCTGGAGCCGGGCCAAGGCGGTATCAGCGTCGCTTTGGCCGAGGAAGGGAACCCGTCCGGCCAAGCACTCGTAGAGGACAATGCCGAGCGAATAGAGATCGGCACGTCCATCGAGTGGGGTGCCACGGACCTGCTCCGGTGAGAGATACTTTGCCGTTCCCATCATCACGTTGGGACTGGTGAGATCTTCATCGTTGGATTCCAGGCCTTTGGCGATCCCGAAGTCGGTGAGGACCACTTGGCCGTTCGAGGTCACCAAGATGTTGCCGGGCTTCACATCGCGGTGAACAAACCCAAATTGGTGGGCGTGGTCGAGTGCGCTGGCGATCGAGGCCCCGATATGGACGGTCAACTCGGGCCCCAACACGGTTTGGCTGTTGAGCAGCTGGCGCAGACTCTTGCCATCGACCAGATGCATCACCACCGCTTGACGGTCGTTGTCGGTCACGATGTCGTAGACGGCGACGATATTGGGGTGGCTCAAGCGGGTGACAGCGATCGCTTCCCGTCGAAACCGTTCAGCGACGACCGGATCGGTGGCCAGAGCACTCTTGAGCACCTTGATGGCCACGACACGGTCGAGCTTGGTATCGGTTGCCGCCCAGACATCAGCCATGCCCCCGCTTCCAATGAGGCGGGTGAGCTGATAGCGGTCACCGAGGAGGTCACCGGGAGGCTCAGGAGCAGACGAAACCATGATCGTCGCTCACGCTAGTGGGCATCAC
>PDSL01000082.1 GCA_002748455.1 Ilumatobacter coccineus
CAGTGGGCCGGGAAGGATTCGAACCTTCGAAGGCAACGCCGACGGGTTTACAGCCCGTTCCCTTTGGCCACTCGGGCACCGACCCTATGTGTTGGCTCGACATTGCGAACCGATCGGACAGGGTAGCGGCGATGACGTCGAAAGCGACCGGGACACCGCTCCCCCACCACCGCCGATCTGGATGGCGAGGGTTAGCCTGGTGAGATGCCGAGCTTTGACATCGTCTCCGACGTCGACCGCCAAGAGGTCCGCAACGCGGTCGACCAGGCCCAGCGCGAGATCGCCAACCGCTACGACTTCAAGAACACCAACTCCACGATCGACCAACACGATCTGGTGATCACCCTCCACACCATCAGCGAGGATCGCCTGACCGCGCTGCGGACCGTGCTCGAAGAAAAGCTGGTCCGACGCAAGGTCTCACTCAAGGGGGTCGACTATGGCCCAGTTGACGAAGCCAGCCACAACACCGTCCGCCAAGTGATGACGATCACGGTGGGGATCTCTGCCGACAAGGCCAAGCAGATCAACAAGCTGATCAAGTCGAAGGCCCCGAAGGGGGTGTCGAGCCAAACCCAGGGCGACACCATCCGGGTGTCGAGCAAGAAGCGGGATCATCTCCAGGCGACGATCGCCCTGATCAAAGAAGCCTCCCTCGGCATCCCCGTCCAGTTCGTCAACTTCCGCTGATCATCATCACAGCGATAAGTGGCCACGACTGCCCGAGACCACACGAGCAGCCGTGACCACCGCTCCGGGTGGGACCACACAGGCCATCAGATGCAGAGTGTCACGGCCTGCGCCCAGCCCGGGATCTGTGTTATGCCCCACTCCCCTCGACGGAGCCGGTCCGCGAGTCAGGGCCGAAGTAGACGAAACACACCAGCTCACGCTGGCCCTCTTCCCATCGCTCTTCACTCGGTGAGAAATAACTGGACAAGAGCTCGGAATTGTCAGGCGAGGTGCCGACATAGGCTTCAAACGCTGACGGGCACGCTTGATCAACACGTTCCATGAACCCCGAAGGACCCGGATAGTCGCTGTCGGGGAGTTGGGTGATGTAGTACACCTCGCTTCGATGCGCCTCAGCGCACGGCACCGCGTTATAGATACCCGGATTATTGGTCGCGAGCGCGGTGGTATTGAGACAATCACCCACCCGGAGATCACCCAAGGTGATCTGGGCCTCCTCGGTGATGGCGCCAGCATCATCGCGGGCCGCACCTCCTGACGAACAAGCCGCCATGACCATCAGGCCGGCGACAACAACAGAGATCAAACCGGTCTTACGCATACTTCCACCATGAACGCCGATCATCACCCCCTCAAGCGCGCCAGCTTGATTAATCGTTCACGAACCTTTACTAATCGTTCAGCTCCCCCGCCGCGCTCACCGCCTCAGCTTCCCGCCATTGAGGTAGGACCAGGTCCGACCCCAGTGGTGTCACCGACCGGGCTAGCGGCCGCTGCCCTCGGCTGAGCCGATCAAGTCATCGCCACCGTGATACAAGAAACAGGCGATCTGGCGCCGCCCCTCGATCCACCCGTCCTCGGTGGGAGCAAAATAGCTGAGGTCATACTCCGACTCGACCGCATTGACCCCAACAAAGGTCTCAACCATCGGAAGGCAGACCGTGGTAGACGTGGTACACCTGGCTGAGATGGGGCTCGGCGCAAGGCACAGCGTTTACCGTGTCAGATGCTTCTACCCCAGCGCTGGCCAGACAGTCGCCGATCTCCAGTTCGTGGACCTTGACCGACCCAGCCTTGACGATCACTCCGGCCTCATCACGCCCCGCAGCCGATGAACATGCCGTAGCCACCACCGCGAGCGTGAGTACACCGATCACCCCGAGACGCTTCATCGATCCATCACTAGTGGGCCTGGAGCTGTCGTGCAACCGTCGGCCATCGATTCTCGTCCTAGGCGGCGTCAACGCGCCATTCCAACACGGTGAACCCGCCCAGTCCGTCCGGGTCGAGGAGGGCTTCGGATTCGCTCACCCGGCTGCGCATCATGATCGCCGCCAAATCGGGATGGGCCGCATGTTCAGTCCAATAGGCCTTGCCCTCGGCAACCAGATCCTCGATCCCGTGGAACTGGAGCCATTGAGACTGAGATCTGACCACGCTGGGTGGAGGAAACTGGTCGAGGGCCACTTCGACGGTGATGTCCTGGCTCCCTGGAGCAGCCAGATAGTGGTCGCCACGCTCATGGCCGCGATAGGTCCGCAACCATTCTCGCCACGGCCGAATCACCAGATCGAGGGTGGTTCGAGACACATAGTCAAACACCACAACCGTGCCTTCGATCAGCTGATGGCGGGCCTTGACCAGCCACCGGCTGGCCTCGGTCTGGATCGGAGCCCGGGCACCCAGCACCGCGTCGTAAGGCAAGAAGGATGGCACCGGATCGAGACGGGGGCCGAGCCGCTCAACCGGGCGTCCACCGCTCTCATCGACGAAGGCTTCCCGCCAGCCATCATCGTGGACGACCAAGCGGAAGGGCATATTGTCGAGCAGTTCGTTGGCGATGATGACCCCAACAAAGGGCTCGTCGGGCAGGTCAGCACACGAGATGACCCCCTCGGGATGTTCAGCCCGCTGAGCTGCCGAGATCTCCACCGCCAGATAGGTCATCGCTGACGCGCATTCGGGCTGAGCGGTCAGGATGGCCCGAGCCAGGGTTCCCGGACCAGCACCAACATCGGCCACGGTGAAGTGATCGGGACGCCCCAGACGATTCCATTCAGCATCGAGGAAACGAGCGATGACCGCGCCGAAGAGGGGACCAACTTCGGGTGACGTCAGAAAATCTCCCTGGCGACCGGCTCGACCGCCGGACTCATAAAACCCATCAGGCCCGTAGAGCGAGTCGGCCATAAAGTCAACAAACGCCTTCATGACTCGATCCTTAGCGACCAAGAGCGCCGACGAGATCGCCAAGATCGGCAAACCTCATGACCAGACCGGGGATGATTCCCAACACGATGGTCCCGGCCACACAGACCGCCAAGGCTGCGCCCAACGAGCGAGGCAGCTCGATCGAGTGATCGTGCCCCTCGGGCACCGGATCCATCCAGATCGCTCGCAGGACCTTCATGTAATAGGCCGCCGCGATCACCGTATTGATCGCTGCCACGATGGCCAGGATGTAAGCCAACCCTCCCCCGGCATCGAGGACTGCTCGGAAGGACGCAAACTTGGCGATCCAGATACCCAGCGGCGGCACACCGGTGAGTGAGGCCAAGAAGATCGTCATCATGACCGCCAAGGCTGGTGACCGATTGATCAGTCCGCCGAACGAGGAAATCTTGGCGCTCTGACCGGTGCGAACCACCGCCATGATCACGGCGAAGGCCCCCAGGTTGGACAGGGCATAGATCATGAGATAGACGACCGCCGCCTTGAGGGCCGATCCGGCAGCATCACCGGTGGTGAAGACGACCAATGGCATCACGATGAAGCCACCCTGGCTGACCGATGAGTAGGCCATCAGGCGAACGATATTGGTTTGGCGCAAGGCGACCAGGTTGCCGACGGTCATCGTCAACACCGCGAGGGCGAACAGGATCGGGGTCGAGACCCGATCAGCGGAATAGAGGGTGAGATAGAGCATCGAGATCAGGCCGACGAAGCCGGCGGCCTTGGAGGCCACCGACAAGAACGCGGTCACCGGCAGTGGAGCCCCCTGGTAGGTATCGGGAGCCCAGGTATGGAAGGGCACGGCCGACACCTTGAACGCGAACCCGATGATCACGAAGATGACCGCGACCACCTGGAGCGCGGTGATCCCCTCACCGGCGATCTGGCTGGCCAAGACTGATCCGATCTCCCGAAGACGGATCTGGCCGGTGGTGCCATAGAGGTAGCTCATGCCAAACAGCAAGACACCCGACGCGAACACTCCGAGGAGATAGTACTTGACGCCGGCCTCGTGAGAGCGAGCATCGCTCTTGCGCCAGGCAGCCATCATGTAAGCCGGAATTGAGAGCATTTCGAGGGCTACAAACACCGAGATCAGATCCCGGCTGGAAGCCATCATCACCATGCCCAACACACTGACCAGCAACATGAGGTAGTACTCACCCTGGTAGTACCCGCCCTCGTCAAGCTCGGTCTGGCTGATCAAGACCACCACGATCCCGATGACCAAGAAGAGTCCCTTGAAAGCCAACGCGTAACCGTCGATCACATAGGTGTCGAAGAACATCGACCGCACCGGCTCACCGCTCGTGGCCAGGGCCACCACCGGGATGAGGGCGATAGCGAAGACCGCACCAGCCACCACCGCCATGATCCAGCGCTTGGCATCGTCGATCCAGAGATCGATGAGCAGGACCAGATTGATCCCCACCGCGAGGACCAGCTCGGGGGCGAGACCAAACCAGTCGACATGGGGTGCCGACCAGTCGGTCGCCAGAGCGAGAAGGGAACTGATCACGACAGACCCTTACCGATCAGGTCAACCAGGTGAACCACCGCTGGGTTCATCACCTTGAACATGAGTTGGGGATAGACGCCGAAGACCACGATGGCGATCAAGAAGGGATGCCAGGCCAGCCATTCGATGCGGGTCACATCGTGGAGGTGGACGCCATGGGGATCGTCGGGATCGGATGATTCTGTGAACTCCGGGTTGGGTGCACCGAACGAGGTCCGCTGATAGAGCCAGAGGAGGTAGGCCGCCGCCAGCACCGTGCCGAGAGCAGCGATCACCATCAAGACCCGGAAGAGGACGACACTCAGACCAAAGCCCGGGCTATAGGCCGACAAGATGGCCGGGAATTCGCCCCAGAACCCGGCCAGACCGGGCAGACCGAGCGAGGCCATGGCAGCGAATCCGAGGATCCACCCCAGACGGGGCATCTGGACGAGCATGCCGGAGAGTCGCTTGATCTCGAGGGTGTGATAGCGGTGCTTGACCGATCCAGCGATGAAGAACAACATCCCGGTGATCAACCCGTGGGCGACCATGCCGAACAGGGCGGCATTGATTCCCATCGGGGTCAAGGTGGCGATGCCCAACATGACAAAGCCCATGTGGGCCACCGATGAGAACGCGATCAGGCGCTTCATGTCGGATTGGGCCAAACATCCGAGGGCACCATAGATGATCCCGATCACTGCCAGGATCCCGATCACTGGCGCCCAGGCTTTGGCCCCTTCGGGCAAGATCGGCAAGGCGATCCGCACAAAGCCGTAGGTACCCAACTTCAGCAAGATCGCCGCCAGGATCACCGACCCTTGGGTGGGGGCCTGGGTGTGGGCATCGGGCAGCCAGGTGTGGAAGGGGAACATCGGCACCTTGACCGCGAACCCGATGAACATGCCAGCAAACAGCCAGATCTGGACATCATGGCCGAGGGTCGGGCCCATCTCATAGAGGTGAGCGAATGAGAAGCTGTCAGCCCCGGTTTGGAAGAAGAGCGCCAGGAAGGCCACCAGCATGAGGGCCGATCCGAACATGGTGTACAAGAAGAACTTGAGCGAGGCGTATTGGCGATCCTCGCCACCCCACACCCCGATCATGAAATACATCGGCAAGAGGACTAGTTCGAAGAAGACGAAGAACAAGACCAGGTCTTGGGCGATGAAGGATCCAGCCATGCCGACCTGGAGGATCAGCATCAAGATCATGAACATCTTGGTGTTGCCGGCCTCGGGCATATTGTCCCAGGTGTAGACGACCACCAAGAAGGTGACCACCATCGAGAGGAGATAGAGCGGAAGGCTGATCCCGTCGAGACCGATCGTGTATCCAGCCTTGATGACCTTGATCCAGTCAGCATCGACGACGAATTGGAGCTTGTCGCTCTGGCCGTAATCGAATTTGATCAGGGTGATCACCCCGACCAGGAGGGTGGCTGCCGAGGCGACGACCGCCACCAGCTTGTGGACCTGTTCCCGGGCTGCTGGGATGAACATCATCACCAAGACACCCGCCAACGGGAGGAAAGTGCCAACGGTGAGGAGCCAGTTGTCGTGGGTGAGTTCCATGGAGTATTTCCTTCGCCGTTCTTACACGTTCACAAGAATGAGGACGATCGCGCCCACCGCCCCGGCACCGAAGAGCAAGGCGCCATAGTGGTTGACCCGACCAGACTGGATGGGTTGAAGAGCGTGGCCAGTCTCGGAGGCCACCTGACCGGAGGCGTTGACCGCCCCATCGACCACCCGCTGGTCGATCGTGCGATAGACCCAGCGGCCGGTGGCTGCACCTCCTCGGCCAACACCGTTGACCACGCCGTCGAGGACATGCTGATTGATCCAGTAGGCCACCTTGGGTATCGGGTAGGCGACCCATTTGACGATGATGTTCTCGTAGAGATGATCGAGATAGAGCTTGTTGACTAAGAAGGTGTGGATCGCGCCGGCGGCCCGATTGCGCTCGGTCAAGCCCACCAGGGGTGACAGGATGGTGCGCTTGCCACCAAAGATCGATAGCGAGAGCAAGGCGCTGATCGCGATCCCCAAGGCCACCAAGATCAAGCCGGGGAAGATTGCCGCCATCCACGAGAAGGTGGGCGGTGCTGGCACCGCATAGGGACCGACCGCAGCGTGCGATTCGGCCGCGGTATGGGCATCGCCGTCAGGTGATGCAACACCGCTGGCCTGGTCTGATTCGTCGTGGACCGTCGTCTCGGCATGATCGTCGGTGACAGCATCGCTGTGAGCGGCATCGTCAGCGTGATCGCCGGCATCATCGCCGTGCCCACCAGCAACCGGCAATCCGATCGAGGACTCGACCTGATGGGAGAACCAGTGGGTGTTGAAGGCCGGAGCGTTGAGATAGCCCGATCCAAATGCCAGGATCGCCAACACCATGATCGGCACCGTCAGCTTCCACGGCGAATCGGTGGGAGCAAAGGGCAGCGGACGACCGGCCAGGGCGTGATCATCATGACTGTCGTGGTCATCGTGATGATGATCATCATCGGCGACACCCATGAAGTGAGCCGCCGCACCGCGAGGCTTGCCGAACCAGGTCAGATAGGTGGCTCGGGTGACATAGGCGGCAGTCATGAAGGCCCCGATCACCCCGACCCAGAAGAACCAGGTGTAGCCGTTGTGCTTGGCGGCATCGATGATCTCGTCCTTGGAGAAGAATCCGGAGAAGAAGGGGATGCCCGCCAGGGCTGCCGATGACACGATCCAGGCCACGAAGGAGACCGGCATCTTGCGCCAGATTCCGCCCATGTCCTTCTTCATGTCGAAGCTGTGATGGCTAGCGGTGTAGCTGATCGATCCAGCGATCAAGAAGAGGGCACACTTGAAGAAGGCGTGGGTGAAGATGTGGAACACCGATGCTGTCCAGGCGCCGACCCCGAGCCCCATCATCATGTAGCCGAGCTGGGACACCGTCGAATAGGCCAACACCTTCTTGATGTCGCTTTGGACGAAGGCCAACGCCGCGGCGATCAAGACGGTCAGCCCGCCGATGACGGCGATCAGGTTGAACTGCTGACCAACAGCATTGATCTCCAGACCGACATGGAAGATCGGATAGATCCGGGCCACCAGGAAGACCCCGGCGACCACCATGGTCGATGAGTGCAAGAGCGACGACACCGGCGTCGGTCCGGCCATGGCATCGGGCAGCCAGGTGTGGAGGGGGAACTGACCCGACTTGCCGATGGCAGCGATAAAGAGCGCAACCGCTGCCCACATCAGGGTGGTCCGGCTGGCGAAATTCCCGTTAGCAGCGGCCTGGTTGAGCTCGCCGATATCCAAGGTGCCAAAGATCCCGAGCAGGATCGCTGTCCCGATCAGGAGGCCCATGTCGCCCACCCGGACGGTGAAGAAGGCCTTCAACCCCGCTCGGGCGTTGGCATATTCCTCCCACCAGTGGCCGATCAGGAGCATCGAGGTCAATCCCATGATCTCCCAGCCCAAGATGAACTGGACCATGTTGGGGGCCAAGACCATGCCCAACATGCCGGCCGAGAACAGGGTCAGGGCAGCAAAGAAGTGGGTGTAGCGGATATCGCCAGCCACATATTCGGTCGAATAGAGCTGGACCAGGGTCGAGATGAACGCGACCAGGATGAGCCCCATCACCGCCAGTCCATCGATGTGTTGACCCAGACCGAATTCCATCGATCCTGAGGACCACCAGGTCCACTGGCGGATGATCGCTGAGCCATGACCGCTACCGGAATGGCTGATCCATTGGGCGGTCATCCCGATGGCGACGACGAGGGACGCGATCATCGAGACCAGACCGATCTCGCTGCCGCCTCGAGGCAGGCGTCGTCCAAACAGGAGGATCAAGAAAAAGGCCAGAGTCGGGAAAACCGGGATCAACCAGGCGTGGTCGATAAACCAGCCCGCGCTGGATACTCCAGCAGCTTCGGCGAGCACGACCATCCTCATCCCTTCATCTCCGACAGCTCATCGAGAGCGATCGATCGCCGGTTGCGATAGATCATGAGCACCATCGCCAAGCCAACACCGACTTCAGCGGCAGCGATGGCGATCACAAACAAGGACAAGACCTGACCGTCGACCCCACCATGGAGGCGAGAAAACCCGATCAGGTTCAAGTTGACCGAGTTCAAGATCAGCTCAACCGACATCAAGACCATGACCGCGTTGCGACGGGCGATCACCCCGAACACGCCGATGCTGAACAAGATGGCGGCAAGGATCAGATAATTGGCGGCATACATCGTTCAGTCCTTCCGAGCCAAGACGATGGCCCCAACAGCGGCAGCCAAGAGAACAAAGGACAAGGCGATCAAGGGCACCAGCTGGGGCCCGAGATAGGCATCGGCCAACTGGGTGGTGGTGATATCGAGTTCAGCTTCGGTGGCGTCGGGAAGAAGGGTTCCCGATCCTGCCGACGAGATCGCGTAGATGAGGACGCCGCCGAGGAGGACCGCCACCGGAATCCCCATGTACCAGCCCGGGTTGTTGAGCTCATCGTCGGCTTCCAGCTTGGACTGGGTCAACATGATGCCGAACAGGAACAGGATCATGACCGCGCCGAGATAGACCATGATCTGGGAGACCCCGACGAACTCGGCTGATCCGAGCAGGTAGAGCACCGCCGCCCCAGCCAAGACCACCACGAGCCAGAGGGCGGCATAGACGATCTTGCGGCTTGAGACCACCTGAAGGGCGCCAAAGATCATGACCGCGGCCACCACATAGAAGGCGATATTGACAGCGACATTGATGTCGCTGGCGAGGAGGACGGCCAGGCTCATTTGACCTCGGCTCCCACCTCGAGTTCCAGATCTTCCGGAACGGTTTCCATCCAGTCGGTGAGCTTGTCCTGGTCGTGGAGCAGGTCGGCGATACGAGACTCGGAGTACTCGTATTCGGGACTCCAGTGGATGGCATCAAAGGGACAGACCTCAACACAGATGCCGCAATACATGCACAGGGCATAGTCGATCGAATAGCGATCGAGATGGTTGACCTGCCGGGGCCGACCGCCGGGACGCCGGGGTGGGGCCATCTGCTTGTGAGACTCGATATAGATGCACCAGTCGGGACACGACCGGGAGCACAGCATGCAGGCGGTGCAGTTGTCGACCCGCAGGGCGATCACTCCCCGAGACCGGACCGGGGGCACCACCTTTTCGCGGGGATACTGAACCGTGGCCGAGCCCTTGGTCAGGGTACGGCCCATGGTCGCCATGGTGATACCAAGGCCCTTGAGCAATCCGGGAACCTTCATCGGTGCGCTCCTCTCATCTAGAACGCCACCTTCAAGATGGCCGTCACCGCAATATTGGCCAACGACAGAGGAATCAAGAACTTCCAGGCCAGCTCCTGGAGCTGGTCTTCGCGGAATCGGGGATAGCTGAAGCGGACCCACATGATGATCATCGACAGGATCGCCATCTTGACGAACATGATCAGGGGGCCAACCCAGTTCATCCAGTTGGCCACCGACCCGAGATCGCTCCACCCGAACCAGGCGAACGGGACGCCCCAGCCACCGAGGAAGAGGATCGACGCGATATAGGCGAAAATGCCGGCATTGGCGAACTCAGCGATGAAGAAGATCAGGTAGCGGAAGCCGGAGTATTCGGTCATGAATCCCGACACCAACTCGGATTCAGCGATCGGCATGTCGAAGGGGGTTTGTCCCAGTTCGGCCTGGATGGCGATCATGAAGATCAAGAACCCAATCCCTTGGGTCAAGATGAAGGGCAAACCGATCCAGTTCAGCCCAAAGATTTCATAGGTGTTTTGGGCAACCACGATCTCTTGGAGATTCATCGACCCGGCCTGGATCACCACACCGACCACAGCGAGCACCATGGGGAGCTCATAGGCGATCATCTGACCAGCGCCGCGCAACGCTCCCATCAGGGAGTACTTGTTGGCGCTCGACCACCCGGCGATCACGATCCCGATCGTTGACACCGCCCCGATCGCCATCGCATAAAACACCCCAGCGCGGAAATTGGTCAGCCAGGCATCGGGGCCGAAGGGCACCACCGCCACCAACAAGAAGGTGGTCATCAAGACGATCAGGGGTGCCATCTTGAAGATGCGAGCATCGGCCTTGGCTGGGATGATGTCTTCTTTTTGGAGCCACTTGACCACTTCAGCGACGAGCTGGAGCGAACCGTGGGGCCCGGTTTCCATCGGCCCCAAGCGGCTCTGCATGAACGACATCATCTTGAAGAGATAGACATAGACGATCAGACCGGCCGGAACGATGACAGCGACAATCCCGCCAAGCACCCGGAACAAGGACTGGCCCCAATAGGGGATCTCAGCGATCACGCCATCCCTCCCGTCATCATCACACTCATCGGTCGATGTCCCCCAGAATGAAGTAGAGCGATGCCAAGATCGTGATCACATCGGGGACATAGACCCCCTTCATCACCCACGGAGCGACCGACATATTGCTGAAACTGGCTGAGCGGATCTTGACCCTGAAGGGCACCGCATCACCCTGGCTGACGATGTAATAGCCCATCTCGCCAAGAGGGTTTTCGGTCGATACCCAGGCTTCGCCTTCGGGCACCTTGATGATGCGGGGCACCTTGGTCATCACCGGCCCCGCCGGGAGGTCATCGAGGAGTTGTTCGACGATCTTGGTCGATTCGCGCACCTCTTGAAGGCGGACCCAACAGCGGGCGAACGAGTCACCGTCAGGATGGCTGATCACCTTCCAGTCGGCCTTGTTCCACGCCATCGGCAGGTCTTGGTCGCGCCTCAGGTCGTAGTCAACACCCGAAGCCCGAAGATTGGCTCCCGAGAGCCCATAGGCCTGGGCGATCTCGCCGGGGATCGCCCCAACACCGCGAGTGCGAGCCTGGAAGATCTCGTTACCGATCAGGAGGTCTTCCATCTCATCGCAGAAGCCGCGCATCTTGTGCATGATCTGGCGGGTTTCAGCGATCCACCCCTTGGGCAGGTCATCTTTGAGCCCGCCGATGCGGTTGAAGTTGGGATGGAACCGACCGCCGGTAGCACCCTCGATCAGGTCGAGGACCGATTCGCGGTCCCGGAAAGCAAAAAAGATTGGGGTGACCGCGCCGATCTGGACCCCGAGGTCACCGAGGAAGAGGCTGATATTGGCAATCCGGCTCATCTCGAACAGGATCGTGCGGATGTATTGGGCTCGAGGCGGCGCCTCGATCTCCATCAATCGTTCGGCAGCCAAGATGAAGGGCACCTCGTTGGCGAAACTGCCCAGCCAATCGATCCGGTTGATCAGGGTGGCGATCTGGGGATAGGTGCGAACCTCGGTCAGTTTTTCGTATCCCCGGTGCATATAGCCCGGCACTGGCTGGGCCCACACCACCTGCTCGCCATCGAGGCGAGCCACGATGCGCAAGGATCCGTGGGTGGCGGGGTGCTGGGGACCGATATTGAGGGTCATGCCCTCGGTTTCGAGCTCAACATTGAGCCGGGCATCGGCCGCTTGGGCGGCGATATAGCGAAGCTGTTCACGTTCACCGAGCACGGCCGCGGCCTCCTTGTTGACCGGGGATCTTTTCGGCATCGGAAATGCCGGGCCACGGCTTGACCAAGCGGGACAAGAGGGGGAAATCCTTGCGAAGGGGATGGCCTTCAAAGTGGGACGGCAGATAGAGCTTGCGGGGATCGGGATGACCGGTGAAGGTGATCCCAAACATTTCGGC
>PDSL01000083.1 GCA_002748455.1 Ilumatobacter coccineus
TCTCTGGTCGGAGAGAAGAACGAAGCCGGTCTCACGTGGAAACCAGCACACACTGCCTACTCAGGTCTTGATCATGCGGACGACCCTACTGCTCACTTCCCCACCCAGCAAAACACTCCTCGTCAGCGAATGAGCGGATGCGATATCACTAAGAATCACCGGGGCCGTTTTGTATAAAGATTGCTTACTAGCGCCACAATGGCCCCTATGGCCGTCATGCACCCACCCCTCGTCGATGCTCTCCGCCCGGTTGAAGACCCCGAGCTGCATCGATCAATCGTCGACCTCGGCATGCTGCGTGAGGCCGAACTCGACGACGCTGGCACTGCCCACATCATCGTCGCTCTCACCGTGGCCGGCTGTCCCCTGCGCAACGAGATCACCAGAAGGGTCACCGAAGCGGCCAGCGCCGTTGAGGGGGTGACCCATGTCGATCTCCAGTTCACTACCATGACCGACCAAGAACGTGAAGAGTTGCGTATCAAGCTGCATGGTGAAGCCGGAGCCGCCACCGCTGGCACCAACCCGGTTCAAGGTCATGCCGAAGGCCGCGCCATCCCCTTTGCCGAGCCCGATTCTCATACCCGTCCTCTCCTGATCTCGTCGGGCAAGGGCGGTGTTGGCAAGTCGAGTGTGACCACCAATCTGGCGGTTGCCCTCGCCCAGCAGGGCTATTCGGTGGGCATCGTCGATGCCGACATCTATGGCTATTCGATTCCCCGCATGCTCGGCACCACCCGCCCACCAACCGTGATCGACCAGATGCTCATTCCCCCGCAAGAGTGGGGGGTGCGCTGCATCTCGATCGGCTACTTCATTCCCCCCGATGAGGCGGTCATCTGGCGGGGCCCCATGCTCCACAAGGCCCTCGAACAGTTCCTCACCGATGTGTTCTGGGATGATCCCGATTTCCTCCTGATCGATATGCCTCCTGGCACCGGCGATATCGCCCTGTCGCTGAGCCAGTATCTGCCCCGCGGTGAGGTCTATGTGGTGACCACACCCCAGCCGGCAGCCCAAAAGGTGGCCCAGCTCTCGGCTCGGATGGCCGACAAGGTCAAGCTCCCGGTCCAGGGTGTGATCGAGAACATGTCATGGTTTACCGGCGATGATCAGAAGCGCTACGAACTCTTTGGCTCCGGTGGCGGTGCTGCCCTGGCCGATGAGCTCGGTGTGCCCCTGCTCGGCCAGCTTCCCCTGGTGCCCGCCCTGCGTGAAGGTGGCGACGAGGGACGCCCGATCGCTGCGGTCGATCCCGACTCCGAAGCGGCCCAGGCGTTCCATGCGATCGCCCGTCGGATCGCCGAAGAGATCCAGCCAGCCAAGATCTTCAACTCTGAACTCTCGATCAACTGATTCATCATCGGCCACCCCAGCAGATCCTCCTGGACAGGCCCACCATCGAGTGCGCTAGCGTAATTCATGATGTTGATCGGGCCAGAACCATCCCATCGGTGGTGCGACGATGAGTGAGATCTATCTGGTTCGTCATGCCAAAGCCGGCGAGCGCCGCTTGTGGACCGGCAACGATATGGATCGTCCCCTCTCCAAGAAGGGGCGGAAGCAGTCGGCAGCGGTAGCTCACAAATTGCGCAAGAAAGCCACGGTGCTCTTATCGAGCCCCTATGTGCGCTGTATCGAAACCCTTGAACCGTTGGCTGCCCTCCTCGACAGCGAGGTTGAGATCGAACAGCGGCTCTGCGAAGACGAGCCGGTCGGACCCCTGCTCACCCTGATCTCCGAAGCTCCATCGGGAGCGGTTTTGTGTAGCCACGGCGACCTGATCCCGGCAGCGATCACCGCCTTGAAGAAAGACGGCGCCGAGCTCAGAGGCAAGAAAGACTGGCGCAAAGCCTCGGTGTGGGTGCTCAAGCGCAACAAGCACGGCCGGATTGTGCGAGCCACCAACTGGCCGCCACCCACGCTCTGACAACAGCCTCTAGCTCGACTGGACATCACCTGGTTGCCATCGACGCCACAGCGCGAGCGCGCCAGCGAGTGTTGAGAGCCCACCCCCGATCCAGATCCATCGAACCAGGGGCCGTCGCGTGATCTGCACCCTCACCTGATCGGGCGAGATCTGGGATGGGTTCTCGACACTGAGCAAGAGGTCATCGACGAATGAGGCCTTCACACTGGGAGTGGCAACCCGCTGACCAGTCCGTCGATAGCGGGTGATCGCTGGCGCGTAGGTTGGCCCATCATCGATGGCGATCTGGATGTGGAGTCCCTCGGTTCGCTCGGTGGTTGTGTGGGTGATTCCCACCAGTTCGATGCGATGCCCTTCCCAGTTGACGGCCTCACCGGTGGTGAGCACAACCCGGGTTGATGATGCATACGTTGCCGAGCCGATCACGCCGATCGCGGCGACCGCCAGGCCGAGATGGGCCAGTGTTGCCACGAGCACGCTCCTGGTTGCCCGCTGACGGATCAATGCGGCAATCCAGCCCGCTCCGACTCCAGCAGCGATGGTGATCCCCATGATTGGGGCCCAATGATCGCCGCCAACCATCACGGCAAGGATCGCCGCGATCACCGCCGTCCCAGCCGGAGGGATCAGACGACGGGCCACCACCCGGTGGGATTCGGCTTGCCACGACACCAGCGATGCTGCCGCCACGATGCCCAAGATGACCAGCGCGATCGGGATCGTCCAAGTCTCAAAGAAGGATCGATGCACCGCTGCTCGACGGCCCATCACCACCGGTGCCAGGGTGCCAACAGCGACCACCACCGCGACGAGCACCAGGGCGATGACCCCCATCTGGATCATGCCCCGACGCGAACCGCCACCCCTCGGCGATCGTGTCAGGTCGACAAACCGATCGATTCGCCAGATGATCAGCCCGATCGAGATCACGGCGATCACCACGATCAGCACCGCCAACACCACACCGATCGCTCCCCCAGCGAAGGCGTGCACACTGTCGACCACCCCAGCTCGCGACAACCAGGTACCCACGATCGTCAACCAAGAGGTGATGAGGATGAGGACCAGACTCCACCCCAACCGTGGCGATCGACGACGCTCCACCATGGCCAGATGGATCGCTGCCGTGGCCGTCAACCAGGGCATCAAGGAAGCGTTCTCCACCGGATCCCATGCCCAGATGCCCGACCAGCCGATCACCTCATACGACCACCAACCGCCCAGCACGATGCCGGCGGTGAGGAAGGTCCATGACATCAGGGTCCACCGACGAATCGCTGCCATCCAGGCTGGATCAGCACGACCCACGATCACGCTGGCCAGAGCCAACGCGAATGGGATCGTCGCTCCGGCGTAGCCGAGATAGATCACCGGGGGATGGATCAGGGTCAAGACATGGTTTTGAAGTAGGGCGTTCGGTCCCGGGCCATCCCAACCGGGCGGGATCTCCATCCCGGCACCAAACGGGTTGGCCACCGTGGCGATCAGCGTGGCCCATACCGCAGCGATGGTGAACAAGATGGCCATCGCCCATCCAGCAACCGGATCATCACGACGGCGGTGTGTCCATCCCACCACCGCTGTCCCGGCGACCACCACCATGAGCCAGAGCAGGAGTGAGCCGTCGAGAGAGCTCCACATCGCGGCGATGTTGTAGACCACCGGGGTCACCGATGAGCCGACCTCTTGGACATGACGCAGCGAATAGTCCCGCTGAGCCAAACCCCGTTGAAGGGCTGCCACCGACATCACCACACCGGCCACCATCACGAACGCGATCACGACTGAGCGGTGACCGAACCCCCGCTGTCGACCGATCACCGCTCGCGCCACCGAGAGCGCACCGATGATTGAAGCGAACAGTGCCACCCAGAGCCCGATCGAACCAACGAGCCCGTTGACGCTGACAGCGATCATCTCATCGGTCTCCGCACACCTGATCGCTGTTACCGCGAGCTTCGGCCACATACTCATTCGAGTGGTTGATCACGAGATGATCACCCTGAAGCACACCGGTGGTCGCATCGATCTGGCCATGAACGACCACCGGTGCACATTCGCCAAACAGGCCTCCGAGTTGGCCGCGATAGTGGACCGAAACCGTCTCACCAGCTAGGGCAAGGTCGAAGATCACCTTGTCGCCGCGATGGACGATGCCCGGTTGGACGATGCCGTGGACGCGCAGACGCCGATCGAGTTCACAGCCCTCACGATGGCCGATCTCATCGACAGTGCAGTAGTAGTCGACCGCGGAACGAAGCGATCGAGTCATGATCGCCCCACCGATAGCGATCAGAACGACCACGATGCCAGCGATCAGGATCGACCGACGACGCGTGATCGGCTCAGGGCCACTTGGTGGACGAGGAGTCAGATCAGCCATCGCGGTGCCTGTCGTGGTCTTGACCGAGCTCATCGATGTGGTGCTGAACGCGACGCTCCACGCGACGCCGACGCCACACCACACTCCAGGCGAACGCCGCGGTGCCGATCATGGTGATCGCATAGGCACCGACCACCAAGCCGAGATCGTTCATCGCCACCATCGGTCTCCCTCAGCGTGACGAGCGGTGATCGCCGCATCCACTCGGATCTGATCGATCTGATCATCCAACGCCAGAGTGATCGCGCGCTGAGCCACCAACCACACCGTGGTCAAGACGAAGGCTGCCACGGCCACCGCCAAGATCGCCAACATCGAGCCATCGATCTGGCCATCACCGGTTGGGGTCAGCACTGTGGGGTCTTGATGAAGGCTGCGCCACATGATCACCGACCAGTGCACCAGGGGAATTTCGGCCACCGCCACGATCCCAACCACCGCACTGCGCGAGGCACGCTGGGCTGGGCTTCCGCCCAACCGCCGAACCGCCAGATAGCCGACATAGGTGACAAAGATGATCGCTGTGCTGGTCATCCGGGCATCCCATTGCCAATACACACCCCAGGTGATGCGCCCCCAGATCATCCCGGTCATCAAGGTGATTCCCATCATGACCACGCCCACCTCGGCGCTGGCACCGGCGAGGTGGTCCCAGATCAGACCCCGTCTCATCACGATGGCGACCGATCCGATGGCGACGGTCACAAAGGCCAGATAGGCCGACATCACGGTGGGCACATGGAGATAGAGCATCCTCACCGCATCGTGCTGGAACTGGTCAGGGGACGACACCGCCAAACCGAGTACCGCCACGCTGATCATCAAGACCCCAGCGATCACTCCGACCAGCCGAATCAGTCGACGGACACGCGGTGAACCGATCATCGATGCATCCCATCGATCAAGGAGCCAAACGCCAACGTGCC
This sequence comes from Ilumatobacter coccineus, assembly GCA_002748455.1. Classification (GTDB taxonomy): domain Bacteria; phylum Actinomycetota; class Acidimicrobiia; order Acidimicrobiales; family Ilumatobacteraceae; genus Ilumatobacter; species Ilumatobacter coccineus_A. The sequence continues at coordinate 5,240 of PDSL01000083.1, forward strand.
GATCGCCAGGGCACCTCCGGCAAACACCGTCAAGAGCCCGATCCACGACCACCCCTGAGACACCGGTACTCCATAGCTGCCCAAGGATGCTTCAAGAGCCCGAGTTCCAGCGATCACCACCGGCGATACCGCCGGAAAGACCAAGAGCGCCAGCAGGGCACCCCGCCCTGAGCCCCCCACGGTGAGCGCACCATAGAGGACACCCACCGCGGCCAAGCCGATCGAGGCGATCACGATGGCAACCAGACCAAGAACGGGCGTGGCTTCCGACATCTCGATCGAGGCGATCACCACTGCGGTCACCGAGACCAGGGTGGCGAGCACGATGAGTTGGACCCCGATCGCCAGGGTCTTGCCCCAGAAGATGGCCGCTGGATCAACCCCAGCGACCCGTAGTGCATCCAATGCCCCGTCAGCGGTGTCGACAGCAAACGAATGCTGCACCGTGATGATCAAGCTCAAGACCACGGTGACCCACACCAGGCCCGGTCCAGCCTGAGCCAGCGCACTCAGCGGAGATGACCCCGATCCTGCGGTGACGGTTGGGCCCCCAAAGCCCAACCCAAAGATCACCATCGTGACCACAGCGAAGGGGATCACCTGAGACACCATGGTCCGCCGCCGCCGCTCGATGCGCAGCTCGTTGGCCGCAAGTCGGATAGCCAAACGCCACCGAGTCATGGCCGAGTCCGTTCATCGACCACCCGACCGCCAACCATGGTCAGCCATCGGTCGGGTCGACCGCTGACCAAGACCGGGTCGTGGCTGGCGACGATCACCGTGACTCCGGCATCGCCAGCATCGCCGATCAGGGCATCGACCTCATCGCGAGCGGTCGCATCAAGCCCGGCGTAGGGCTCGTCGAGGAGCCAGAGTTCGGCTCGGCGCACCATCAAGCAGGCCAGCGCGGTGCGGCGTTGCTGACCAGCGGAAAGATCACCGGCTGGGGTGGTTGCCAAACGGCCACCGAGCCCCAGTCGATGCTGAGCCAGAGCGATCTCATGATCGGTTGCCGCCACCAGCGCCCCCCACAACGCGATGTTCTCGGCAGCGGTCAAGTCGCCGTAGAGCCCGTTGTGGTGGCCAAGGAATCCGACGCGGCGGCGAATCTGGTCACGCTGGCGATGAAGATCACATCCAGCGATCTCACCGTGTCCGCGAGCGATCGGAATCAGACCGGCACACACCCGCAGCAGGCTGGTCTTGCCAGCACCGTTGGGTCCATCGACCACCACCACTTCGCCGGTGGCGATATCGAGGCTGGTCTCAGCCAAGAGCGGGAACCCGCCGGCGAGAGCGACCACACCATCGAGCCACACTGGGCCTCGGTCGGCGGAGGTCGTCGCGTCCATGAACGCGTCACGCTAGTGGGCACCAAACCAGATACGGCAGCTCATCTCCCGAGCCTGCAGCTTTCGCGGGGTTGACCCTTGATATGGTCGGGGACGATGAGTTCGACCACACCACCCCTTGACTCATCCCAAAGTCCCCGTTTCCGTCGCCGATCGGATCGCGTGAGCTATTGGGATCGCCCACCCGCACCGCGCGACTGGCGCTTTGTCGTGGGTGGAGCAGGCCGGTTGATGGTCTGGCTTGGCGTCATGATGTTTGGATTCGTCGCCTATCAGCTTTGGGGCACCGGTATCAATACCGCTCGCGACCAGCGCGCCATGGCGGAAGTCTTCGAGCAAACGGTGGGCGGATCGGATGCTTCCAACGGCCAGGCCGAGACCACTGATGGTGAGCCGACAACGCCAAAACAGGAACCGGCGCTCACCGCCAACGAGGTGGCCGATCTCGAAGTCTCATCGATTGTGCCCGGGGCGGTCAATCTTTCGTCGGTAGCGGTCGAACAGAACATTCCTCGACCGATTCCCGGTCAAGCCCTCTTCCGCCTCCAGATCCCGGCGATCAATAAGGATCTGTTTGTGGTTCCTGGGGTCAAGCTGAGCGACCTCAAGAAGGGTCCCGGCCACTATCCCGATACCCCGATGCCCGGCCAGCTGGGCAATGCAGCCATCGCTGGGCACCGCACCACCTATGGGGCCCCGTTTGGTGAGGTCGGCGAGCTCAATGAGGGCGACAAGATCATTATCACGAACTTGGCCGGTGAGAATTTTGTCTACCTGGTTACCAGCACCGAGATCGTCCAGCCCCGTGACTATTGGGTGGTGACGACACGCGATCCCACGGTCGCCGAGCTGACCTTGACCTCATGCCATCCCAAGCGGTCGGCCCGTCAGCGCTTTGTGGTTCACGCGATCCTCGATCCCACCCAGTCAGCTCAGGTGGGCAAAGCCTCCTTCTACACCCTCGACCGGTCGGCATCGGATGACTCCGACGATGCTGAGACCGCATCAGAGATCGAGGATGATCCGGTGGTAGATGACACCACCGACACGGCGGTGGATGGAGACAATACCGTCGTTCGCGAGGTCGATGCTGACGTCTTTACCCAGGGCTGGTTTGATGATCCTGGTGCCTGGCCCCAGATCGCCTTGTGGGGTCTGGCCCTGCTCGCGGTGATGGCCGGCGCCTATCAGCTGGCCAAGTGGCGGCGCAGCATCCTGCTCGGACTGGTAGTCGGCGTGGTGCCCTATGTGGTGATCTCCTACTTCTGGTTTGAGAACATCCTGCGTCTGCTTCCTCCCGGGCTCTAAGCCCAGCGGTGGCTAGCGGCCAGTGAATCTGGCTCGACGTTTCTCAAGAAAAGCTTGACGGCCTTCGTCGGCATCATCGCTTGACCACGCACGTGTCCGCGCTGCTTCAACCCGGTCGTCGCGGACCAGCTCTCCTCCTGATGCTTCCAACGCCAGTTTGTGACCGGCGATCGCTAGGGGTGCCAGTTGGGCGATGTCGGCCGCCCAGTCCAGGGCGACATCGAGCCCGCCGAGACGATGGATGACCCCGATCTCGTAGAGGCGCTGGGCAGGATAGGTGTCGGCGGCGACAAACATGGCTCGGGCAACCGGCCAGGTGAACTCTCGGGTCATACGATCGATGGTCCAATGGTCGACCACGAGGCCAAGACGGGCCGCTGGTATACCGATCGTGCTGTCGGGTGTTGCCACCCGGAGGTCACACACCGCGGCAAGCTGGGCGCCTGCTCCCAGGGCTGGACCATCGATGGCAGCGATGACCGGCACTGGCAGCTGGGCGAATCCCCGGAGCACCCGAGACAGATCATCGTGAAACACCTCGGGCCGAACACCGCTCAGGTCCGCTCCAGCGCTGAATGCTGGCGAGGTTCCGGTGATCACCACCACCCGGGCGTTCGCCGCCTGGGCTTGAGCATCGAGCAAGCCCACCAAGCTGGCGTGGTCGATCGCGTTTCGTCGATCGGGTCGGTCAAGGGTGATCAGGAGCACTCCGGGGACGACATCGGGATCAATACGGATCATGTCTCAACCCTATGAGCTGGGGTTACCACGAAGCGGAGCCGTCAACCTCAGACCCTGATCGGTGACGGACGATCGTGTGGGATGACCAGATCGGTTGATCCGGTAAACTCGACCAACTGATGAATCCCTCACGTCTCAACGCCAATGCCCGCCGCGACCAGCTTCTCAACGTGGCGATTGACGTGTTTGGACGGGGCGACTATTTCGGCACCTCGATGAACGACATCGCTGAAGCTGCCGGGGTGACCAAGCCGGTCGTCTATCAGCATTTTGATTCCAAGAGCGATCTCTATCGGGCCCTGCTCGACGAGGTGGGTACCCGTCTGATCGCATCGATCACCGAGGCCACCGCTCCAGCCGCTGGCGGCAAGGAACGCACCAAACTGGGCTTTCTGGCCTATTTCCGCTGGGTTGCCGATCATCATGACCAGTTCATGCTGCTCTTTGGCGGCAGTGCCCGCAACAATGGCGAGTTCGCCGACCAGCTCCAAACGATCACCGACCAGGCCGCTGAAGCGATCGCTCCCCTCATCGATGCTGAGGTGGATACCGATGCCCGCAACACCCTGGCCCACGCCTTGATCGGCTTGGCCGAGGGTGCGAGCCGCCGATTGATCGCTGTCGATAGCGAATTTGATCCCGATGAGATCGCTGCCCAGGTCAGCGCCCTGGCTTGGGCAGGGCTCAGGGCGTTGGATAAGCGCTGATCGGCTGACCAGAGCTGGCCCGAAGGGTGGGACCTCGGTAGGAGTCAACGAATCCGGCAGCGAGCAGGGCATCACGCACCTCATCGGTGACCGGTCCCCCATTGAGTTTTCTCACCTCGATCACCCGTTGTCGACCGGTGTGCACTAGGTCGGCCAGAGCGGTGGCTACCGGGGCGAGCTCATCATTGAAGGTGATGAGGTGATGGCTTGATCGATCGAACCAGGCCACACAACGACCGTCGTCAAGGATCACCAGGGAGGTCGCGGTGCGAGCCGGTCGGCCCTCGGTATCGGGCCAAGCCAGGGTGGCCCCATAGGGCTGGGCTGGATCGGTCGAGGCCAGCACCATGATCGGGGTGTCGTCATCGCGAATTGACCGCAGCCGGTCGAGCGCTCCGGGAAGTGCAAACTGGGCAGCACCGAGCCCATCAACGAAATAGCCTCGGCGTGCTTGACCGCGTTCTTCCAGCATCTTGAGCACCCCGTAGACCGACGCATAGCCCCCTCGTATGCCTTCGTTGAGCACGCTTTCTCGGGTGACCACACCCCAGCGGTCGAGCAGTTGTTGGGCCAGGGTGTGAGCAACTTCGGTTGAGCTGGGCTGGGTGGTCAGCAGGGATGACACCAGGCTCCACCGACCAGCTCCAGCCGGTGGACCCAATCGGGTCAGTCGAGGGTGACGGGCCCGCCCTCGGCGACGGCGACGAGGGGCGACCGCTCCGTGAGCGATCACTGCTCGCAGCGGGGTGAGGGAATCGTTGGTGACCTCGCCAGCCCACACCAGATCCCACAAGGCGACCAAGAGCTCATCATCGGTGGCCGGTCGATAGGCGTGTCGAAGCTGGCTCCACAACGATGCTCCGTGCTCACTCAAGTAGGTACGGATGGCGCTGTGAATCTCGCCGTCGGGACGTTCGGGCCAGTCCCATGAGGGGGCGAGTTGGGCTACCTGATCGGCAAAGCACAACCGGATACGGCCATTGCGAGCCCCGATCGATCCAGCACCAACCCACACCACCTCGCCGTCGGTCATCAAGGCATCGAGATCAGCTGGGCGATAATTGGCGACTCGCAGACCCAAGAGGTCATCATCGAGGGTGGAGGCCACCAGTGGCGCTCCCGAGACCAACCCGATCGCATCGACCAGGGCATCAACGCCAGCCCGAGGAGTGCGCATCCCGTGCCACTGGGGCAGGAATCGTCCCAGCACCACCTGGTCGACCGGCTCCGGCGGATCTGACGCAGGATTTCGGCATCGCACCATTCTTGACCTCGACCACCAGGACGGAATTCTCCGATCACCACCCGGTCGTCGGCAACGAGAGCCTCGAGGGCTGATTCAACCCGGTCGGTGGTGATACCTAACCGATCGGCCACCTCGGCGGGCACGAAGGGGCCATGGGTGCGAGCAAACCGGCTGACCAGATCGACCAGTGGCCGTTCAACCGGTTCGGTGAAGGCGTGGGGCAAGCCGACCGGGATGGCGCAGCCGAGACCATCGCGATAGCGAGCAGCATCGGAAGCGACGATATAGCGCTCATCACCAGCCACGGTGACTGCAATGGCCCGCCGTTCGGCGATGAGTTCATCGAGCCAGTCACCGCCCGGCCCATCGCAGCGCACCGCGATCTCGTCGCGGCTCAGGTCACCGACCAGGCGCAAGACATCGTGGAGCTCATCGGCTGAGCGCGCTTGCCATCCATCAGCCAAACGCTGAACGTTCAGCTCCAGATCGGCGATTACGCCAGCGTCGAGCAGGTCGCGCAACTCTTCGGTACCCAACAGGTCGCGCAAGAGATCACGGTCAACGGCCAGGGCTGCCGCCCGGCGCTCAGCCAGCGGGGTGTCGCCGTCATAGAGATAATTGGCGATCCAGTTGAACATGAGGCTCGACGCGAAGGGGCTGGCAACCGCGGTGGTGACCGACACGACCCGGATCGCTCGGGATCGGATCTGCCCCAAGATTTCGGCGAGAGCTGGCACATCAAAGACATCGTTGAGGCACTCTCGCGACGTTTCCAGCAGGAGGGGAAAGCTCGGATACTTGGCGGCCACCGCCAAGAGATCGGCAGCTTTCTTGCGTTGTTGCCACAAGGGGGTGCGTTTGCCGGGCTTCCATCGGGGCAAGAGCAGGGCTCGACCGGCTGCTTCGCGGAACCGGGCCGAAAACAGCGAAGTCTGTGGCAGATAGGCCACCACCAGGTCGCGTACCGCATCGGGATCGAAGATCAGATCGTCGGGATCGAGCTCATCGATCGCTTCGGGGATCCGGATCACGATCCCGTCATCACCCCACATGGTGTCGATCGGCAGCCCATAGCGATCGACCAAGCGACTCTCGATCGCCATCGCCCACGGGGCATGAACCGGGGTGCCAAAGGGGCTGAGGATGCATATTCGCCAGTCGCCGATCTCGTCTCGGAACCGTTCGATCACGATTGTCTGATCGTCGGGCACCACCCCGGTGGCATCGGCTTGGTCGGCGAAATAGCTGACCACATTACGAGCTGCTAAGGGGTCGAGCGAATAGTGGTTTTCGAGCACATCGACAGCGCCATCATCGCTGCGGGCCCGGATCTCACGCACGAACTGGCCCACAGCGCGACCGAGTTCAAGAGGTCGTCCGGGGCGGTCGCCACGCCAGAACGGCATCTTGCCGGGCACCCCTGGAGCGGGCGTGACGGTCACCCGTTCGAAGGTGATGTCTTCGATGCGCCAGGCCGAGGCCCCGAGCACGAAGACTTCACCGGCCCGAGATTCATAGACCATCTCTTCGTCGAGTTCACCCACCCGGGTGCCGTCGGGAAGGAAGACCCCGAAGAGTCCTCGATCGGGGATAGTGCCCCCATTGGTGACCGCCAAGCGTTTGGCTCCAGCCCGGGGCCGCAAGGTGTTATCGATCCGATCCCACACCACCCGGGGCCGCAGTTCAGCGAACTCGTCGGAGGGATATAGGCCCGATATCAGGTCGATCACGTTGTGGAGCTGGTCATCGCTGAGATCGACAAAGCTGGCACTACGGCGGATCAGTGCCGCCAGCGAGTCGAGGGACAGGCCATCGGGAGGATCGGTAGCGGCGACATGGGCAACGATTTGTTGGGCCAACACATCGAGGGGGTTGCGCAGATAGGTGGAGTGTTCGATCTCGCCGTCGAGCATGCGGCGGGCGACCACCGCGGTTTCGATGAGGTCGCCGCGATGTTTGGGGAAGATGACCCCTCGGCTAATCGTGTCAACCCGGTGTCCGGCTCGTCCGATGCGTTGAACGCCGCGGCTGACCGAGCCCGGTGATTCGATCTGGATCACCAGGTCGACCGCCCCCATATCGATACCCAGTTCGAGCGATGAGGTGGCCACGATCGCTCTCAGATGGCCGCTCTTGAGCTGGTCTTCGATCATGACCCGCTGGTCGCGGGCCAGCGAACCGTGATGGGCCCGCACCAGCTCGCCCGGCAGCTGATCGGGGTTGTCACTGGGATGGTCGTCGAGATCGCTGTCGAGGGTGCGCTCGAGAGCGAGATCGTTGAGCTGTTGGGCGAGGCGCTCGGCAGCGCGACGGGCGTTGCAGAAGATGATGGTGGAGCGGTGATCGAGGATCTGATCGAGGATGCGAGGGGTGATCGATGGCCAGATGCTGGTGCGTTTCTCACCGCCCTCGTCAACGCCATAGGGCACGCTGGGGTCACCGGGTGATGACATGTCCTCGACCGGGACGATGACCGAGACCTCGATCGCTTTTGATCCGGCAGCATCGATGATGGTCACCGGGCGAGGCTGGCCAGGGGCGGCATAGCCACCCAAGAATCGGGCGGTGTCTGACAAGGGACGCTGGGTGGCTGACAGACCGATCCGTTGGGGTGGCCGGTCGGTGAGTTCTTCGAGCCGTTCCAAACTGAGCGAGAGGTGGGCACCGCGTTTGGTAGCCGCAAAAGCATGGATCTCATCGACGATGACCGTCTCAACACCGCGGAGGGTCTCAGCAGCCTGGGAGGTCAACATGAGATAGAGCGATTCGGGGGTGGTGATCAAGAGATCGGGTGGGTTGCGGATCAGTTTGGACCGCTCGTTGGCTGAGGTGTCGCCGGTGCGCATGGCCACCTTGGGCATGGTGACCGGTATTCCGAGCCGCTCAGCGGCGTGACCGATACCGATCAGTGGTGAGCGCAGGTTCTTGTCAACATCGACAGCGAGGGCTCGCAGGGGTGAGATATAGATCACCCGGGTGCGTCGGGTGCGGTCGTCTACCGGTGGCGTGGTGACCAAGTGATCGATCGATGACAGAAAGGCGGTGAGGGTTTTGCCCGATCCGGTGGGGGCGCAGATCAGGGTGTGATCGCCACCGGCGATCGATGGCCAGCCCTCGACCTGGGGTGGGGTTGGCGAGGGATATGAGGACGCGAACCAGTCACGTACTGCGGGTGAAAACCCATCGAGAGCAGGGTGAGACGCGATGGAACCGAGGTTAGCCAAGCGGTGTCACACCCCAGCGATGTCGGCGCTGACGGACCGACCGCGACCTCCAGACCACCCGTATCACTCCAGATGTGTAGGACGCCATCGTCGTCAACACCGGGGCGGCTTACGCCGCCACCCTGCCGGGCGGTCCGGTGGAGAGCACGTTGCCATCAGGGAGGGTGATGGTGAGGGTTCGGTTTTCGCTCAGTTCTACTTGCCAGCCACTGTCGTGGATCAGTGTGTGGTGGTGGGTGCACACTGGCAGGAGGTTGTTGAGGTTGGTTTCTCCGCCGTTGCGCCACCAGATCACGTGGTGGGCTTTGGT